>PLKY01000308.1 GCA_003140785.1 Acidobacteriaceae bacterium | reverse complement strand
CTGAGATCACAGGTGAGGGCAATTCGGTTGCGCCTGTGAACGACGCCATGCTGGCCGCGGACCGCGCGGGCTATGAGCATTACCACCTGACACCCGATTGGCGCACGCTGCGCGAGTATTTTGCGCGAATTGAAAAGCAGGGGATGGGCATCAATCTCGCCAGCTATGTGGGCGCAACCTCGGTGCGGCGCATGGTGCTGGGCGATGCGAATGTACAGCCGACGGCGGCACAGTTGGCCCAGATGAAGGGGCTGGTGGCGGATGCCATGAAGGACGGCGCGGTGGGCTTGTCCACGGCGTTGCAGTACGCGCCCGCTCCCTACGCCAAGACGGACGAGCTGATTGCGCTGGCGAGTGTGGCGGGTCAGTATGGCGGCATCTGTGCGACGCACATGCGCAGCGAAGGCGACGCGGTGCTCGAGTCGATCGATGAGGCAGCACGGATCGGGCGCGAGGGGCATCTGCCTGTCGAGATATGGCACCTGAAGGCCGCCGGCAAAGCGAACTGGGGCAAGATGCCGCAGATCGTGGCGAAGATCGACGCGGCGCGCGCGGCAGGCGTGGACATCAGCGCGAATACGTACGCGTACACGGCGTGGTTCAACACCTTCTCCGCTTTCATTCCGCCGTGGGCGCACGATGGCGGCGATGCTCAATTAGTGGCCCGGTTGAAGGATCCGGCCGCGCGAGCGCGGATTCGCAAAGACATGACCACGACGGGCAAGGAGTCGGCGGGCGAGGACTGGGACAACGAGTGGCAGGAGATTCCGGGGCCAGAGGCGATTCTGATTGCGGTGGTGCAGAATCCCGAGCTGCTGCCGCTACAGGGCAAGCGGCTGTCAGAGGTGGCGGCGTTGTGGCATGAAGACCCAATTGACGCGCTGTGCGACCTGCTCGTCAAGGACAAGGCGTTCACCGAGGTAGCGGTCTTCGGAATGGATGAGCCCGATGTGGTGCTGGCGCTGAAGCAGCCATGGGTTTCAGTGGACAACGACTCGCAGGGGACTTCGCCCGAGGGACTGCTGGGTGCAGAGCATCCACATCCGCGGGCCTACGGGACGTTCCCGCGCATCCTTCGCAAATACGTTCGCGAGGAGAACGCGCTGACGCTCCCGGACGCGATACGCAAATTTTCCGCACTGCCGGCGCAAAGGCTGCGGCTCACGGATCGCGGCGTCTTGAAGAAAGGCATGTGGGCCGATGTTGTAGTGTTCGATCCGTCGACGGTAACGGACAAGGCGACGTATGAGAATCCGAATCAGTTTTCAGTAGGGATGGAGTATGTGCTGGTGAATGGCGTGCCGGTGATTGCCGAGGGGAAGATGACAGGGGCGCTGCCGGGGAAAGCGCTGAGAGGGCCGGGCTACGTGCCGTAAGTATTGGCCCTCCGAGCAACGTTTTGCGAATCCGTTTCAAAACCGAAAGAGTGAGGCTCCGGAAATGCCTATAAATACTAGCAATCTGGACAAAACTCGCTTCATGAATGTGGATCTCGACATTCATTCGAAGTGGGATTTGCAGCCGCTAGTGACAGCGCTGGGCGAGAAGATTAGGGAGATGTACGTGGGTCGAGTCAGGAGAACATACGAAGCGCACCTAGAATTGGCTTGGCGGCGCAGCCAGACTCCGACATCGATCATTCTGGGATTTTGCAAGCTGATTGAGGCGCTTCCCCGTTCGGAGCGGAAACTATGGGACTCTGCTAAGACGCGGAGCTTCGATATTGGAATTGATGCGCCAGCAGAAGGACGGTTTCACTGGTCGGCAGTTGGTCAGGACGCGGTTCGGGCGGCCGCTGACGTCGGTGCGCAGATTGCGATCACGGTTTACGGTCCGATGAAAATCGTGAAGCGGTCGCTTAAATCAATGAAAGCCGCATCTTCCAAATGAAGCGTCGCCGACCCCTGCCGATACACCTACTCTTGACATATGACGGATCGGGAGCTGGTGGCGCGGATTGCGGGCGCGTCAGGCCGGTGATTCGTAGGACGCGGCCGTGGCCTGGATGCCCTCTGGGTAGGGCGTGCCAGGGAAGCCGAAGGCGTGCGCGTATTTCGAGGAGTCGAAGAGGTACGGCGCGTCGTTCTGGTAGAGCATTTCGTAGACTTCGCGAACGACAGGATTGAACAATCCCCCAATCTTGACCATGGGACGGCTCAGGACGCGATACGCAGCCGGCCGGTGCACCGCGTGTGAGACCGCGGTGATGAAGTCTCTTCCGTTGGGAGGATTTGGCCTGGTGGGTAAATGCCATGTCTGGTTCCACGCCGATTGGCTTTCGGCCAGGGTCAGCAGCGCCTGCGCCGCGTCGGGCACGTAGGTGTAGGAGTGGGGCAGGGCGTCATTGACGAGGCACATCGGCTTTTTGCCCTGGCTCATTGGTCCAAAAACCATCGCGTTGGGAACGCCGTTCTCTGCATCTGGCCCGTAGAAATCTGCCGCGCGGGCGATCATTGCGGTGAGAGTTCCTTCCTTCCATTCATTCGCGAGCGTGGTCGCGATGGCGGCGCGGATTTCTCCTTTCTTGCTGCACGGATGGTACGGGGTCTGTTCGGTCATGAAGCCGTTGACGCGCCCGTACATGTAGACGTTGTCGAAGAAGATGAGGCGGGCGCCAGCGCGTTTGCAGGCTTCGATGGCGTTGTCGATGATACGCGGCCACATCTTGGCCCAGACCTTACGGTTGTACTTGAGACCGGCGAGCAGGTAGACGATGCTCGATCCCGCGACGGCATCGATGGTCTGGTGCTGACTGGTGAGGTCGGCGGATCGCGTCTCGGCTGCGCCGGAAACGCTGCCTGGATGGCGGCCTACAAGGCGAAAGGGGAGCTTGCGCTCGACGAGTTGCCTGACCAATTCGTTGCCGACGCTGCCGCCTGCGCCGAGGATTGTGTGCATGGGTGATGCTCCTTTCAGTCGGGAGCGCGCCGGATTCCATCGCAAAGATGAACTGGGCTCGGATCGAGTGTAGCGCTGGTTTGTGCAGTGCGGCGCTGTTTGAAGGAGGGAGAATCAGCGCATGCACAGCGCTTGATGAGCGTTTGGCCTACTCTTGAGCTATGACGGATCGGGAGCTGGTGGCGCGGATTGCGCGCTCGCCGAAGGGTAAGGCCGGATACAAGCAGCTGGTGCTCGAACTGGGTCTGGGCGGCGGGCGGGAGCGGCGTTTGCTGCTCGAACAGCTAGCCCGGCTGACGGTGCGCGGTGAGCTGACCAAGGTCGATCGCGAGCACTGGAGCGTTCCCAAGGCCGTAAATTTCGGGTCGGCAAGTTTTGCAGGTGGGCGCGACAACCTCATCGCGGGCCGGCTCGATCTCCATCGCGACGGATACGGGTTTGTGCGGCCGAATGCGCAGCAGGCGTCGGGCGTGACCGACGATATCTTTGTTCCTCCCAACGAAATCAATGGCGCAATGCAGGGCGATCAGGTCCTGGTTGAGATGGAGCCACCGCGCGCGGATGGGAAGCGGTCGGGCCGCATTGCGCGTGTGCTGGAGCGGCGAAATCCCACCGTGGTGGGGACGTTTCATTACTCGCGCGGCGAGCGCTACCCGTTGAATGTGGTGATCCCATTTGACGAGCGGATGACGCAGCCCATCGTGATTCCTGAAGGTGCGGAGGTGGTTGCGTCGGCAGAGACTGGTCCAACGCCGCATCGCGTCCTCGGACCCGAAACCAAAGCTCGTCCAAGGGGTGAAAGCCCGGAGGGCCTCGAAGGGTTGATTGTAGATGTGGAGATCACAAGCTGGCCTACTCCGTTCAAGCCACCAGTGGGGCGCGTGATTGAGGTCCTCGGCGATCCGGACGATTTTGGCGTCGATGTGGAGATGATGATCCGGAAGCACCAACTGCCGCGGGTGTTTCCTGAAAATGTGCTGGCGGAAGCGCGGGCAGTTGCGCATTTGGACCTCGAAGAAGTTACCCGCCGAAGGGATTTTCGAGATCTTCCAATAGTCACCATCGACGGCGAAACGGCGCGAGACTTTGATGATGCGGTGTTGGTGACCGAACGCGCGGATGGCGGCTACGAGTTGCAGGTCCACATCGCCGATGTAGCGGAATATGTCCGCGCAGGAACGGATCTCGACCTTGAAGCAAGGCTGCGCGGGACAAGCGTCTATTTTCCCGACCGCGCGATTCCGATGTTGCCGCAGGAGCTGTCGACAGACATCTGCAGCCTGCGGCCCGGTGAGGATCGCCTCGTTCTGAGCTGTGTGATGCAGCTCGACGCGGGCGGGCGCATCGAGAGCTACGAGATCGGCGAAGGCGTGATTCGTTCGGCAGCGCGCATGACGTACACCAAGATCCACGCGATTCTTGAGCGCGATGAGGAAGTGCGCGCGGCGTATCGCGATCGCGTAGCCGACTTCGAACGCATGAAACGGCTCGCCGTGCTGATGAACAAGCGGCGCGAGGAGCGCGGTTCGATCGACTTCGATCTGCCTGAGCCGGTCATCGAATTTGACGAGCAGGGGCAAATGCGCGGCGTAACGCGCGCAGAGCGCACATGGGCCAATCGGCTGATTGAGGAATTCATGCTGGCGGCGAACGAGTGCATAGCCACGTGGCTCGAAGACCTGGACGTTCCGTCGCTGTATCGCATCCACGAAAAACCCGAAGCCCGGCGAGTGGTGCAGTTTGAAGAGCTGGCGGCCAGTTTCGGCTATTCGCTTGGTCTTGGTGCGCTGCCGGTGAAACGCGTGCAAACGCGCGGCGATCGGCGCGAGGCGCAGCGCGGCGGACGGCCTGCGCGATCGTACGAAGTGGCGGAAGAGATTGCGGTGACGCCGAAGATGTATCAAAAGCTGGCCGCTCGGATCGAGGGCAAACCGGAAGAGCGAATTCTAAGCTACCTGATGCTGCGGTCGCTCAAACAGGCGCGTTACTCCGATAAAAACGAGGGGCATTTTGCGCTGGCTGCGCCGACTTATACGCACTTCACTTCCCCCATCCGGCGCTATCCGGATTTGATTGTTCACCGGATTACGAAGGCGCTGTTGCGCGAGGGCGTGGTCGGGCGTGGCGCGGTCGCGGAGGGCAGGCACAGCTCGCCGTGGACGCATCCCAACGAAAGCCTCGCGGGCATCGTCGTGCATCGCGCACACAAGCGACCGGCCGATCAGCCATCCCCAATTGATCCTCCCATCCCCGAAGCCGAGCTCGCGCAGATCGCCGAGGAGACCAGCCAGACGGAGCGGCGGGCGGCCGAGGCCGAACGCGAGCTAGTCGAGTGGAAGAAAGTTCGCTTCATGGAGGACAAGGTTGGCGAGGAGTTTGCAGCGCTGGTGCTGAATCCTACGAAGTACGGATTGTTTGTGGAGCTAACCGAATTGTTTGTCGAAGGGCTGGTGCCGATTGACTCGCTGCGCGACGATCGCTATACGTGGCGCGAGAATACTCATGAGATTCTCGGCGAGCGGTGGGGGCGCCGGTTTCGCGCGGGGGACCGTGTACAGGTGGTGCTGGACCGCATTCTGGCGCAGGAGCGCAGGCTGCAGTTCTCGATTGTGGAGGAGGGTTTGCCGCTGACTGGACGGCCGTCCGGCAAGCCGGCTGCGAAGCCTAAGAAGGCTCGGCGCGAGGGCGCCCATGCTCCGCGGGGGAAGAGCAAAAAGAGGCAGGGGAAGAAGAGGCGGCGGTGAGTGCCGCGCGGACTACTCCATCGCACCCGCAGCCGCCGCGAACAAAGCAAACTGGGACCGCGCAGCTCTTGAAGTCAGCTAGTTGAAAGGATCTAGAATCTCAAATTGTTCCACGTGGAACAATTTTGGAGACGCTTCGTTTAAGCAGTGGCTGCGCGGGTTAATGTGCTGACCGACACAATTGTTCCACGTGGAACAATTGCGGCATCCGTCACAGGTGTTGGTTGGGATTTGCGAAGAATTTAGGTGTATGAAGGCAGGGATCTGCATTCCATGCGGGGAACATGGGGCCGCTTTCCACACGCATTGAGCATCCACATCTCTGCGCAATCTTCTGCAAAACCGCTGTGGATAAATGCAAATTTAGGAGGGGGGAGGGGGTGTGCCCCTTGGAGGGTACGGACCGGTCACATTCCT
>PLKY01000425.1 GCA_003140785.1 Acidobacteriaceae bacterium | reverse complement strand
TCTACCACCGCGCGCGGCCGTTTCTCTTCTCCACGTCGCATCCGCCCTCGGTCGCTGCCACCTGCATCGCAGCCTTCGACATCCTCGAGAACGAGCCCGACCGCATCGAACGCCTCTGGTCGAACACCCGCTACTTCCAGGCCGAACTCAAACGCGCCGGATTCAACATCGGCGGCGTCAACANNTCCCCGAAGGCAAAGCCCGCATTCGCCTCATCCTCACCAGTGAACACACACGCGCGCAACTCGATCGCGCCCTCGAGATTATCGTTCGCGTCGCAAAGCGCATAGGACTGCTTCAGTAGCGGCGCCCAGCCGCGGCAGCCGGCTTCTGCGGTAGGGAACACACAGCGTCTCCATCTTCCGAATCGCCATGTCCTCGCCATTCGGCCGGCGTGCGACCGAACCAGCGTTTTGCGTCACGGTAATGCGCGTTGATGGTGGGATCCACTTGCGCCGTTTCCGACACTTCCTGGCGCTGCGCGGGCGTCAACGACCAATTCAGCGGATCGGTCCCAGTTACGCTCTTCGTTCGATTATCCGCAAAAACCACGCGATGCACTTCTAGTTCGCACGAGAGGCTGTGTTCGAGCAACGCCAACGCTGATCGATTGCGCGCCGTCACTCCTTCGTGTCCCGCTTCCCAAAAAGCCAGCAGCGGCGCGCTAAGCTGCGACAATGCATTCCACGGGTTATTTTCGCCGCTATGATCGCCTGGCATCTCCGGACCTGTACCGGCATCATCGCCACTATTGCGGATCTCCACCAGCAAAATGCGCACCCGATGCTGGCCGTGTGCGATGCTGCTCTCAATCGCGGCAAGATTGGCCTTTTCACCGGTCGTCGCCGCATCCTTTGAATTCGAAGGCGCCAGCGCATAGCGCAGGAATTCGATCGCCGAAGCCGTGCCATCGTTGTCATAGTAGCCGCCATCGACGAAGTGCATGCTACCCACAAAACGATCGACGTCGAGCGGCATCCGCGCTGCCGACGAAACATAAGGAAACGTCGCCGACATCTGCGCCGCTGTCGTCAGCGGTAAATCCGCGAAATTGGGCGCGGCTCCACCAAACGTCTCCAAGAACGACTTGGCTCGATAGTTCTGCCCGGCATCCAGTTTCAGGTCCGGGACAAAGTAGTTGGCCAGAAGGAATCGCTGACCGTCTTCCACCGAAGTGGTATTCATGGCGAACGCAGGCGAGACTGTGCCACCCGCATTCACCGGCGAAAACTGCCGCAGCGTCAGCCCACTCTCCCCCGGCGAATTCACTCCCGTTTTGTTCCAGTCTGAATCGGTGCCGGTATCGCTAGCCCAAAGGTCGTCGCAGTATCTGTTATGCAGGTTTCGCCCGAACGCTTTTCGCAGCGACCAGGTCCTGTCCTTCACCAGCGGAGTCCCGCCCGGCAGTGTCATGTCAAGATCGTTGTCTCCCGAGGACGGTGAAATGAAATACGGAAACACGGGCACAAACGCCTTCGGCAAGTCGTAGTAGATAAGTCCCCAACCGACGCTCTCGAGACTCGAGCATCGCGCCGCGCTCTGCATCCGCGCCCACGCTAAAGTGGTGTTGCTGTCGAGAGTGCCTTCATGCAGCTCGCGCAGATACGCAAGCAGACCCACGCTCCCCCCGGAAACAGTGCTCGCCAGCAGCAGGTGCCGATGAAACTCGCCGCCGAATTCTTGCTCAAGATGCGCGAGAATTGCCGCCGTCCACGCAGAAGCATGCAGCCCGCCGCCAGTCGAGGTCACGATGATCAAAGGCCTCTGGTCATTCGGATCGAAGCGCGACGCCAGAATCGCAGCGGGCGTCGGAACTTTGTCTCCGCTCGCTGACGTTACCGTAGAAAGGTAGTGCTCTTCCCGGCCGTTATCGCTCAGATGTACTCCGTTGGCAAAATCGAGAATGCGATCCAGGTGCATCATGCGCGGCACTATCATCGCTACGATGATCGATGTCAACACCGGTACGCGATAGCGATCCAGGAAGAAAGCGATGCCGCCGAGAAACCAGCATAGAGCAATGATCAAGATAAGGATCGAAGCCAGAATCGGAAATCGCTCCGGATATCTGCCGTTGTAGAGCCAGATCACCGCACCGAGAAACAGAATCACGCCAAGGCTCAGACACAATTTGATCAGCTTCAGGCTTCCGTGGCTTTCTGGCTTCGCCGTTAAAAACACCACAAGTGCCGCCGCCCCTAGCGCCAGAAGAAGACCGATTGCAAACCACGACATCACCGGAGCGGGCACGGGTGCCGACAAGGGCCAGATCGTCCCATACAGGATCAGAAATGCAGCCAGCACAATCGTCGCGAAATAATGCGCTTCGAANNAAATCTTCACGCGCGGGAAAACGGTAGTCGCACCCTCGATCGAGGGCCGCCCCGGCAGAACGGCGCCGACCGCATTTAGTCGAAACCAACTTCGCGGAAACAGAATAGTCCGCGCGGCGTTCACGCCCAGTTGGAATCGCTCCGGCTCCGCCGCAACCTCTGCCTCGGCATGCGCAACTGCGGGGCCGACGCCGGCAGCAGCTGCAGGAACAGGCGCAGCCACGGGATCAGGAGGATCGGGCAACGGTGGCGCAGGTTTAAACGTCAGGTAATAGAACGCATTCGCCAGCCACCAGAAAAATCCCGCCAGGAATGCGCCGGATGCGAGTCCATAGATCGTCGTCCACCAGCTCACACCTTGCAGATGTCCGTTGATGATCATGTAGAGAAAGACCCCGATGTTAGGGATCTGAGCAGCGCAAAAAGCCGCAAGCTCGTATTCACCCTTGTCATTCACCAGAAAGTGCGCGAGCCGCGGTGGCCTTGCATCGTTGTCCGCGTTGTAGCCTTGATCCCAGCGTGCCGGCCCATTGATGAGCACCACGCGCGCCAGAATCAATGCCGCAAAGGCCGCTGACACAAGAAAGAAGCCGACGCAGAGATATTGGTGCGGATTCTCCGGAACAAGAATGCCGCTGGTGAGCGTCTGGTCCCTCTTGTTCATGAAACAGAGCAGAGGGGCGAAAAGCCACGCGATCAGACCGAAGCGCAGGAAATAGAGATAACGCACCCAGTACGCAACCGCCCGCACGAAAGCAGGGGTGATCAGCCAGTAGGCAAGGCCGATGACAAGAACCAGTAAGCCGGCGGGAAAAAGAATGGACATCAGTCGACCTCCAATCCCCATCGGGATAAGTGTTCCTCTGCCCTTTCGGACGAGATCAGGCCATGATCAAGGAACCTGCCTCCTGGATGTCGAACCAGAAGTCCGCTCTCGATGACGATGTGGCCGGCGATGGGAACAAAAATTCGAAGAGGAAAGAAAAACACAGCAAGCATAGCGCGAATCGCGCCCGCGTCAAGAAAGAAGAGATGTTGACGAAATATACAACAGGCGCCGAACTCGCTCGACGGGCCCGTCGCGGTCAGTAGAATGAAGACGACGGACTCGGCAATGCAGCCTCATCGTCTGCGCCGCTGCCGTAATCAAAATGATCGCTCACCTGCGCGGCAAGCTCATCCACAAACAACCCGGCCAGGCTATCGTTGAAGCCGCAGGGGTCGGCTACGACGTCACCATTTCCGTGCCGACATTCACGTCGTTGCCTTCAGTCGGCGCCGAGGCCTCGCTGCACATTCACACCCAGGTCAGCGAAGATCAGATCGCCCTCTTCGGCTTTCTCGAGAGCGAAGAAAAGCGCCTCTTCGAGCGCCTCATCACGGTCAGCGGCGTCGGACCGAAGCTCGCCATCAAGATGCTCAGCGGGCTCTCCAGCGATCGCACCGTGCAGGCCATCCGCGCGCAGGATCACGCGCAGCTCACGCGCATTCCCGGCGTGGGCAAGAAACTCGCCGAGCGCTTGGTTGTGGAACTGAAAGACAAGCTCGACGACTTCGCGGTCGCGCCCGTCCCGTCCAGCGTGCAAGGCCCCGCAGTCGACGACGTGCTCTCAGCGCTCGTCAATCTTGGGTATCAGCGGCCTGCCGCCGAAAAAGCCATCGAACAAGCCATCGCCAAAGATAAAGCCCTCTCCGCCGATTTTGACGGTCTCTTTCGCGGTGCACTCAAACTAATCCGCTGAGGCTTGAACCCTCAATCTTTTGCGAATTCCCCGCTAAACGTGCGATTTCCTCAGAAATCGGCCCCTTTGCACAGCCCCGCACCCGCGTGATCGCCGCGAAAATCCACTAGACTTGCCTGAGATGCCCAGCGCAACAAAACCCGCTCCCACCGCAGCCGTTCCATATTTCAGCCCCGCAGCGCTCACCTTCCTTCGCAACCTAACCAAGCACAACGACCGCGAATGGTTTGCACCACGCAAGGCGCAATTTGAAGCCGAACTCAAAGAGCCCATGCTCGCCGTCGTTCGCAAAGTCACCGACGCCATGCTCGACTTCGCGCCCAACCACGTTCGCCCCGCGGAAAAGAGCCTCTTCCGCATTTACCGGGACACGCGCTTCAGCAACGACAAGCGCCCCTACAAAACCCACGTCGCCGCGTGGTGGTCGCATCAGGGCCTGCAAAAAACTTCAGGCGCAGGCTACTACTTCCACATCAGCACCAAAGAAGTCATCATCGCCGCCGGGGCCTACATGCCGGAGAAAGATCAGCTCTCCGCCATCCGCCATTGGCTCCTCGACAATCATGCCGATTTTCGCAAGCTCCTCAAGAAACCAGCCGTCCGCAAGGCGTTTAGTGAATTCGAAGGCAACGCCCTCACCCGTCCGCCCAAAGGATTTCCCTGCGATCACCCCGCGCTCGATCTGATCCAGTGCCGTCAATGGGGACTCGCCGCAACACTATCCGCCAAGACCGCGCTCGACCACAAACTTGCCGACATCGTCATTCGCCACTTCAAACTCGCCGCGCCCATCGTGGACGCGCTCAACACACCCATCGCCGCGGCCCTCGCGCCAAAGAAGAAGGTCCTCTTCGGCCTGCATTAACCTGCGTGCGCAGCCGCATTTTTGGCGGCGATTTGGCCTCGTTTCGGCCAAAAACCAGCAATTTCAGCCTAAAATCTGTGTTTCAGGCATAAAAACCTAAGAAAATTGTGGAAATCGCGTGTTTTTCCATTGACTTTGCCTACCCCCAAGCCGCATTGTTACGAACGACAGGGTTCCGTACGGACCCGCATGAATACAGGGGTTTCGTGCAAGTGTTGCCTCGGTCGCACTCCCTCCATGCGGTACGCTTTATGGCTTCTTTGCTCTTATTTTGAAGATGCCGAGCGGCGGAAACCCAGGCAACAACGGCTGCCCAAAAGGCACCCAAGAAGGAGAAAATTACATGGCAACAGGACTCACAAAGACTGCTCTTACCCGGAGCTTGGCTGAGAAGCTTGAACTGACCAACAAACAATCCGCGGCCTTCCTTGACCTGCTCGCCGAGACCGCCATCAAGGAAACCAAGAAGAACGGCGTCTTCGTCATCCCCGGCATCGGCCGCCTCGTCAAGGCAGAGCGCAAGGCCCGCATCGGCCGCAACCCGCAGACGGGTGAGGCCATCAAGATCAAGGCCAAGACCGTCGTTAAGTTCCGCGTAGCCAAGGCTGCAAAGGACGTCATTGCCCCCCCCAAGAAGTAGTTGCATTCCGGACTGACCAACATGAGGAGAAGCGTGTGACATGAAGCTGATTCAA
>PLKY01000346.1:24065-38662 GCA_003140785.1 Acidobacteriaceae bacterium | reverse complement strand
AGGTAGATCTGGCCGACAGAAAGATAGTTCGCCGCTCGCCAATAAGCGTTCATCTTGGTCAGCACGTCCGGACTCAGAGGGCCGTTGCTTCTTGCTTCTGTTCCGGTCAATTCGGCAGTCGCGTCAATCATGGGGACACCTCCGGGAAGGAGTATTGCAACAGTCAAGCCTAGCAGCCGCGTGTGAACGCCAGGAGTGATTCCAGTCACAAATGGGCGGGACGACGGACCATCAGGTGGAACGATTCACAGCCTGAGCAATAGGAACCCGCGCCGGCAGGCTTGGATCGGAATTATCGCACGCAATGGACCGTAATTATCTTGACATTTTATTTATGTGATCTTTATCTTTCCATCATCTATAGCGCATGCGTTCGGGCGCTATCGTCCAAATTCATGCTCTTGCATATATGAGCGGGGCCGAACGAAGGGGAGCAGGTGTATCTATGAACGGTCTGGATAGATTTGCACAGATCCTGATTGCGGGAATATTTCTTTTCGCAGGGCTCAGCAAGATATTTGCCTTTCAACGGCCTACCCAGCCACAGACGGGACCGATTGGCAGAGCCCATGAGCTGCCGCCCAGGGTGGCTTATGCGATCGCCTTCTTGGAGATTGCCGGAGCGCTGGGGTTGGTAGTGCCGCTCGTTCTGTGGCAGACGGACCTGCTTCC
Source organism: Acidobacteriaceae bacterium (assembly GCA_003140785.1). GTDB lineage: Bacteria > Acidobacteriota > Terriglobia > Terriglobales > Acidobacteriaceae > Telmatobacter. Next base: position 37,990 of record PLKY01000346.1, on the reverse strand, counting down.
GGGGCTGGCAGCCATCGGACTTGCGATTCTTACCCTGGCTGTTTCCATCTATCACGTTCGCCACAAGGAGCCAGCTGCGCCCATGTTGGTGCTATTTTGCCTGACCCTGCTCGTGCTTGTCGGGCGCTGGCTGTAGTGCGAAGTGACTTGCCGATTCTGAACCATTCCGGCGAAGCTGGATCGGCTAAGTTGATTTGATACTAAAAGTAGCGCTTGAGCTTCAGGATCTGCGACTCGAAGCCGTACCAAAGCGCGGTCGCACATGCCGTGGATACCGCTAGTCGGAAGCCCACGATCGCGAGATTTCCGGGTATACCAAATGGATCCATCTTCAGATCGAACCAACCGAAGAAGATGAAAATCATGATGTGAATCATATAGAGGCCGTAGCTGATGCGGCCGTAGAAAGCCAGTGGTCCGCGACGCAGAACGGCATTCAGCGGGTCGCGTGCGCCTGTACTGGCGATGGCTGCGAGAACGGCGCTCCCAAAGGCCAACGCGAGCACGGAGTCAAGGAACGCTGTTCCGGCGGCGATGGTTGCCGTCGCGGCGATGCCAACGACGAATCCTGAAATGCCAAGCCAGAGCCATACGATTCGGCGGAGACAAATCGTGTAGAGTCCAAGTGCCAACAAACTTCCAAGCGCGATTCCATCCAGATGAATCAAAGTATGCGTCGGATTGGACCAGGCTGGATGCGCCATTCGCAGTAGAGGAGAACAGAGCAGCGCCGCAATCAACACACCAGATAGCATCCACGGGCGTCGGAGAATTCGAACTGCGGGAGCCCAAACAAAGTAATACTGCTCCTCGATCGCGAGCGACCAGGTTTGTCCGACGGCCGGTGGCAGCGCGAGATGAAAAAGATTCTGTAGGAAGAGCAGGTAGGCCCACCATGGCGCGTTCCTCACCGCGCTCCACACGCCCGGTCCGATGAACCACGGTGCATTCGCGTAGCAGATCGCGAGCACCAGCAAGTAGACGGGCCAGATGCGCAGTGCGCGGCGCGCATAAAAATTTCGAAAGTAGTTTGGTTTGTCGCGCGCCTCAAGCAGGATCGAAGTGATCAGAAATCCGGAGAGGACGAAGAAGAGGTTGACTCCAGCCCATCCCCACAGCGAGGCATAGTAGATCCATGTACCTTGGAGGCGCGGGTGGCAGTGGTAGATGACAACAGCGAGAACCGCCAGCCCGCGCAGCCCCTGTAATTCCGGGATGTATTGTGGCAGCCAGGTTGGGCGTTGGATGGGCAATTCCGTCGTATTACCCAGCCGCGAGTTCCTTGGCGCGCTGTGTAGCTCGCATCACGGCTTTGATCAATGTGACGCGCAGACCGCCTTCTTCGAGCTCCAGAATGCCATCGATGGTGCATCCCGCGGGTGTCGTCACTTCGTCTTTGAGCAGGGCCGGATGATAGCCTGTTTCGAGAGCCATTTTGCCGGCGCCAAAGACCGTTTGCGCGGCCAGCTGTGTTGCGATGTCGCGAGGCAATCCAACCTTCACACCCGCCTCTGCCAGCGCTTCAATAATGATGTAAATGTAAGCCGGACCAGAAGCCGAAAGTCCCGTCACTGCGTCCATGTGCTTCTCGTCCACAACAACGCAGCGGCCTACGGTCTCGAAGATGCGGAGGGCCAACTCCATCTGTTCTGGCTTCACAAAGCGTCCGCGGCAGAGGCCTGCGGCGCCCGCGCCCAGAGCTGACGGCGTGTTGGGCATAGCGCGAATCACGCCAATTTCCAGGCCGGCGGCATCTTCAATGGCGCGCGTCTTGACCGACGCCGCAAACGACACCAGCGTGGTGTTGCTGGTTAGAGCGGGACGAATCTCCGCAATCAGGTCAGGCACCTGGAAGGGCTTCACGCCCACTAGAATCAGGTCGGCTTGTTGCGCGGCGGCGAGATTGTCGGTGCTTACGTCAACGCCCCACTGCGCGCTGCGCGCGATAGCTTTTTCCGCGTGCGCCACGGTGGCATGGATCTGGTCCGCAGCGAAAAGGTTGTTCTTCAGGAAGGCCTGCACCAGGATACCGCCCATTTTCCCTGCGCCCAGCACAGCGACGCGAATATGGGGCAACTGTGCGGGCACCTCGGTAGCCTCAACGGCAATTTCGGTCATTTCTTTCCTTGTCCTGGATGAGAGTGATAGTTCAACCAAGAATACGCGTATTGCTTGCTGCGGCGCTACGAATTGGCCTAGCCGAAGCGGATGCAGTCGGGTTGTGCCAGCTATTTCTGGCCCGCGGTCTGGCTTGCAATCCAGGCGTCAATGCGGTCGCTCAACACATCCAGAGGCAATGCTCCTGAGTCCAGCACCTGGTCGTGAAATCCACGAATGTCAAACTTGTCGCCCAGCGCTTTCTTCGCCCGGTCGCGGAGCTCCAGAAGCTTCAACTGGCCGATCTTGTAGGCAAGCGCCTGGCTGGGCCATGCGATATATCGATCTGTCTCGGCCTGGACATTCGTTTCGTCGATCGCCGAGTGGTCATGGAAGAACTGCACCATCTGATCCCGCGTCCAGTGTTTTGAGTGCACACCGGTATCCACGACAAGGCGAATCGCGCGCCAGATGTCCCCTTCAAGCCGTCCGTAGTCGGAGTAGGGATCCTGGTAGAACCCGACATCCTTTCCCAATCGCTCGGCGTACAAACCCCAGCCTTCGGTGTAGGCGGTGTAAAACTCAAACTTCCTGAACTCCGGCACACCTTCGAGCTCCTGCGAGATGGATATTTGCAAATGGTGGCCGGGAATGCCTTCGTGATAAGCGATTGATTCGGCATCGTAGAGGTTGCGCTGGGTTGCATTGTAGGTGTTGATGCGCAATCGTCCAGGCCGGCTGCCGTCGGGAGTGCCCGGCTCATAGTACGCAGCAGGCGCAGTTTTTTCCCGATACGCAGGGACCGCTGTCACCTCGAATGGGGCCTTGGGGAGCCGCCCGAACAACTGCGGCAGCTTGGCCTGCATGGGAGCCAGGTCTTTGCGGTACGCATCGAGCAAAGCCTCGCCCGACGTGGGATGCATCCTTGGATTGTCTTTTAGGCTGACCTGGAAGGTCTTCAAATCCTGAAAGCCGAGCTTCTGCGCAATGGACAACATATCGGCTTCGTCCTTTTTCACTTCGTCCAGGCCGATTTGATGAATCTGCTCCGCGGTCAGATCGGTTGTTGTGGTGCGGCGAATCATGAATTGATAGTATTTCCCTCCGTCCGGCAACGCAGAGATGCCGGGCTGCTCCCGACCGGTAGGAATGTAAGTCACTTCGAGAAACCGCGCAAAGCGCTGATAGGCCGGAAGCACTTCCTTGCCGATCGCGCGAAGCATCTCCGCCTTGATGCGCTCCTGCTCGGCCGCGGCGATCGATGCGGGAAATTTCTTCAGCGGCATGGCGAGTGGGGAATCTTCCGGCTTTTGGTTGGCGAGTTCCTTCACTTGATCGAGAGCCTTTTCCAGCAGAAATTTCGGTGGCACGCGATGATCGTCGATGCCGATCGACATGTTGGTCATGGTCTGATCGAAAGCCTTCGGAAGGGCGTGCAGCCGCGCAATCCAATCGTCGTAATCTTTCACCGTGGCGAAGTTCAGCTGAGCCACCAGCTGTGGGTAGTCGGAATAGATGCCGCCCATCTGGTTCACAGGCATCTCCCACTCCTTGAATTCCGCGGCCTCTTGATCCTGTGCAAGGTCGCGCAGAAGCAACTCTCGGCTGGTCTTCTCCTGATCCGACAATCCTGTGGGATCGATCGCCGCGAGGCGCATGAGAAAGGTCTGTTCCGTAGCCAGCCAGTTGTTGAAGGCTTTCACGGAGACGTCGCTGATTTTGTCGTTGAAGCGACTGTCTCCGATCATTGAAGCGAACTCGGGTGAGTTCTCCAGATTTGCGTCCCAGTACTCGTGAAAGAGTTCGTTCAGCGCTTTGCGGCGATCTTCCGTGGGAGCAATCGATGTTTGGGACCACAGCGCGTGCTGTCCAGTGGACAAGAAGAGGCCAAGAGCAGCCAAGGCAGGGAAGAGAAGTTTTTTCAAAGGGAAATACCTCGACGCAAGAAAAATAGCGCAGATGCTGTTGCATCGAGTGTAGAGCACAGATCCCAGTTTTTGTGGGGCCCAGATTCTTCGGGCCCCTTATTCCTTGGGAGGACAACTCTGCTGGGCAATTTCCTCTTCGCGGATGACTCAGATCAGCGGCGGACGTTCTTCAGTGCGCCAAGACGGTTTCATTCCCGAGGACGCGGTAGAGCGTCGAACGGCTGATGCCAAGTTGGCGCGCCGCTCGCAGCTTGTTCCCGTGATTGATCTCGAGCACATATTGCACATGATTGTGGATGACGGCATCGAGGGCGAGATTCTCTATGCGGGGGGGCGCATTTTGCGCCGGCTTGCCGATCTCGATATCGGAAGTTAGCAGCAGATCTTCCGCGCGAACCATGCCATTCGCCGCTTCAAGCAAAGCAGCCTCGAGCACGCTGGCCAATTCGCGGATGTTCCCGGGCCAATTGTGCTGCAACAGGCGTGCCAGCGCACCGGGACCCAACGTCACAGGCCGCTGCTGATAGCGCGCGCAAATGCGGGACAGCAGCTCTTGCGCCAACGGGGCGATATCCTCTCGGCGTTGCCGCAGCGGTGGAACGGCAAAGCGCACCGCGGTCAATCGGAAAGCAAGATCGGGCATCAGAAGCCCCTGTCCCGCCATTTGTCGCAACGAGACATCCGAGGAAGCCAAGAGAACCGCACGGCCCGGCGGTCGATCCTGCATCGCTTTCAAAAGACCCAGCAACAATCCCTGGCCGGGTGATGCAAGCAGATCGACGCGATCGAGATAGATGAATCCTGCCATCATCGCGGGATCCGCTTCCGTCACCAGCCACTCGCGCGCATCGTGGCGCTGTAAATGTCGATTTCGAAAGGGGCGACCGGCTATGGAGGAATCGTGCGAGCGTTTGTTTTCCAGACCCGTTTTCGCCTTCGATCGCAGCGAGTTGCAAATGGGGCGCCACCACCTCGGCCTGCAGAAGAAGTTTGCGCCAACCCGAATTAATATGCACCATCTGGGCAATGACCTGCGTCTCAAGCTCAAGATGCCGGGCATCTGAAACAGGTGTGCTCGATTGAATTTGAGGGGCAGTATGCATTGCCATCAGCGTGCCTTGCCTCCGCAGAACCGGTCGCCTCAACACGACCGTCAGCACATTCATCGGCCTTGTCACCAAAAAACATGAGCCGAGAGAATTGATCTCCCGGCTCGGACTGGACGGCTTGGCTCTTACACGTGCGCTGCGTCTTTGCGAAAGCGCTTCGACGGTTCGTCGGAGAAAATCTGACCGTCGCGAATATGCACAACGCGATGCGCGTAGTCGGCAATATCCGGCTCATGCGTGACCAGAACGATGGTGTTGCCCTTGGCGTGCAGCGTGTCGAAAAGGGCCATGATCTCAATGCCGGTCTTCGAATCCAGATTGCCTGTGGGTTCGTCGGCCAAAATGATGGAGGGGCTGTTCACCAATGCGCGGGCGATTGCGACCCGTTGCCGTTGACCGCCGGAGAGCTCATTGGGCTTGTGATACATGCGGCTCTCGAGGCCGACATTTTTGAGCGATTCCTTGGCTCGCTCAATACGCGCTGCTGCCGGCGTGCCGTTGTAAATCAGTGGCAACTCCACGTTGTGCAGCGAACTGGCGCGCGCCAGCAGGTTAAAGGTCTGAAAGACGAAACCGATTTCCTTATTGCGGATTCTGGCAAGCTCGTCGTCGTCCAACTCGCTTACCAGCTGACCGTTCAACCAGTATTTGCCCTTTGAAGGCGTATCCAGGCAGCCGATCAGATTCATGAGTGTCGACTTGCCGGATCCGGACGGACCCATGATCGCAACGTACTCGTTGTGCTTGATGCGCAAAGAGACGCCGCGTAGGGCCTGCACCTGTTGCTCCGAGCCCATGTCATATGTGCGCCAAAGATCCTCGACGACGATAATGTCGCTCTGGGGCGGTGAAACCTGCTGCGTGTCGACCTCGGTCATCCTCATGCTCCCCACAGCCATCCGAATCCCATCCTTTCCCTGTTGCAGAAAGTCCGGTTATGCTTCGAGGGGCTGGCCCAACTGTGCAGCTGTCCCTGCGCTTGTCTGAATTGTGAGACTGCCTGAACTGCGAGACGATCAGGAATTCCCATTTCCGGGAGTGACTGGTTTCTCGGTGTCCTTCTTCAGCAACGCGCCGTCTTTCAAGACACGCAAGGTCTTGTAAGGTCCGGTGACAACTTCCTGGCCGGCGCTCAATCCCGTCAGCACTTCAATATCGGTGGCTCCAGTTATTCCCGTGGTGACCGGAACGAACTTCGCACGCTGTCTTCCGTGTGCATCCTTCTCGATTACAAAAACACCCTGCTTCGCTGGAGTGGTCGCACTGGGAACCGCGGTGGAAGCCGCCTCAACCTTGCCGTTGCTTCCGGGAGCTGGAGGCGCATACATCGTCAAAGCCTGAATCGGGAGCGACAGCACATTGGACTTCTTCGCCGTGGTGATCTTTGCCGTAGTCGAGAGTCCAGGGCGCAGCTCATCGGAAGGTGTGTCCAAGGTGACCACGACTTTGAAATCCTTCGCCTCTTCTGTGCCAGTTGTCGATTGCGATGTTGCAACACCGGTGGAGCGCAACAGCGCCTGATCCCCTACCAGTGTGACGTGTCCCTTGAACACCTTTCCGGGAATAGCGTCTACCGTAACATCGGCTGGTTGACCGATCTTAATGTTCACTACGTCGGTCTCATCCACCTTGACTTCGGCCGTAATTATGCTCATATCGGCGAGCGTCATTAGCGTAGAACCCTCGGCGTTTTGAATGCCGACAACCACCGTTTCACCTTCGCGGACCGGCAGATTGGTCACAATACCGTCAAACGGGGCCGTCGAAACCGTCTTGCTTAATGCATCCTCATTGAAGCGCAATGTGGCAACCTGGGTCCCTAAATGCCCGCGCGCCGAATCCGTCTGCGCTTTGGCCTGATTGAGACCGGCGACTGCCTGATCCAGCGATGCCACATCGGTGTCATAGGCGGCCTTCTTGGCGTCGTAATCCTGCTTTGCCATGATTCCTGCTTGATAGAGGCCTTGCGCCCGCTGCCAATCCAGTTTCTTCTGTTCGAGGTCGGCCTTGGCATGCTCTACGTTGGCCTCCCCGGTCTTTTCCGCGGCAATATAGGAGGCAATGTCGGTTTTCGCAGCAGCGATGGTGGCCTTTTGGGCGTCTACGTTTGCCTCGGGCTGCACGTTCTCGACGGTCGCAATGATCTGCCCTTTCTTAACGTGATCGCCTTCCTTCACATAAAGGTGCGTAATGCGCCCGAATGAAGTTGCACCTACGTTCACATAGGTCTTTGGCTTGATTTGACCGGTGCCGCTCACCACTGTGGCCAGGTCCTGCTTCACAAGTTTCGCGGTGAGCACCTTTGTATACCCTGACTGCTGCTTATAGACCATAAAGCCAACCAGTCCAGCGGTCACAATGATGGCAAGAGCAATTAAGAGGATCTTTTTCATTTGAGTTGGCTGCTCCAGGCTTCTCCCAGTTTAGTCTACGCAAGGTTTGCGTTTGCAGTTCCCGGTTTCCTCAGTACTCGTTCCGGTACCTTGGCAGAAATGCAGTTTGCCTTAGATTTAGCGCGCTAATTTCTCGGAAATGAGACACACTTCCCCATGAGCCTCTCATTCATCCGCAATCACCCGAGGATCCACGAAAACTGCGAGTTTGGCTTGATTCTGTTTTCTTGACGAGCGGCTGTTCTGTATGGTCTCAGAATCGCTGCCTATTCGCAATTGGACATCGGGGGCAAGACAAAGGGGTAAGTTGACCCCAGTCCCGGTTACCTTTTCTCAGCCATGACGTCCAAAGATAGGGCGGCCTCATGCAAATCCTTGCTCCGACCCGTTGAGACTCGTAAAATAAGGGGATCGCAGGAGTATCTTTGAGGCAATGATGTATAACCGTCGTACCTTCCTATGTTTCGCGCTTGGTTGCGGCTTTGTATTTGTGCCCGCAGCTGGTCTTAGAGCCCAATCCGGTGATCAGCCCACCCAAGCACAACCCGCAGGGCAGGATCAGGACGTCGACCCCCTCAAACGATCGCGCAGCGATAGGGAGCAGATTCAAGCTCAAAGGGCTGTGCGGCAGGAGTTGAAAGGAGCCTATAAGTCCTGGCTCGACCAGGATGTCGCCTACATCATCTCAGATGAAGAGCGAAAGGCCTTCAGAAACCTTGGCAACGACGAAGAGCGGGACGCCTTTATCGAGCAGTTTTGGCTTCGCCGCAATCCAAACCCCGACTCACCCGACAACGAATTTCGCGAAGAGCATTACCGGCGTATCGCCTACGCCAATGAACACTATGCTGCCGGCAAACCCGGTTGGAAGACTGATCGTGGGCACATCTACATTGCCTTCGGTGCGCCCGATTCCGTCGACTCGCATCCCTCGGGCGGCAGCTATCAGCGCCCCATGGATGAAGGCGGCGGCGAGACCTCCACGTTTCCCTTCGAGGTTTGGCATTACCGCTATTTAGAGGGCATCGGCGACAACATTGATATTGAGTTTGTCGATACATGCATGTGCGGCGACTATCACTTCACGATCGACCGCGGGGAAAAAGACGCGTTGCTCCACGTTCCCGGCATGGGCGCCACGCAATGGGAAGAGATGGGGATGGCCAAGAAGGCCGACCGATTCAAGGGCGGATTTGAGAACCTTGGCACGGGTCCTCTTTCTTCTTCGCAGTCCTCGAAAGAATTCGACCGCATCGAACTTGCTTCCAAGCTCTTCGCACCACCACCCATCAAATTCAAGGATCTCGATAACTTCATCTCCGAGCACAAGTTGATCACCGGCCCGATCTTTCCCTTCGATGTCCGCACCGATTTCGTCAAAGTGACGGAAAACACGGTGCTCGTTCCCATCACCATCCAGATGAAGAACCGCGACGTCACGTTCGTGACAAAAGACGGAGTCGCAAAGGGCGTGGTGAACATTCTGGGCAAGGTCACTACCATTACTCACAAGACCGTGCAGACCTTTGAGGACACAGTTGAGGTGGAGCAACCGGCCGAGCTGCTCGAGAAGTCACTGGATCGTCAGTCGGTTTACTGGAAGGCAGTACCTTTGCTGCCTGGTCTCTACCGCCTCGACATCGCAATCAAGGACGTGAATAACCCGGATCACGTTGGCGTCTATGGCCGAGCAATAGAAGTGCCCGAATATCATGACGAGAAACTGGCCACTTCCACGCTGATCCTTGCCGACCAGATGAATCCCGTCGATTCGCATTCGATCGGAAGTGGCAATTTCGTCATCAGCAATACATTTATCCGGCCGCGCGTGAGCGCCAATCCGGCCACACCGGTCAGTTTCAAACGCGCCCAGCAGCTCAATTTCTGGATGCAGGTGTATAACCTCGGCATCAATGAGGCCACCAAGAGTAATGAAGCGAAGGTAACTTACCGCATCGTCGACTTCGTCAACAACAACATTCTCTTGGAAAAGGAAGTGGATTCAAAGGACTTGGGAGCGCACAGCGACCAGATTACCGTAGAGAACTCATTCCCTTTGGCTGGTCTTCAACCTGGAAAGTACAAGGTAACGATTCAGGTAAGTGACGAAATCTCAAAACAAGAGATTGCGCAATCGGCGCCTTTTGTCGTGGAATAGTATGTATCGTGCGCAACAGAGCGATCCGGCTTCAGATCGGCAAGCTCGCGCGGGATTTTTCAGGAACAGGTCTGCCAGGGACGCCGCCGGTTTACCAAAACGAGTGATGATGCGCAGGCTTCATTTCGCCTTCTTCATCGCGCTGATTGCTCTGGGCGCCGTTCCGTTGTTGGGGGCTGCTCCCGGATCCATTTCAGGCGTGGTGCGTAACTCCGCCGGAGTGCCCCAGATCGGCGCGGTCGTGCAGTTGCTGCGTCCAGACCTCAGCATTCTCGCCATTGTTTACACCAACGACAGAGGTCAGTTCACCATTCCCTCTATCGTCCCGGGCCGCTACGCGGTCAAGGCCATGGGGACATCCTTTTTGCCAGCGCTGCGCGAAAATGTCCACGTACGTCGCGAGACTGTCGTGAATCTCACGCTCAGCACCCTTTACGAAGTGATGCAGTGGTTGCCGGCCCAACCCCGCGCTGCCAACGCGCAAAAAGACGACTGGGCATGGACGTTGCGTTCGGCTGCGAATCGCCCATTGTTACGCTGGCTTGAGGATGGCCCGCTGCTTGTTGTTTCCGATGGCACCGCTTCCCAGCCCAAGCTCAAGGCGCGCTTGATGGCTACAGGCAACGAAGGGACTTTCGGCGAGAGCGGCGAACGTCTTACCGCATCTGTGGAGAACACTCCCTCCGATAGCCGGGAGTTGCTGGCGCGCGTTGACTTCGCCCCGGGCACCGATGCGGGAATGGAATCGATGCTGGGCTTCCGCCAGGATCTTGGTTTTGCTGGGTCCGTCCAGTCGCTGGCAGCCATTGCAATCCGGCCTGAAATCGAAGGCCCCGGCTTTAACGGTGTGGATGAAGCCGCGCTGCGCACCTCGGAGAACGTGAACCTCGGCGATGAATTCGAAGGCGAGGTCGGCTCCGAACAAGTGATTGCGCGATTCAGCCAGAACTCCCCAAACACGGTCGTCGCTGCTTTGCCATTTGCTTCGTTCGGCTGGCGCGATGGTGCCTCAATCATCCAATATCGGATGACTACGATCATGCCTACACTGCACGCAGACAATGGTTCGCAGGCAGACGACTACTTGCCGGCAATCACATTGCAGAACGGCGAGCTGGCGCTCGAGCGCGGCCTTCACCAGGAAATCGGCTGGGAGCGCCAGACAGATGAGTCCGGGATGTCTGTGGTGCTTTTTGCCGACAACATCCGGAATCCAGTCATCGACGCTGCATCCCGCATCGCAGCTGGCCACCCGTTCCCAAGCAGCACAAGCCTCTTGTATGACCGGGCAAGTGGCATGTCGCAAATCGCGGGGCCTGAGTTTGCCACCACCGGAATGATGGCCGTCGTCGAGCACCGTCTTCCCGGCGGCAATCACGTTCGGGTGAGCTATGCCAATGGAGACGCTCTTGCAATGCCAGTGGCGTCCCGTCCTATGCCGATTGCGCAGGCGCTCGGGGCGGCCCGTCCTCGCCGCGTGCAGACCTACACTCTCTCGCTTTCGGGAACGCTGGAAGGCACGGGAACGAAGTGGCGCGCAAGCTATCGATGGCAGCCGGAAGACACCGTAACCCAAGTGGCGCCGTTCGCAGTCGATGCAGCTGATCCGTATCTCAACGTTCATCTCCGCCAGCCAATTTGCACGCGACGCGAAGGCACAGGCGGAATCGAAGCCCTGCTCGACGTGAGAAACATGCTTGCGGAAGGCTATCGCCCTTACATGCTAAGCGATGGCTCCGTGCTCATATTCGCGCAAGACCAGCGCGGCGTCAGCGCCGGATTGGCTTTCACTTTTTAATCATCTCCGCACCCATCGCCAGCGGCTTTTGAATCCCTTCCGGCCTGTGCTATATTTTTCAAGGGGCAGCGAAGATTTTGCCTGCTCGATCCGTACTTCCATTCTCCCGCTGCACGGCATTTCCAATTGCCTGGACGCGTAGCTCAACTGGCAGAGCATTCGACTCTTAANNTTGTGCCCATTTTTGTGCCCACACCGTTTCAAAACGGATGCAATCCGGTCGCACTCCTTCTCACAGTTTGGTGCTTGGTCCGCTTAGAATCCTCCCTCCAATCTTTAGGTCGATAGAAGCCTTCCAGTGCATTTGCGCGAGTCCTCCTCCTGCCTCAATCTCCACTTGCGCCGAACGCGTAACGCGCCGGTGCCGCAGAGGGACAAAGGAGAAGGACATGGCAGTTTTCAGGAGAGGAGAAGTTTGGTGGTACAAGTTCTATTTCGCGGGCCGTCTCATTTGAGACTCTTCGATGTCAACTTCGAAAACGCTGGCAAGGGATGCCGAGAAGCACAGAAGGCGTGAACTGGAGTCTGGATTTCACAATATTAGCCAGGCTCGAGAGCAGCGGNNGTCTGAGATATCGCGCGCCCCGGTTCGCGAATTATGCACTTGGCCACGTTTCGCGCCTGCTTGGGACCAGGTTGGCTGTGGACATCGATGCGAATTCTGTATTGACGTACCAGGAGGATCGGCTGCGCGAGGGTGCCGCTGCGAAATCGATCAATGAAGAAGTTCGATTTCTGTTGAAGATGCTTTGGGCGATCCAACTGCCGAGAACAATTGGGCGCATGGAAACTGGCGGCGCCGCTACTGATGCCACATGAGGATATTGCGACTGGCCGGCCCATCACACCGCTGCATGGCGGCCATGTCGNNGTTCGTGGAACAGGACGGAGACACCGAAATCATTCACCATCGAGAGCGGTGGGCCAACGAGTTGTACCTGGTCTATGCCGATGGGAGCACACTGAAGCTGACCGAGACTCCGACGAAGAAGGAGGGCGAAGCTGATGGAGAATGCACACCTTCGACTCGGGCTGTTTGAGTACGCGCGCCTCACCGAAAAGGCTTCGACCCGCATTCGCCTGCGGGNNGCGGCCGTTCACGAAAAGGCCACATTCGGCCTCACGTTTCCCGATGGCACTACGAAGGACATCTCGCTCGACGAGCACGCCTCCTGCTACAAAGGCGCGGTGACACTACCCGGTAGGAAGCATCCAATGCGCCAATTGCTGGCAGTCTCGCAGGAACTTCACTCGAATGGGAGCGCGGGGCGGACGATCCTCTTGCGTTACCGGCGCGAAGAGGCTTGGGGCACTTTGGCGAGCTTCTTGGGGCTGCCTGCCGACCCGGCCTGGGCAGACCACATCCTTGAGACCGTCGAGCGAAAAAAGAGAATCGAGGAGTTCGACGGCATCGGCTGCCGGCCTGTTCTGATCTCGGCAACTACAGATGAAATGCTTGAGTGGATTGGGGATGGGCTACGTTCTCAGGTGTTGACCTTCCCAGGGGGGGGAATGGACCGGTCAGATGGCCTCGACATACTTTTGTTGAGGTATTGCGCCCAGTTCCGGCGGCTGAAGAACCCATTCTGAGTTGATATTGCGAAAAGAGAAGTATTGGCATATACTTTTGTATATGCCAAGTGTGGGAGGATTTCGATGCAGCGCACTGCCAAGATCTTCATGAATAACCGGAGTCAGGCAGTTCGGCTGCCCAAGGAATTCCAGTTCAATACGCCTGAGGTATTCATTCGTAAGAATGGTGATGAGGTAATTCTCTCCGCTCGTCCAGTAGACTGGTCTGCCTATCTGACCTCAGGCCCAGTGGCCTCGGAAGAGTTTATGGAGGGGATCGAAGACTTGCCGATGCAGGAGCGAGCGCTCTGATGGCCCTCTATATGCTCGATACGGATATCTCGTCGTACGTGATGAAACGGTCACATGACGCTGTCCTTAGGAGATTGCAGAAGGTCCTCGTTGGCGACGTCTGTATCTCAGTCATCACCAAGTCTGAGCTCATGTATGGGGTCGAAGTGTCTCCTCGGAGGACGCAGGACCAGGCTGCTCTTGATGCATACTTGCGGCATGTCGAGGTCCTGGAGTATCCAGACGAGGCGGCTTTGCACTACGCTCAGATCCGTGCTGCCCTCAAGGCGAGTGGAACCATGATTGGGGCGAACGATCTGTTCATCGCCGCTCATACACGCTGTCTCGGGCTCACTCTGGTGACGAACAACACCCGGGAATTCGGACGAGTGGCAAGCNNTTAAGATCGAGAATTGGACCGAACCGATCAGCTGAGACTCAAAGCTTTGAAAGGCCGCATCGCACTAAGGGCCTTGGCGACATCGGCGTCGGCGGGCGCGGTAGCGGCGAAGCCCTTCATAGTGTCGTCCAGAGCCTCGCTTCTCTAAAATGGTCACAATATTATGGTCATATTGATGG
>PLKY01000346.1:0-24001 GCA_003140785.1 Acidobacteriaceae bacterium | reverse complement strand
GCCCACGTCTTTTCCATAGCTCATCTCACGAGCGAACTCTGCTGGTGTCCGATATTTCAAGCTGCTATGTGGCCGTTGTTCGTTGTAATCTTGGCGCCAGAAGGCGATCTTCTGCCTGACGTCGAACAGATTCTGGAACCAACTCACTCGCAAGCACTCCTCGCGCAACCGCCCATGGAAGCTCTCGATATGCGCGTTCTGCGTGGGCTTTCCGGGTTGAATATGTAATAGCTCGATCTTCCGCTCGATCGACCAGGCCAGGAAATGGCGACTGGTCGGTTCCGGGCCGTTGTCGCATCGAATCGACCTTGGTTCTCCGCGTTGCTTGATGATCTCGTCCAGCACCCGTGTTACGCGCCGGCTCGCAAAGCTGGTNNTCCACTTCCAGCGCAAGACACTCTCGGGTGTATGCATCGACCACGCTCAGCACGCGGATCGCACGGCCCGCCGCGATTGCGTCGTGCACGAAATCCAGAGCCCACTCCTGGTTGGCGGCCGTGTACTGACGTAAGGGAATACTCTGCCGGACGCAGTGCTTGCGCTTCTTCCGCCGCGCGTAAATCTTGGCTCCAGTTGCTCGGTTGCGCAGCATTATGCGGAATGCTCGTGTTGGCTCTTGCCTTTTTCTGCGGATATCACGTCTGTAATCAACAGGGCTACATCCGTGCAGCGCATGTCAATGCAGTCTCGAGTTGGGCAGCAACGCGGTTAGGCCAGGCGGCATTTGCCTTGGATTTAAACGGCGATTTGCGGTCATTGACAGCTTGTGATCGCCCTTGACGGAAAATCGAACGTAGCGAAAATAGGAATTCTAAGCTCTGCATTGTGCAGCCGTCCAAAGACGGACGGATACATGGTTGGGAAGTTCCAGGGTCATGAATGAGCGGAGCACAATTACACCCATGATCACGCGTCGGCTGCTTCTCATAAGAGCATCTTAGCTGCGAAGGAATGCTGTTTTCCAGGCAAACGCGCGTGGATCGGAATCTTTCTTGTTGCTCTGGCTATTGGGACCCGCGATTAGACCCTGCTGAAATGCGACAAATTCGGGTTAGTTGGGCTGCATCGGTCGCGGGTAGGGTGAAACATCGTCGGGATCGGTAGCGAACTGTACAGGACGAAGAAAGAGAAATTTGGCCCCGGCAAAAGTCTGCGGCCCTGCTGCAAGAACAGGGCAGCCATTCCATCTAAAACAAATGCTGAAAGCATTTGCGCCAGAGTTCGCCGCAGCAGAGCCCGCTCTGCTCGTTCGGCCCACCCCGAGAGCCTGGCCCTCGGTTCCTCCGACCTACGCCGGGCGAGCAAATCGAGTATAGCCCGATTTTGGCCGACACCAGCATACAAGATGGCTTATTGGCTGCCGCAATGAAGCTCGATCTCAACCGGTGACTGAAGCCCGTCCCCATTGAGTAAAGCGCAGTTTACAAAGCTGGTCCCGTTTGGGCCCGCCTCGCGCCATATCCGCCATGCACATGTCCGAAGACGTGCAGCTTGGGACGCACTCTCTGAACGGCTCTGCCAAGCTGCTCGCATCGCATGTGAGAGGCAACAATATCTTCCTTGTCCAGAATGCCGAATGGCGGTCCATGGGTTATAAGTACGTCTGTCGTCTGCGGGATCTTGTCCCAGTGTCGCTTGCTGGCAGCGCCGCGCTCCACGGCGAAGGCCATATAGGGAAGGAAGGGCGTCACGGGACAGCCCCAGAAATTGAGCCGTTCCAGAGTCACGCCGGAGTCTTGCAGGTAAACAGCATTAGAAAGATGCTCTTTGACTTGCTCGGGCTTGGACTCGAAAAGCAAGTCTTGGTTTCCCGCAACGACGACCTTGTGCTTGTAAGGCAGGTTACAGAGCAAGTCATCGAAATCATTGATTTCCTCGGTCGCGCGCCCGGACGCCATGAAGTCACCTGCATGGATCAGAACATCGCCATCAGGCAGATCCAGCTTACGGTGAAGACCATGGGTATCGCTTATGCAGACGATGCGTACGCGGGGAGGGCGAAGCCATATCTAGATTTTAGCGGCTTTCACAAGCAACACTATCGGCTATCACTATAGGGAATCTATACGCCGCCGTCTTCCATGAGACTTCGATAAAACCAGTTTGAAACAGTGAGGGCGTCCTGCCCTCGCTGACTGGGCATCATCCAAGTCATCTGAGCCGATCGATCCGGATGAGCTTGGCTCGCTTCTGGCTGCTGCGAACACGGTTGTCCCGCTACGAGCATCGCTTGAGGACGGCTCATGACTCATATCTCTTTTATTGAAACGCAGGATTACTCCGCGAGTTCACTGGATCGGCGGCAATCGCCATAGCGTCTCCGGGTTCGCAACTTCCGCTTCTCGCCATCCCCTGGAGCACTACCAGCCCCGTTTGGGACACAGTCCAGCCGCTCATCACGACTGCATTCCACTTCGGCTCCAATTACTTCGATTCCTGAAGGATCGCATGACGGTCAGGTGCGATTGCCGGCATGAAGGTCATGCGAATTCCGTGCTTCGGCCGCAGGATCACCATTGGTTGCGCTTCGATTGTCTGGCCCGGAGATAACTGAAAATCGTACTTTCTGAGCAGAATACTCAGAATCATGAGAATCTGCAGCATCGCATAGTTACCACCAATGCAGCCGCGCGGTCCGCCTCCGAAGGGCAGATAGGTAAAAGGCGTCTGCTGCTTCTCGTGCGCTTTGGTGAAACGCTCCGAATCGAAACGCTCCGGGTCGTCCCAGTAGCGCGAGGCATGGTGCGCGCCGTAGACGAACACGATGACCGTCGATCCGCGGGGTATGGCGAGATCGCCAACGCGGTCGTCCGCGACAGCCATGCGGTCGATCATCCAAAATGGCGGGTAGAGGCGGAGCGCCTCCTGAATCACCTGTGTGACGAACTCGAACCTTGGAACGTCGCCGTAATTGAGCGGCGTATCGCCGAGCACAGCATCGAACTCCTGGCGCACCCTTTCGAGGCAATCCGGACGCGAGCTTAAGAGATAGAGAAGCCACGATAGAGCATTCGAGGATGTTTCATGACCAGCGACTAGCAGTTGCATGCTCTCGCTCAGGACCAGTTCATCGCTCATGCCCTCGCCGTCGCTGTAACGGGCATCCATCAAGGTCTGCAGCAGATCGTGGCCGGCCGGCTTGTGGCGGCGTTGCCGGATGTATTCGAGCAGAATGTTGTCCGCACGGGCTCGCATGTCTTCGTGTTTGCGCAGTTCGCCGGAGACGGCAAACCAGGGATTCAGGTAGGGCTGTAGAGTTTGCCGAACGATGAATTCCTGGACGGTGCAGATGGTGTGGCTCACGAGGTCGATGTCTTCATCCTTCAGCCGGGCACCAAACAGCGATCGGGCGACCATCGCGAAGGTCATTTTCATCAGGCAGGGGTAGATATCGACGGGGCCGTTGCCGACTTGCCGATCAAAATTCTGCAGCGACTCGGCGAGGGAGTCCTGCATGATCGAGGAAAGGGCCTCGAGTTGTTTCCGATCGAATCCCTTCTGGATGAGACGGCGCTGTGTACGCCAAGCTTCGCCGTCAGTGGTGAGAAGACCTTTGCCCAGGAAGTGTCCCATCCGCTTTACCTGGATTTCAGACTTCTGGTAGTTTTCTGCATTCGTCTTGAGCACGTGCTGAATGACGGCGGGATTGGTGGTAACGATGGCCTCTTTGAGACCACCTATATAGAACCGGAATGTGTCGCCGAAGAGTTCGCCGTACTTTGACAGAACCTGCACGGGATTGCGTGCCATCGCGCGCGAATCCGCAAAGGAGCGAAGTCGCGAGACAGCGGGTGTAAGTGGGGCCAAGGTCACACCTCGTTGCCGGAAGGCTTGCGTAGAAGGACAGGAAAATTCATGGAATCCGCCTGAAGCAGTTAGTTGGATAGCTATCGGTAGAGGAATACCTACTCAATATCAATCTTCGCTCCCCAGTTGCTTCAAAAGTATCAGATGATGCAGGATTGCCCGAGTCATGGTGGTGTGTTGCCGATAGGGAACTCCAAACTCTTCGGCAGTCTTTTTGACAATCCGAGTCAGCGGCGCGTAGTGGGTGTGGCACACGTAAGGGCAGAGATGATGGGCGATGTGGTGGTTGAGCCCGCCAGTGAGCCAACTTACGAGCGGGTTATTCGTCGCATAATCGGCCGTTGTCGCGANNAGGTAGAACGCCTTCCCCGCAAAAAGGATCGCGTATTCTCGCAGCGCATGCCTGGTGCGCTTCAGATATTCGTGGGACGGGAAGAAGAAGCACTCAAAGTCCCTCAGGAACACATAGTCGAGAGAGAACAACGCATAAAAGAACAGTGCATAGATGTGTTGGAAGCGATGGAAGAACGCGCGGGGTTCATGCGGTGTAAACCGGAAGATACCGCGGCCAGTAAGTGCGTCGTCTTCGCCGTGTAAGTTGATGCAGGAGTGGTGTCCTCGATGATGGAGAATACGCCACATGTACGAGCTGATTCCGCAAACGTCGAAAACATAATTCAGAAGTTTGTTGACGGACGGCACAGACGAGATTGCGTTGTGGTTGCTGTCGTGGGCAATGTTCAGCAACAGGAAGGTCTGGGCGAGGCCGCTGGCTAGGTAGAGGGCCACAAACTTCCATGAGTCCGGCCTGAGCGCGTAGATCGCAATCCAACTACCCGCGAGCACTGCCAGGCCCGTGGCGATCTTGACCCACATGGTGCGATCGGCTTTGGGTGAAATGTTCTGGCCGACGAAAAACTGGTCGAGGCGGCGGCGTAAGACCTTGGGGAAGGAAGACACACCTGTTGGCTCGCCGACGGGCTGCAGCGACCGCGCCTCGGACGGTACAAGATCGTCGATATCCGGCTTAAGAGCGATTGCCGCTTCGATCCCGGATGCCATCGGTGCCTCCTCGGTCATTGTAGGCCGACCTGCCCATCCCGGTCGGTAGCATCGATTTCGCAGGGCAGGAGCGGGTCTTTTCGCCCTCGCCAACGGCGTCGAAAGCTGATAGTAGCGCGAAGAATTAGAGGGAATCAAGGGCATTTTGGTTAGACATACCAGAGTGACACGTCTCACTGCTGGAAGCGAGAAGCTGTTGCAATGCTTCCTAGCTCTGCTAACATAGAGCGATTGATCGTATCCAATCGAGGATGCTTTGACGGGAGCGACAGACGCCCAGCGGAGCCCTGCACGACTTCCTCGCCGCCTGGCTCGGCCGTGATGGGAGACTTACCCCGACCCGGACAGAGCGACGCGTGGGCGCGGAGTGGATAATTGCCTTTGTTCTCAGAGTCGGCTTACACTTTAATTCCGCACCCCGAGACTCAGTCGCACTTTACTGCACCATGGCACGGGTAGCAGCAAGGCTTTTAGTAATCCGCACGTACTGAGCTTCCCATTCCACCTCGAAGGGTATCTCTAATCGCTTATGGCGTCGATTTTGGATCAATTAGACCGGCTGGTGGACAAGCAGCCGCACAAACTCCTCTATTCGTACCTTGACCTGAACGGCAGTCCGATCGAAAGCTATTCCTACGCATCGTTCCTCCAACGGACGAAGGCGATTGCCGGGCACCTGCGCAGAGAGCGGCGTTTCGCGGCGGAGGACCGGCTTCTGCTCGCCTACCCGCCGGGGCTGGAAATGATCTGTGCGTTTTTCGGTTGCGTGCGCGCTGGATTGATCCCCGTGCCTGTTTATCCTCCCAGCTCTCGCGGATTCCAGAGCGCCCTGTACAAAATGGTCCACATCGCGAAGGATTGCCAGGCGACCGGGATTCTGACGAGTAAGGACTACCACGCATCCTTGAAGACCAATCTCGCCAGAAGCGGCGTCTCGGCGTCCGGCGTCGACGTGGACTACATTTCCGGTCTTCCCTGGATTGTCACCGAAGACTTTGTGGATACGATTTCGGACGCACCTTTTGCCGATGTGTCGAAGATTCTGTTTCTGCAGTACACGTCGGGCTCGACGATGGAGCCCAAGGGCGTGATGGTGACGCACGAAAACATCCTGCATACCTTTCGGCTCGTGATCGACCATGCCGATCCGGTCGTTGTATCGTGGCTTCCGCAGTACCACGACATGGGTCTGATCGGGTGCTACATTTATCCCGCGCTGCGAGGGGGCACGACGTACGGCTTCGCTTCGATGGACTTCATTCAACGGCCGGCCCTGTGGTTCGACACGATCACAACCTATCGGGCTACTGCGACAGCTGCCCCTAACTTTGCTTACGACTATTGCCTGCGTGCCGGAAGGCTTTCTCGGGAGAGCCTGGAAGACTGCGATTTGAGTTCGCTGCAAGTGTTGATGGTCGCAGCGGAACCCGTGAAGCCGGATACTTACACACGATTTCTTGAGACATTTCAGCCCTACGGACTCAAGTCAGAGAGCTTCTACGCTGCCTTCGGGCTGGCCGAGAATACGCTGGCAGTTTCACTAGGCGGCCGCAATATTGTTTCGGTCAACAAGCGCGCCCTCGCGCTGGGCAAGGCTCGCATGACGACCGAGGTCTCCGAGATCGACGCAGCCATGCAGATTGTCAGCTGCGGCATTCCGCTCCCAGGACTCGACGTCAAGATCGTGGATCCCGAACAGCACGTCGCCTTGAAGGATGGCCAACTCGGCGAAATCTGGATCTCGGGAAGTGGTAAGTGCCTTGGTTACTGGAAGAATCCAGAGCTGACGCTGAAGCAGTTTCATGCGCGGCTCGTGGACGACAGCCCCTATGACGACGGCTACCTTCGGACCGGCGATATGGGATTTGTCCACGACGGCGAACTCTTTGTTTGCGGCCGCATTAAGGACATGATTATCCTTCGCGGGCAAAACTATTACCCGCAGGACATTGAAAACGTTGTTGAGAGAGCGTCCGGCCTGATCCGGTCGAGTTGCGTCGCCGCGTTCCAGATTCACGAAGACCGCGAGCCTGCGCTGGCCATCGTGGCCGAAGTGAAAAACCCGAATGCAATTCCCGACGCACGAAAGATTGCCTCTGCGGTCAGGAATTATCTCAACGTGGAAGTGGCGTTGATCTGCTTCATTGCGCCTCGTGCGATCCCGAGAACCAGTTCAGGCAAGATCATGCGCCATCGGACCAAGCAGATGTGGCTGGACGGTCAGTTTACCGTGCTGTCCGAATTCTCCCGGGAGAAGGATGCAGGCGCCTGTGCGTGCGGTTCGGGTATCCAGTCATCCTTCGACGCATTGAAGGCCAGGTACAACCTGACTGGCCTGGAATCTTACAACCTCGTCGAAGCTGGGCTGGATTCCCTTGATCTTGTCGTGTTCATGCATGAGCTCAAGGAGCTGCTCAAGGACAAGGGCGCTGAGATGCTGGCGAGGCAGGTCGATATCGGTGTCATTCAGCGAGTAAGCGTGGCCGAGCTGTTTCAACTGGCCGAGCAGTTGGAGAGCGCCCCCGAAGAGGCGCTGGATATGCTACGTCATTCTCTGGCGGCGTTCCGTGAAGAACAGCGCGCGGCGGAGATACAGTTGATGAGCAATGATAGGCAGCTCGTCTTCGCGCCTCCTACGCATGCGCCCGTGCCCGAGATATCGATACTGAATCATGTACTACTAACGGGGGGCACGGGTTTCATCGGACCGTTCCTCATGAAAAGCCTGCTCGATCAGACTCAGGCCAAAATTCATGTTCTCGTCAGGGCTTCCAACGCGGATCAGGGCAGGCAAAGACTAAAAGCAGCGATGGAATCGATGGGGCCGTGCAATGTCGGTCTCATGCAAATGTTCGACACTCGCGTGATTCCCGTTTGTGGCGATCTCGGGCAGCCGAATCTGGGTCTGACGCAGGACGCCTGGGATTTCCTGGCCACGCAAATGGACGCGGTGTTCCACAACGGTGCTACCGTGAACTACCTGTTCAATTACGACCGGATGCGCGATGCGAACGTGCTGGGAACGAATGAGGTCTTGCGGCTCGCGTTCGAGGGTCGCCCCAAGGAGTTCAACTACGTCTCGACTACCTTCGTGTTTGGCTGGGCCGTCAAAAGCGTCCTGTACGAGACCGACATGAACGAGAATATGGAGCTTCTCGATTTCGGGTACAGCCAATCCAAATGGGTAGCGGAGCAGGTGGTCGCGGACGCGCGCAGCAAGGGACTTTCCGTGCGCATCTTCCGTCCCGCTCTCGTGAGTCCTTCGGTTACCGGCGGAGGCAATAACTTCGATATCGCCGTTCGCTTAGTTGCGTTCATGGTGAATCACGGCATTGGGGTCGATGCTCTGAACCAGGTGAGTTTTGTTCCCGCGGACATTGTGGCGAATAACATCGTTGCGATCTCCACCACTCCCGGCACAGAGAACAAAACTTACCATGTGGTGCGGGACGATTATGCAAACATGCTGGATATCACCGGTCTCATTACCAAGTCGACCGGGCGGCAATTCGAAATATTCAGCCTTAAAGAATTCGTTCCCGAGTTGATCCGCAGATGCCGGAAGGAAGATCTTCTCTTTCCGCTGCTGGATTTTCTCGTGGGCTCCGTCGACAACATCACGGCGATGGAGTTCAAGCGCTATGACAATTCCACTTATCAAAAGGCCCGCGATGCCTCAGAGTGGGGCAAGCCAGATCCGTCGCTCGAAGATACGGTCAACGGCATTCTGAAATTCATGCATCGCAAGGGGATCATTTCGGTCGCGGCTCGTGAGCACCAACCCGCGCCACCGCCGGCCATCGATCTGAGCTTGACGGATGCCGTACAGGCGGACGCGTGATCCGCTACTGCTTTTTGAATAACAGTTTCTCGGTTACACGTTGGCCGGACTCGAATGTGCCCGTGGTGGTGAACGTCATTTGCTGTCCGTCGGCGGAGACCACCCACGTGTCCTTTTCGGTCACCTGATCGTCTCGCCGGTAAATTGAATCCACCGTTTGAGCATTGACAAGTTGAAGCGTCACCGTATCGTTGCGGGAGTTCCTGAGGTCGTATTGCTTTCCGTCAAAGCGGGCAGCGTAGCTGAAGTCGCCCGAAAAGCTTACCCCATCCTTTCCGTCCGCGTCGATCTTGAGCAGCAGTCCCTGCCGCATCCGAGTCTTGCTGAGATCCTGCGTCCATTCGCCAGCCAGTGGGTCAAGGGCGGACTTCCTGCCCCCGCTTCGCGCCCACACCGTGATCTGGTCGGCATGGCCTACGCTCGTGGTCGTGACAGCTAGCTCTTTCCCATCGCTCGAAAGTTTTTCGTGAACCGTCGCCACGACAGCGCCGTTCTTCTTCTCCTTGACCTCGGCGTCTCTCTTATCGATCCTGTGCAACTCGACTTGATTGAACGCCGGATTGCCTGGTACGGCCGTTTCGTGTCCGTCCCTTTTCGCTGTAAAGTCCAGATGCGTCTCTCCGGACATGACGATACGCACAGTATCATGGAGTACGGTGACGGAGAGGTTATTGGGAGGATTGAGGCTGGACTGCGCAAAGACCAGCGTCCAGGAGCCTACGCGGGGGTCTGCGGCTCCAACTTGAATCGCGGCGAACAATCCGAACAGCGCGAGTATACGAATGGGTCCTCCTCGACCGACGAGGTCAATCGATCCTGCCCAACGGCATCGGCTGGATCGCTGAAGCGCTCAGAAAGTGCACCTTACCACTATACGAACCGGCTGTGCGTCGGGTCGCCTGTTTTGGCTTCTGCAGCCCACACAAAAAGGTCGCCCCTTCACGGTCGCCCATCTCGTCTGACATGATGATTCTCATGCATGTGCGCCGTCTCTGGGTGGCCGGAGTGGTCTTCGCCGCGGTCATTGGGCTTCTTCCCTTCTCTTTTCACGCCGAGCGCCATTTGGAGACGGCAACCCACATCGAAGGTGGCGAACCGGAAGCGGTCCGGCAGGAGCTGAGCAGTCATTTTCGTTCGCCGTTCGTTGAACGCGCGGTGCTGGTGATTGAGGGACTGCCGCCCGCGGATTCGGACGAAGGCGAGCAGGCGTTAGGCGCCATTGTGTCGGGGCTAAAAGAGGAGCCTGGTGTGTCCGCCGCGGTGTCCTATCTCGAATTGCGCGATCCGATTTTCCTGGGCAAAGACGGTGGAACGTTTGTTCTGATCGGGCTCGAACCGACCCAGGGTCCGGTGGAGTCGCTCGTCCCAAAGCTTCACGAGAGGGCGAAGGCGCTCGAAGATCGATTGCGGAGCCGTTATCCGGCGGTGAAGCTCGAACTGACGGGCGAGCTTCCACTGAATTTCGACATTCGGAAAGCGAGCGCCGACGAGGTGCAACACAGCGAAATCCTGGCGATTCCCGCGACTCTGGCGCTTTTGCTGTTGGCTTTTGGAAGCTTGATCGCGGCCATGATCCCTCTTGCCATTGGACAGCTCGCCATCGCGGCCACTATGGCGATTGCGGGACTGCTGGCATCGCGCCTTCACTTGTCCATTCTGGTTCAGAATCTGGCTACCATGCTGGGGTTGGGCCTGGGGATCGACTACGCGCTTCTCATGGTGAGCCGCTTCCGCGAAACGATTGCCGCCGGGCACGCCGGACCCGCAGCCTCGGTCATCGCGGCGCGTCAGGCAGCCCGCACCCTCTTGATTTCAGCCTCGACGGTAGCCATCGGATTTCTAGCCCTCCTGACGGTGCCCATCAGTGAAATTCGCTCCCTCGGTGTCGCCGGATTCCTGGTGACGGGAATGTGTCTGTTGCTGACCAATACCCTCGTTCCGGCGGTGCTGGGGTTGCTCGGTCCGCGAATTGACGCCGGCCGGTTGCCCTTCACTCCGCGGTTGGATGCGCATCTGGGCGCCCGCGTGGAAAATCGCTGGAGGCGATGGGGAAAGGTAATCGTCGCCCATCCGTGGCTGGCCATCTTTCTGGCAGGCATCCCCATGCTGCTGCTGGCCTGGCAGGCTACGCGGCTTGATACAAGTGTTCCGCGAGGGGATTGGCTTCCCCAGGCGGCGGAATCGGTGCATGCGCTGCACACCCTAGAACACATGGATCGGGCCGGCGTTGTGCAATCGTTACGCGTGATCGTCGAACTGCCAACGGATTCGATTGCGCAAACCGACGCGGGTTGGAATGCGGTCGATCGCATCTCCAAGAGGCTCGCAAGCGACCCTCGTTGCGCCCGCGTCATCTCGATCACAACGATTGTGGAGGGCAACCGGTCTTTCCTGAACAGCCTCTCGAGGGAGACGCGTCGAACGTTTCTAAGCGGTGACGGACGGGCGGCGCTGCTTGAGGTATTACCCAAGACTTCGGTTTCTCTGCGCGATCAAGTCGGCTGGGTACGGGATCTCCGGAAAACCGGCGCCGCGGCTTTCACCGGAGTGCCTGGCGCCACACTGCTGGTAGGGGGCATCCCTGCACTCAACGCCGATTATCAAACGATTGTCAGCGACCACCTTGTGCCCGTCACGGCGATGGTGGTGGTAGGAACGCTCCTCGCGCTTCTGGGCGGGTTCCGTTCGCTCTTCGCCGCCGTCAAGGCGATCATACTCAACCTGCTCTCGGTTTCGGCTTCCTTCGGAGCGTTGGTTCTGGTTTTCCAGGACGGACACGGTAGCAGCTTGCTGGGAGTTCCCGGGGGAACGGGCAGCGTATTCCCCCTCGTCCCTATCGTTGCCTTTGCCATCGTGTTCGGACTCAGCATGGATTACGAAGTGTTTCTGGTCGCACGGGTTCTCGAAGCCCGGAGGAGCGGGCTGAGTGAGGTGGACGCAATCCCGGAGGGGTTGGCCAGAACTGCAGGCCTGATTACGAGCGCTGCCGCGATCATGATCGTGGTATTCGCGGCATTCACCTTCGGAGATTTCCTGGTGGTCAAGATGATCGGATTNNATTGCAGGCGATTGGAACTGGTGGCCTGGGGGACTCGCCACGGTACGCAGCGCCCCCGTGACGGCGAACCACGAATAATGCATGCGCCACCCGTGGTTCAACCAGAGTGTACTTGCGGGTTGTGCTTGTTGCTCCTGGTTAGTGGCCAATCCTTCACTGACGTGCTGCCGGATCATGAACTTCGCTCAAACGCGAAGTTGCGGAACCTGATCGAAGCGCTACAAGTGAATCCAATCCACGCGAATGAGTGTAAGCGAGCCCACTGCGACGAAGAGCCATAGAAGGATTCCCTGAAGGAACGGGCGAACGCCGACCTCGCGGAGAGTCTTCATGGAGAGCCCGGTTCCAATCAGGTAGAGCGTGACGGTCAGGCCGATGCTCCCAAGATGCTTGAGCACCGGATAGGCGGACTGGAAAAAGTGGACATAGGTATTGAGAACAGCAGCGAGACAGAAGAAGAGAATGAACCAGGGCCATTGAATGCGCGCCTTGCTCTTGTTTGCCATTGCGGTTCCGACCGAAAGGGGTACGATCCAGAGCGCGCGGGCTAACTTGACGGTGGTGCCAACGGTAAGAGCCACCGCTCCGTACTTTGCTGTCGCGCCGACGACGGAACTTATGTCATGTATGGCGAGCGCCGACCAAAGGCCAAACTGGGTCTGCGTCAAGTGCAGCACTGTCCCGATTTCCGGAAATGTCAGCAAGGCAACCGAGTTCAGCACAAATACGGTTCCGAGTGAGACGGCAATTTCTTCCTGGCTCGCATTGGTGATCGGGGCGATTGCGGCAATGGCGCTGCCGCCACAGATTGCGGTGCCGACCGAGATGAGATATGAGATCCTTTGCTTGACTTGCAAGAGTCTTCCCAGCCCCCAACCCAGGAGCAAGGCGATGCTGATGCTGCCTGCGGTATAGATGAACCCTGAGCGTCCGGCTTGCATAACCTGCTGCAAATCCATACCAAACCCAAGGCCGACCACGGATGCCTGCAGGAGAAGTTTGGAGAGTTTCTTCGCCTCTACATGGAATGGATGAAGAAATGAGAATCCGTAGATGAGACCCCCGGCCAGCGCCACGGGTGGTGACACAAGACCGCTGGCAGCGAGGATCAACCCAATAAAAAATATATTTTTGGACATGACTCAAGTATTTCCGAAGTGGAAAGCCAGGTCCAAGCAGAAGTACTGATGTCTTATTTGCATTTTTTATGACCAGCCGAAGTGCTTGCTTTCAGAGGCTCAATCAATGTTCTTTGCGAGCCAGCGTTGGCAAACAGAATTCGCGAAACTTATCGGCGGGTTTCACCGGAATGCCGGGCCGAATGGATTCGTCGCGGAACTCGGCTCAGCCGAAACCAATGTGGCGCAGGCGCTCAGGCGAGAGACTTCGCCACGATCTCCGAGATCGCAGCGTCTTCAATCGCGGCAAGCCCGCTGATGCCAACACCACCGATCACTTCGCCATCGGCGGCCTTTAGCACGCAGCCACCTGGTATTCCTGTAAATTGTGGGTCGCAATAGTAGGCGACAGGTGTGTTCTTTTCGCGGAGCAGAGCGTCGAAAGCTACGGTGTCCATGCGCATACGGGCGGATGTATAAGCCTTGCATTGAGCGATCTTGACGCTGCGTTCCGGTGCATCGTCCATGCGCGCAAAGGCAACCAGTGCGCCTTGCCGATCATAGATGGCTACGCAAATCGGCCTCTGGTAACGCATCATCGCTTCTTTCGCGGCGCGCGCGACCATTTCCTGAGCGCGTTCCAATGACAAGTCCATGAATCTCCTCCAGTGTTTATCGTTTGGGTTGCTAGTTCCGGGTCGGTGAATAGTGGACGAATGTATTCGTCACGACTCCATTTCTCGCTTGAGGCGCCTCGCCAAATCGACGCCGGCAAAAAGGAGGTTCTTGGACATGACTCAAGTATTTCCGAAGTGGAAAACCAAGTCCAAACAGAAGTACTGATGTCCTATGAGCATTTTTTATGACCAGCCGAAGTGCTTGCTTTCAGAGGCTGAATCAGTGCTCTTTGCATGCCTGCGCGCGCGATGAGAAACTTGCGGAATTGATGAGCCAGACCTTTTGGCTCAGGGCCCTTTATATAAGTGACAAGGAACTCTCGCTTGATCCGGATTCCTTCGATTTCAACGATCTTGAAGTTTTTGTTGAGCCTCAGATCTTTCGCAATTGCCCATCGAGAGACGAAACCGACTCCTAGTCCGGCTTCAACGGCAGATTTGATGGCCTCGGTTGAATCTAGTTCCATCACAATCCGCATCACATTGCGCCTGATTCCTTGCCGTTCAAGCGCCATTTCAATCACTCTGCGCGTACCGGAACCGCGTTCCCGCATGAGCAGCGGGGAAGAGCATAAATCGGACACGGAGACAGAAGCGCGCTCTGCCCATTCATGCGCAGTAGACGCAATCAAGACCAACTCATCCTCGAGAAATGGCTCGCTCTTGACTTCGCGGCTTCGCGCCGGGCCCTCGATGAACCCCAGCGAAATCTTCTGCTTCTCCACAGCTTCGACGATGTGCTCTGTATTGCCACTGACTAGGGTAGGGTGAACACGAGGATGCTCCCGGCAAAACTCTCCCAAGAGCCGAGGCAAGACATACTGTGCAATGGTCGTGGAGGCGCCCAGCGCCAGTTGCCCGGCATGTTCTCCGCTCAATGCTGCAATCTCGTGCTCAGTCTGGGCGAGAAGGGTCTTGACCTGTTCACAATAGTTAAGAAGAACGTTTCCTGCAGACGTTAGCGTGATCTGCGCACCCGTGCGATCAAAGAGTTGAACGCCGACATCCTCCTCAAGCGCCTTGATCTGGAGGCTCACTGCGGGCTGCGTGAGATACAGTTCTTCAGCGGCCTTGCGGAAGCTGAGCTGTTCCGCAACTGCCCGGAAGACTACGAGACGGAAATTCTCGAGGCTCGCCATTCGATGATTAGAACACCGCTTGTGGTGGCCGATGTAAGCGGTGTTGAAAGGGCGGGCCAGAATCGGTGGCTGTCAACTGTGCGGCACGGCAGCTTCGGCGATGGCTAACTCGATCTCGATCTCCGGCGGCGCGAGGAGCGTGTTGTGAATCAGGCAGTGGTGCACGGAACGCATCAGGCCTTCCGTCTGGTCTTCCGAAAGGGGGAGGGGGCATACAACACGCACACGGAAGTTGCCCAGCCGGACAGGCTGTTTCAGCTTGTCGGCGGTTACGGAAACCTCTACGCCACGGTCGTCGAGGTTGCGGGTTTTCAAATACTGCACGGCATAGAAACCCGCGCAGGAACCCAAGGACGCGAGCAGCAGTTCGGGAGGCGTCATACCGGAGTCTTCTCCGCCATTCTCAGCCGGCTGATCGCAAATAATCGAGTGCGATCGCGATTGAATGGCGAACTTCACATGATCTAGATGCGTAATCTTCACTTCCATGGTGGTCTCCTCTTCACTAGAAGAAAGACATGAAAGCTGTGATCCGTTACAAGACTGCAGGTGCTTTTTTCCCGGCCGGAATAACCAACATGCGCAGGTACTCCCGTGTGAGGATGACCCGCAATCGAGGCGCGAGAGCCGAGTTACAGGGAATAGCCAGAGAGCGGCAGCGGTCGATGGCGGCGCGCAGGTCGCGCAGAAATGCGACGCAAGACGGGCATGCCTCGATGTGTCCCCTCATCTGATCGCAGGTCAGAGGTTCCACCCTGCCGTCCAGATATTCAGAGAGGTTGGCAAACAAATCGCGGCATTCATCGGGACGTCGCGCACCCCTGGATCGCGAAACTTTGTATCTCTTCGCGAAGGATTGGGGGGGCGACGAAGCTTCGGGTGCGCCACTGAGGAGCTGATTCATTTCCTTACGCACACTTAGGCGTGCCCGATGAAGACGAATCCGCACCGTCCCCTGCTGCAGTTCGAGAACCTGCGCAACCTGCTCGGTTGTCAGCTCCTCCATATCGTGGAGCACGAGAACGATGCGCAAGGTCGCCGGGATGCGAAGGATCGCCTGATGCAGAAGATGGTGCTGCTCCGCGGCCAGTAGGTTGCCTTCCGGTCCCTCCGCGGCATCCTGCAACAGTCGCCCCAATTCCTCATCGTCTGGCATCAGCTCGTCGAGCGAAAGCATGTTTGCAGGAGCATGGGCAGGCTTGCGGCGCATGCGCCAGCACCGGTTTCGTGTGACGGTATAAAGCCAGACCGCAAGAGCCTGCGGGTCCTGAATCCCGGCCAGGTGTCCGATAGAGCGGGTGAGCACCTCCTGCATGGTGTCTTCCGCATCTTCCGGATGTCCGCAGACCTTCATACTGAAGGAATAGACCGTATTCTGGAGCAACCCAATTGCCTGCTCGATTGCTTCAGGAGTCTTCCGGCGTAACAGTTCCGTGGCTTGGATCAGTTCAGGTCGCATCGGATGGGGTTACCGAGAGCTACACCAGTGTATTCCGCAGCGTGCACGGCTGGCAGAAGGATCTCCCGAAACTCCGCCTGTGTGGCGCGGAGCAAATTCAAAAGGAAATTCATTGCACTCCAGAAGGCGGAGTGCTGCCCGTCTGTAATGCACTCTCGATCATCTGAAGACAAATCGGGGAAACTTTCTTCAGCCATTCCCGCTCCTCGCTTCCATCGGGTTTGAAGTCAGCGGCCAGCCATGCGCGCAACAAAGCCAACGCGAGCCTCATCTCTGAGCCGGGACGGCATTCCTCCAGCCGGAACATTTGGCGGTAGACCTCATCTTTGACCCGCTCACCGCGGATATGCCAACGGTTGCCCGGTTTCGCAATACCGTTTCGCGCTGTCATTGTTGTTTCTCCCCTTGAACGAGCCAGGAGTAACTGCCAACTTCGGCTGAACCAAGCTTCTCGAAACCGGAGAGCGCCGGATCGTCGAGCCGGTAAGCCAGGGAAGCATTGAAACGCCTGTCGCGCATCGCGGCCTCACAGGGTTGGACTGCAATTGACGTCCTTCAAACCCATAGCGCGCAAAATGGACATCGCTGGGCACCAGTTGGTGAATGCCGACTGCAATAGATTCAGTCCGACGAATACCGTCAACCACAGCCAATAGAGTGAAACGAAATGTGCAAGAGTAAGTGACAACAGCACCACGATGCCTCCCATGAGGCGCACACCGCGTTCGACTGTCATAGAGAATCTCCCATATCGGTTTCGGATCGCAATTCGGTTTCAGGTTGAGGTCCAGGTGCGGCTTGGTGCCGGGCGTGAACCATGTAGTAAAGCACTGGAATGGTCGGCCATGAGAGGAAAGTCGAAGCGACTGCTCCGGCAATCAGAGACAAGGCGAGCCCCTGAAAGATGGGGTCGGTAAGGATGACGCTTGCGCCAACGACAACTGCGGCCGCAGTCAATAGCATGGGACGGAAGCGAGTCGCCCCGGCATCGATCACCGCTTCGGCCAGCGGCATTCCCTGACGAATGCGAAGTTCGATGAAGTCCACCAGAATAATTGAGTTCCGGACAATGATTCCGGCTCCGGCAATAAATCCGATCATTGAAGTGGCCGTGAAGAATGCGCCCAGCAGTGCATGTGCCGGCATGATGCCGACCAGCGTCAGCGGAATGGGCGCCATGATAATCAGCGGCACGATAAACGAACGGAACCAGCCGACCACCAGAACGTAAATCAAAACAAGGACGGCTGCGAACGCAAGGCCCATGTCGCGAAAGACTTCAATCGTGATATGCCATTCGCCGTCCCACTTCATCGAGTAGTGGTCCGTCGAGTCCGGCATCGACGCGTTGTAGCGCGCGAGCGTGTATCCGGCCGGAAGCGTGAGATGGTCCAGATCCTTGTTCATTTTCATGATGGCGTAGACTGGGCTCTCTTCCGCTCCAGCCACGTCTCCCGTGACATAAACGACACGACGCAGATTTTTGTGATAGATGCTTGGCTCGATCGTCTTGTGCTCAACAATCACCAGCTCGCGCAGGGAAACCATGCCGCCATCTGCTCCGGTCAGGCGTATATTCTCCAGACCCTGCTCCGAGGATCGGTCCGCGCGGTCAAATTCGACGATTGCGGGCACCGGCTCCCGTACAGCCTGATCATGGATCAGGCCGACCTGGGTTCCCGAGATGGCGAGCGCCAATGCATGGGCCACATCGGACGCAGCGATGCCGTGCTGCGCGGCCTTGACCTCATCGACGCGCATGATCAGCCTGGGCTCTGCGTCTTCTACGTACCAGTCGGTGTCGACAACACCCGGGGTGTGCTGAAAGATCGATTTGATCTGTTGTGCAATCTGGGTCTGACCTGTCAGGTCAGGACCGTAAACCTCCGCCACCAGTGTTTGTACAACGGGCGGCCCCGGTGGCACTTCGCTGACCTGAATCCGCGCGCCGTACGCGACGCCGATCGCATCCAGAAGCGGACGAAGTCGCTTCGCGATTGCATGGCTCTGCACGCTGCGTTGCTTTGCAGGGAGCAGGTTGACCTGGATGTCGGCCTGATTCGGCTGATGGCGCATGTAGTAGTGGCGCACCAGCCCGTTGAAGTTGTAGGGGCCGGACGTTCCTGTATAGGTCTGGTAGTTCAGTACATCTGGCTGCCGCGCAAGCTCTACTCCCATTGCCTGGGCGACCCGCGCCGTCTGTTCGAGCGGAGTGCCATCGGGCATGTTGATCACGACCTGCAGTTCGCTCTTGTTGTCAAACGGCAACATCTTTACGCGCACCGATCCAAGAGGCACCAGCGCCACCGAGATCAGAAGCAGCACTACCACGCCAATGAAAAACGGGATGCGATTGCGCGCCGATTGAATTAACGGCGTCATAATGCGGCGATAGATCCTGGTGCGCCAGTTTTCGATCTCCGGCTCCAGTATTTTGGCCCCTTCAAGATGCCTGCCGACAAGTCGGAGAGCAGCCCAGGGCGAAACAACAAAAGCAACAAGCAGCGAGAAGAGCATGGCCGCCGAAGCACCTACAGGAATCGGCCGCATGTAAGGTCCCATCAGACCACGCACAAAGGCCATGGGCAGTACCGCCGCAATCACGGCGAATGTGGCCAGGATCGTTGGGTTGCCCACCTCTGCAACGGCTTCAACCGCAACTTCGCTCATCGCCCGGCCACGATTCTCAGGCAAGCGGAAGTGGCGCACCATGTTTTCGACTACAACAATGGCATCGTCCACAAGTATGCCGATCGAGAAGATCAACGCAAACAGCGTAACGCGGTTGATTGTGTAGCCCAGGAAATAAAACACCGACATAGTCAACGCGAGCGTAACCGGAATGGCCAACAACACGACGCCCGATTCGCGCCACCCCAAAAAAAACGCTACCAGCAAGGTGACAGACAGAGTGGCCAGCAGCAGGTGTTCCAGCAGTTCGTCCGACTTATCCTTCGCAGTCTCTCCGTAATTTCGCGTAGTTGTCACTGTCACGTCGCTGGGTATGGTCACGCCCCTCATCTCATGCACGCGCTTCAGCACAGCATTGGAGATATCGGTTGCATTGGTGCCCTTGCGTTTGGCCACGGTTATCGTCACGGCCTGATACTGGCGCGCACCCTGCGATGCCGTGGCGCCTGCATTTGCCGTGCCGAAGACCACATAGTCAGCAGGTTCCGCGGCGCCATCGACAATCTTTTCGGCCACATCGCGCAGATACACTGGCTGCCCGCGAACCACCCCCACGACTATCTCTTCCAAATCCTCGCGCCGGGTGAAGAGGTTGCCGGCGTCCACGCGGACTTCCTGGTTGTTCTCGGAAAAGCTTCCGGCCTGCACGCTTGCATTTGCGGTTTGTAAATGTCCAACGATTGCCATCGGCGCTAGGCCATAGGCACTCAGTTTTTCAGTACTCAGCACAACGCGCATGGTGCGTGGGAGTCCGCCGATGATGGTCGTCTCCGATACATCCGAGATCTGCGCGATGTTGTGTTGCATCTCGGCGGCGATGGCCCGCAATTGATAACCGTCGTAATGCTCGCCCCACAGCGTCATCGCCAGAATCGGCACATCGTCGATGGAGCGGGCCTTGATGAGCGGCTGTGAAACTCCCGATGGCATTCGATCGAAGTTCGAGTAGAGCTTGCTGTAGACCTTGATCAGCGCGTCTTCCTGCGGGGTGCCGACCAGAAAGCGCACGATCACGAGGCTCTGCCCAGGAGCTGACGTTGAGTACACATACTCGACGCCGGAGATTTGATGCACCAGGTTCTCAATGGGCAGAGTCACGCGCTCTTCCACTTCGGCGGGCGACGCGCCTGGCATCGCGGTTGTAATGTCCAGCATCGGCACCAGAATCTGCGGTTCCTCTTCGCGGGGAATGATAGCGACCGAAAAGATTCCGAGGGCAAGCGATGCCGCAATGAAGAGCGGCGTCAACTTGGAATTGAGGAAAGTGTGCGCCAGCCGCCCGGCCAGGCCTAACCGGGCCAACGCAGGGTTCTGTTTCATGGCTGGAGCTCGATGTGCTTGCCAGCCAGATCGCGGTCGGCGGGATCGTCCACCAGTTTCTCGCCAGCCGAAATGCCCGACAACACTTCAACATCGTTCTCCTGCGCCGCGCCCAGTGTGAGGTAGCGAAGCTGTGCAATATCGTTGCTGTCGAGGACGTAGGCGCAGGCCAGCGATCCGCGCAGAACCACGGCGGAGCGCGGAAGAAGAATCGACTGGCGCGTGCCGGTGGCAAACGTTGCAGTGCCATACATTCCGGCGTGCAACTTATCCGAGGAAGCCAGATCGATCTTGACTGTGAAACTATGGCTTACAGGGTCGGCGGCTGGAACAATCTCCGCCACCGTGCCCGTGACATTCGATGTCGTCGCGCCGTCGATCGAGACAGAAACCTTCATCCCTTTGCGAACTGCGCCAATTGCCGATTCATCGACTTTCACTTCCAATTGCAACGGCCCGATGCTATCCAGTTGCAGCAGCGGCACGCCCGGGGAAGCCAGCGTTCCCGGATCTACCAACCGCGCCGTTACCACACCTGCGAAAGGCGCGCGCAGGCGTGTGTAGCCCAGCATTGCGCGGGCGCTGCTATCCTGTGCTTTGGCTGCCTCGCTCTGCGCACGCAATACTTCCATACGCTCGACCGACGCTTCTGCCCGCCGCGCTACCTCATCCAATTCCTGCGGGCTCACGCTCTTCTGCACCTGCAATTGCTTGTAGCGTTCGAGCGTGCTTGATGCAAGATCGGCGTCAGTTTGTGCCGCAGCCTGTTGACTTTGTGCAGCCATCAGTCCGGCCTCCGCCTGGTGCGCATCAGCGCGCAGCGTTGCGTCGTCGAGCAATGCCAGCGTCTGTCCCTCCCGCACGTTGGCGCCTTCCCGCACCAGCACTTGCTCGATGCGCCCGACTACCTGCGCGGAAACGATCGCCGACTCCCGTGCGTGAAGGGTTCCTGTGGCGCGAACGACTACGGGTGCCTGCTGATACCGGCTCTCCACCACGCGCGCCCGCACGGTTTGCGTGATCACAGCGGGTGCGGACTCGCTCGAATGGCACCCGGCCAACATCGCCGAAGAAGCGGCGAGCAAACAACAAGACAAAAGAATCTTCATTGCAATTCCTCCGCCGCATCGGGAGTCAGTGTCCCCGTAGCAAAAAGCAATTCGGCATAAGCCATGGCGTTGCCATAGACGGCGTGCCAGTAATTCGATTGGCTCTGCCGCTCAGCATCCTCAGCGCGCAGCAGGTCGGAGATGGTTGCCAGACCCGCGCCGTAGCGATTCTTGAGAATGCGAAGACTTTCGGCCGATTGATCCATCGCGTCCCGGGCTGTTTCAAGAGTGAATGCCGCCGTCTGTCGATGAATATGGGCCTGGCTTACTGCGAGGCGGACGTGCTGTTGCGAGGCAGCCAGCTGCGCATCGATCTTCTGTTGCGCAGCCCTCTCCTGAGCAAGCTGAGCGCGCTTGCCGATGGGCAGAATGTCGACGCTTATCTGTACGCCTGCGACCCAGTTGTTCCCACCCGAGCCTGCAAATGACGCGCGATCTTCCTCCCAGTTGCCATAGGCGCTCACGCGAGGGCCGAAGTTCGATTTTGCCGCTCCCACAGCGTTTGCCTGCGCTGATTGCGCCTGTCCCTGGGCTATCAAATCGGGCCGTGTCTTTGCGGCGATGGCCATCTCCTGCTCCAGCGGCAGCTGAGGAAATGAGTGAGGCTCAACCGGCTTCAACTCGGATACTTCGAGGTTCGGAGCTCCGATGGCCTCGCGCAACTGAGCCCACGCCAACTCCAGATCGCCTTGGACCGCGATGAGTTCCTCTTTGCGCGCGGCGACATTTACCTGAGCCGACATCCGATCCGACTCGACCGCAAGGCCGGCCTTCACGTGATCGTCTACTGACGTCAACAGTGCCGCGGCCGTCTCCTGTTCATGCCGGGCGACTTCGATCTCCCTCTGCGCATAGAGCGCCGACTGGTACGCCACGACAACATGGAACACAATCTGCTGGTCAACCGCCTTGGCCGATGAGGAAGAACTCTCTTTGAAAAGATCGGTGCGGCGAATCTCCCTCTGCGTCTTGAAGGAGTCGAATGCCGTCCAGGAACCGGAGAAGCGCGTTGCAAAGTTGCCGATCGGTTGGGGGCGATTCAAAGCGTTCAATGCGAAGTCGGCCTGCGTAAATTGCCGCTGCCGCAACCTCGTCCCAAACGCATACACCGGGTCGTTGCCGCGCGAAATATCTTCTGTGAAGTTGAGTTGCGGGAGCAATTGGGCGCGTGCCAATGTGGCTGCGGACTTGGCTTCCTGATTGCCTGCACGCGCGATTGCAGCCTCGGGGCTTTGCCGCAGGGCCTCATTGATTGCTTGCCGCAGTGTAAGCGGTTCCTGCGCCGAGGCGGTCAATCGGCCCATAGTGAACAGAAGAAAAAGACCCAAAAATAGATAGAGGCGAGATCTCATTGGGTGAAATGTCCTTGGGTGGCACTTTCATAGGAGTAAAGTCACGGAATGGCCGACCCGTTACAAAAAACGTGAAACGAAACTCGGAAATGGCTTTGACACGGCGTCCGATTGGGATTCGCGGGGCAAAGGATCCATCTGCGGACCCGCGGACCAACGCCTCGGCGACAGCTGGGAGAAAGACACCCTACGGATGTTCATCGACCGATATGGAATCAAGAGCAGTTCCCATACAGGCAGCGAGACGTATACTGTCCCCGAGCCAGGGCAGCAATCTAGGAATCTCGTTTTATATCAATTGAATTGTCTGGACGGAAAAGCTCGTCGTTGCCGTTCGTGCAAGAGTCACCGTTGCGTAGTCTTCCGCCGATGTAAGATTGCTAACACCTTTCTCACTCAGGCGCAGTGATCCGCAACAGGAGTCCTGATGACCGCCGAACTGATTCACCGCCTGCACTTCGCCTTCACTATCACCTTCCACTATCTCTTTCCGCAACTCACTATGGGCCTCGCCTTGCTCATCGTGGTGCTCAAGTCTGTCGCTCTGAAAACCGGCAGCGAGAAGTGGGACCGTGCCGCGCGCTTCTGGGGACGCATCTTCGGAATCAATTTTGTCTTCGGCGTCGTCACCGGCATTCCCATGGAGTTCGAGTTCGGCACGAACTGGGCGCGCTTCTCCCGTCTCTCCGGCGGCGTCATCGGTCAGCCCCTGGCCATGGAAGGTGTATTCAGCTTCTTTCTCGAGTCGGCATTTCTCGGTCTCTTTCTTTACGGTGAAAAGCGCATTTCCAAACTCATGCACTGGTTCTCTGCCGTTATGGTCTTTCTCGGCTCCTGGATATCCGGCTTCTTCATCATCGTCACNNGGATGCAGCATCCCGTCGCCTATGACCGTCTCCCCAACGGTCAGTTTGAGGTCCTCAGTTTCTGGCAGCTTCTCCTCAACCCCTGGGGCCTGCTGCAATACGCACACAACATGACTGGTGCGGTGATCACCGGCTCCTTCGTGATGGCCGCCACAGGAGCTTTCTATCTTCTTGACAGCCGTATCGAAGACTACGGGCGCATCTTCCTCAAGGTGGGCGTCATCGCCGGCCTCATCTCTTCGATTCTCATCATTTTTCCTACCGGTGATCTGCACGGCAAATATGTTGCCCGCAATCAGCCAGCCGCCATTGCAGCCATGGAAGGACTCTTCAAAACCGAGACCGGCGCGGGTGTTGTTCTAATGGGCCAACCCAACGAGGAAACTGGCCAGATCGACAATCCTATCGTCGTCAACGACCTGCTCAGCTTTCTCATCTACGGCACCACCAAGGCCGAAGTCAAAGGCCTCGACCAGATCCCCCACGACCAGTGGCCCACCGC
>PLKY01000130.1 GCA_003140785.1 Acidobacteriaceae bacterium | reverse complement strand
ATCCGCAAGAGCTATGAGCTGCTTGGCCTGATCAGCTTCTTTACCGCGGGCGAAGACGAGTGCCGGGCGTGGACCATTCCGCGAGGGTCGAAGGCGCCCCAGGGCGCGGGGGCGATTCATTCGGACCTGGAGCACCATTTCATTCGCGCGGAGACCATTCGCTGGGATGCGCTGCTGGATGCCGGCTCAGAGGCAGTGGCGCGCAGCCGTGGCACGCTGCGCCTGGAAGGCAAGGAATATGTGGTGCAAGATGGCGATGTGATGCACATCCGGCACAGCGGGTAACGCCCGATGCTGAAGCTTTCGCTACTGCTGGGCACGATTGCCGCGCTGGCCGATGTGGCTGGCGGGCTGGTGCTGGTGCGGGCGCGCGGCGTGGAGCGCTATCTGCGCTACTTCGTGGCCCTCGGCGCGGGATTCCTGATGGCTACGGCGGTCATCGAAATGACTCCCGAAAGCCTCAAGCTGAGCCCGCGCTTGGCCCCCATTCTGATCATGGCCGGCTATTGCGTGGTGCACCTGCTGGAGCACACCATCAATGCTCATTTTCATTACGGCGAAGAAACGCATCACGATGAATTTGTTTCCCACGGGACTGGGTATTCGGTGCTCGGTGGACTCAGTGTGCATGCGCTGTTCGATGGGGTGGCCATCGGGTCGGGCTTTGTAGTGAACAATGCGCTGGGGTGGCTGATTTTTCTGGCGATTTTTCTGCACAAGGCGCCGGAGGGATTCACCATGGCTAGCGTAATGCTTGCCAGCGGACGCAGCCGGACGGTGGCGTTCTATTCCGCTGTGGCGCTGGCTGCGGCTACACTGGTGGGCGTGCTGGTGATCGAACTGGCGCCTTCGTGGATGCCTTACGGGTTGCCGATTTCGGCCGGAGTGGCTTTGTACGTGGGAGCGAGCGATCTGGTGCCCGAGGTGAATCGGGAGCCGGGGATTCGCATGGCTCTCGTCTTCTTTCTGGGAGTGGTTGGGTTTCTGCTGATGCGGACGCTGCTGCCAGCCCTGTGAGTGGCGGACTGATTTTGAACGCTACGAACGGAGCGCGGCGATTGGGACGAGGTCGAGTTTCGCCGTTGTTCCGTTCAGCACTTGGCGCACCGATTCGAGTACGCGCTCGGGCGTGATGAGGCGCATGCAGACGGCGTCGTTGCAGGCGGAGTTTTTCTGGTTCGCCGCAGTCACGCAGGGGGAGCAGGAAAGCTCGGCCCAAATGGATTCAGTATTGCCGAGGCTCCCATAGAGATGCGGCGTTTCGGGGCCAAACAACACGATGGAGCGGATTGGCGTGATGGCGGAGAAATGCGCGGGGCCGCTGTCGTTCGAGATCAGGACCTCGGCAACGTTGTAGAGCGCCGTGATCACGGTCAGCTTGTGCATGCCGGCGAAGCTGCGGAAGCGCGGATGGGCGACCTTCTCTTGCATGCGCAGAGCCTCTTCACGCTCGGAAGGAGAGCCGGTGATGAGGACCAGCACGTCGTCCCATTCATTGACGATCATCGCGGCCAGGGTGCTGTAGTTCTCGCGGTCCCAGCGGCGCTGCGGCAGCAGTTCGGAACTGTTGGGGTTGATCAGAACCACCCGGTGATAATCGGGGCGGTAGTTCGGAAATACCTGGCGGATGAGGCCGTGCACGAACTCCATCTCGCCAATCGAAACGGGCTGGATGGGAACCCTAATTTCCTCATCGGAGACGAAGGTTTTGGAGTAGGGGACCTCCGGCCGCGGTGCGAGAAGCGCATTAATCATGCAGATGAAGTTCTTTGCCATGTGAATATGGCCGTTGTAGTTCACGCGATGGGTGAGCATTTCTCCGCGGTAGAGGCCCTCGGCATGGAAGCGATGGAAGCCCACGCGGCGGCGCGCTCCCGAGAGCCCGGTGAGCAGGCCTGAATAACGGGAGAAGAGCTCCATGTCGACCACCGTGTCTATCTTGGCCTTGCGCACCCAGCGCAGAAAGCGCAGCGAATCGATGGCCAAGGCAATGACACTAGTCTCGCGGATGGTGACGATATTGGATTCGGGGACGGTGGGCAGAAGGTGGAGGCATTCGACGTTGCGTTCGAAGATGAGGAAGAAGATTTCAGCGCCGAGCGCATCCTTGGCTTTTTGCAGTGCAGGATTGGCAATGACCGTGCTGCCCATTTCCGACAGCTCGACGAACAGGATTCGGCGGGGTTTTTCCGGACCTTTTGGGGTGCCCAGCAGACGCACAACCAGCGTACCGAGGAAGCAAAGCGGTATGCCAATCCAGTAATCGACCGCCCGCATGGTTCGAAGTTTCATTGTGTCAATCCTTCGCCGCAACAACGTAGCGGAAGCACGTAAACGGCATCTGGCTGCTTGCGTCTAACCATCAAACGAATGATGGCGCCGCCAGAGCGCAACCAAATGCAATTTGACTGAATTTCAGACAGGTTTCGCTTGCGTCCACTACAATTCGGATTATAGTTTGCTAAAAGCTTTTCCAGCCCTTGCGAAGGGGTCAACACAGTTACTCAAGTTGATTCTGCGGGATGGTGCGAAAGGTCTCCAGTTTACGTGAAGGGTTTGCAGGTTTCTCCCCACCCTCAACGCAAGCGGATTGCAGACTTCCCCCCCGCTGAGCGTGACCCGCTAGAGAGATGTTGGACTGGAAAAGGTGGAAATTCTGCGCAAACGCAAC
Organism: Acidobacteriaceae bacterium; assembly: GCA_003140785.1. GTDB lineage: Bacteria > Acidobacteriota > Terriglobia > Terriglobales > Acidobacteriaceae > Telmatobacter. Next base: position 24,070 of record PLKY01000130.1, on the reverse strand, counting down.
GTCTGGCTCATTCTTGCTTTCTCGATCCTCGCGCTGCTCGTGATGGGTTACCATCCCGGGATCGAAGATGACGGGGTGTATCTCTCCGCGGTCAAGGGCGACCTGAATCCGGCGCTGTATCCGCACGACTCCGAGTTTTTCCGCGTACAGCTTCAAGCCACTTTATTCGACAAATGGGTCGCCGGGTTCATCCACTGGACCCACATCCCTGTTTCCATTACCGAATTCCTGTGGCAATTCGCGACCATCGTGCTGATCATCTTCGGATGCTGGAGCCTCGCGCGCTGTCTTTTTTCAGACGAACGCGCGCAATGGGGTGGCGTAGCGATGGTGGCCGCGATGATGACGCTGCCGGTTGCGGGTACTGCCCTCTATCTCGCCGATCAGCATTTGCACCCGCGCAATGTCTCCACGGCGATCATCCTGATCGCTGTCTCGCGGATCATGAGCGGCAAACACTGGCAGGCTGTTCCGCTTCTGCTGCTCAGCGTTGTCCTGCACCCGATTATGGCGGTGCTAGGCATTTCGTTTTGTCTCTTTCTTACTGCCGCCACGCTGGAACCAGTGCATGTCTGGCTTCGCTCCCTGCGCGATTCGCTGGCCGCCGCAGTCCCGCTCGGTTGGATTTTTGAGCCGCCAACGCCGGTATGGCGCAAGGCGCTGGAGACGCGTTCCTATTTCTTTCTCTATCGCTGGACCTGGTACGAGTGGCTCGGTGCACTTGCGCCGCTGTTCCTTTTCTGGCTTCTTTGGCGCATCGCCGAGAAACGCGGTGAAACGAAGCTGGCCCGGTTTGCCCTTGCTGTGTTTGCGTATGGAGTGTTCCAGCAGGTGGCGGCGATGATCATCCTTGCGTCGCCGGGAATGGTTCGCATCACGCCGATGCAGCCAATGCGCTACTTGCATCTGATTTACTTCTTTATGGCGCTGGTGGCCGGTTGTCTCCTGACGAAGTTTGTGGTCAAGTCGTCGATATGGCGATGGGCGGCGTACTTGTTGGTCATTAACGCGGGCATGTTCGCGACGCAACGCGCAATGTTTGCCAGCAGCGAACACCTCGAATTGCCGGGACTTCGCACCAGCAATCCGTGGCTGCAGGCCTTCGCTTGGATCCGTACCAACACGCCTACCGACGCCTATTTCGCGATGGACCCGAACTATCTTGCCGCGCAGGGCGAGGACTATCACAGCTTCCGAGCCCTGGCTGAGCGCAGCCAACTTGCCGATGCCATCAAGGACACAGCGGTGGTAACGCAGGTCCCTGAACTGGGTCCCACATGGGAGCGACAAGTAGCTGCGCAGGCCGGCTGGACGCACTTCACGCTGGCAGACTTCGAGCGGCTCAAATCGGAATTCGGCGTGAATTGGGTGCTGGTCGCCTATCCCCAGCCCGCTGGGCTCGCTTGCCGTTGGCACAACAGCGCACTTTCGGTCTGCCAGATCCCCTAACCGTCGCCTTGATCGTTCTGAGGGCGGTTCGGCAAGAGCGATGCGGGGATTTTGCTCGATGAGGGTGTTTCCGCCATTATGAAGTGAGCAACGATTCCGGCCCGGAGCCCGGTTCATGCTGAATCTAAGCCAGCGTCTGATTCTCGGCTGCGTTCTGCTCTCCGCTTTCACCGTGGGTCTTGCCATCGCCGCGCGCCACGCGCTCAGCGGCGCCGGCCTGGGAAGGCTCAGCCTCGCTTTCGCAGCTGTTTCGCTGTTGACCTGCGCAGGGACCATTTTCCTGGTGCTGCGGCCGATTCACATGCTGTCTCGGGATGCGAAGAGCATTGCTCAAGGCAACCTGGAGCACCGGGTCGAATGGAATAGCCGTGACGACTTCGGTGTGATTGCCAGCGAGTTGAATCGCATTGCGGTGCGCCTCCGCGACCTGCGTGATAGCGAGGCCGGACGGAAACAGATGGAGTTTCAGCTTTCCGACGCCGTACTGCAATCCATCTTCGAGCCAATCATTGTGACTGACGCCAAGGGGCACGTGCTGAAAGTGAACCAGGCCGCCGCAGAGATCCTGGGTGAAGCGGCTGCCGATCGCATGGCGCTTACGACGACTCCAGGTGGCGAAAAGATTCTAAGCGCCATTCGCGATGCCGTGTCGCTGCAGAAGCCAGTAGCTGCTGAAGGCGACGCGGCTCTGCTGCCCATGCGCATTGGCAAGCAGGCGCGGAGCTATCGCTTGCGCACAATGCCGATGCGCGACTCCGAAGGCCGTCTTCTCGGCACCGTCACGACGCTCGAAGACGTCACCAGCTTGCAGGATACGGATCGCTTCAAAACGCAGTTCATCGCCATTGCCAGCCGCAAACTGCGTGACCCGCTTCTGCAATTGCGTCGCGGTCTTTATGCGCTGGGCCAGGGCTTCGGCGGCCCTCTGGAACTGCTCCAGGCCGAGCTGGTGGCCGCTGCGAGCAACGAATCAGAGAAGCTGAACGACTTGATGGCGGACCTGATTGAAGTAGCCGAGCTGGACACCGGAAAGCGCGAGCTTCACCTCGATCGTCTGCGTCCCCTGCCCTTGCTCAACGAGGCCCGCGACCGTTTTTGCGAAGAAGCCTCGGAAAAGCGCATTCGTGTCGAAGTACGTGCCTTCGCGGATCTCTCTTTTGTGCAGGCGGATCGGCGGGCCGTCCGTTCCATTTTTGACAACCTGATGTCCAATGCTCTCCGCTATACGCCTCCGGAGGGCGAAATCCTTCTCGCGGCGGAAGAGATCAAGAGCTTCGTGCAATTCACCGTACGCGACACCGGCCGCGGTATCGAAGCCGACCGCCTGGGCAAGCTCTTTGACCGTTTCAATGCCTTTTCCGACTCGGGAACGGGCCTTGGGCTCGCGCTCGTGCGCCGCCTTGTCGAGTCGCTCGGCGGACAGATCGCGGTAGAAAGCCGCTTGGGGAATGGTACGACATTTCGTTTCACGCTTCCCGTGGCCGTAGTGGAAACGGTGCAGCATCCGGTTGAGGTGGGCTAGGGCCTATGTCAGAAATTGTGCTCGAGCGGCAGCAGGAACCAGCCAAACTCCGTGTGTATCTCGGGGCCGCGCCTGGCGTGGGCAAAACCTATCACATGCTGAATGACGCACTGCTGAAGCGCAAACAAGGCGTGGATGTGGTGATCGGGCTGGTGGAATCCCACGGGCGTAAAGAGACCGCGGAACAGATTCGCGATCTCGAGATTGTGCCGCAGCGCGTGATTCCCTATCGCGGTGTCGACCTGAAAGAGATGGATGTGGACGCGATTCTCGCCCGCCATCCCGACACGGTGATTGTGGATGAACTGGCGCACACCAATGTGCCGGGAAGCAGGAACCGCAAGCGTTACGAAGATGTTCTGGAGTTGCTCGACGCCGGCATCAACGTGATGACCGCCGTCAATATCCAGCACCTTGAGACATTGAACGACGCAGTCAATCGGTCCGCGAACACGGTTATTCGCGAGACGGTCCCTGACAACTTATTCAAGCGCGCCGATGAAGTGGTCAACGTCGATGTCACGGTGGAGGAGCTGCGGTCGCGGCTGCGCGAGGGCAAAATCTATGCGCCGGAAAAAGTCGAGCAGTCCCTGGCGAATTTCTTCCGCAAGGGAAATCTGAATCTTTTGCGCGAGCTCTCGCTGCGCGCCACTGCGGAGCAGGTGAGCAAACGCGCCTCCGATTATCGACGCACGCAGGGGTTGGAACAGGCGCCGGTTCCCGACAAAGTGATGGTCTGCCTCAGCACGCGTCCCGGCACCGAACGGTTGATTCGCGTTGGCGCGCGCGTGGCGGGAAGACTGGCCACGAATTGGTATGCGGTGTATGTGGCCCGCCCCGACGAAGACAAAGGCCACGGTGATCCGGAAGCGTATCAACGGATCGAGGAATATCAGCGGATGGCGCGGGACCTGGGCGCGCAGGTGGTTGTGCTCACCGACAAGAATGTGTCCGACGCACTGATCCGGTTTGCACAGCAGGAGAGCATCTCGCACGTAATCTTCGGCCAGCCCGTGCGGTCGCGTCTCGATATTCTTCTACGAGGCTCGGTGCTCAACAAATTCCTATCGCAGATCCGCGATGTCACCGTGCAGGTTGTGCCCATGCACAAGCCGTTGCGGAAGATGTGAGCGGGCAGCTGCGCAGCCAGAATTCTCATTCGCAAAAGACGCGCACCTTGGTCGAGTTGCCGTCCTTGCCATCGACGTCGACGGTCAGGTCTTCGAGGTGGTCGATCAGGTCCTCGAGATTTTCGGGCTTGATCTGCGAGAGCGTGATCGGCACGCCGTGACGGCTCATCGCCTCGTCAAATTGCTCGTGGGCCTGTTTTGGAATGAGGCTCGCCAGACGCACCCCCGCGCGCAGCAACTGCATGGGCACGCGCACGTTCACAGTTGTCGGACCCTTCATACCGGTCATCGATTCGTCTGCCTCGACCTGCACACGCAAATACTTTGCGTGCGAATTCGACTCCGCGGTCTTTGCACCGCTGCCCCCAGCGGAAGATTCACACGCGGTCGTTCTCGTATCGGGCTCAAGTGCGGCGAGCAGTTTCTCGGCCTCATCCGCGGTGATCTTTCCCGCGGCCAACATCTCCAGAATTTGACGGCGATTCTCGTTCATACAATTCCTCCCAACCAATGTGTAACGCAGGCAAGCGTGTGGTGCGCTGTTCCCAGCAATGTCGGCATCAGCGCCACAAGCGTATGCGTGATTTCGGTAAACATTTCTTTCAATCCGGGCAGCGCCAAGGCCGCGAAGGCGAGACAGAGAGCAAGCCGCAGAATGGCATCGTCCCCGTCGGGCCAGACGGCAAGCAGGCGCTCGGCCTCGCGCGGCGTGATGCGGCCCATGGCAACCAGCGACAAGATGGTTTGGCGATCGGTGTTCATACGTACCTCTACAAATTTCGGACTAAAGGATTCGGACCTGGACCTGGGTTCCGTCTGCCCTGATATGCACGTTAGTTCCCGGCAAACTACACAGGATGCCCCAGAAGACAGCGATCGCGCGCCAGAAGCTGATCTGCACTCCAAGGCAGACCACCAGCAGAATGATCAAGATCAGCGGCGAGAGCAGAATCACGGGAATCCAGAGCAGAAAAAGCGGGAGCCAGAGCCCAAATCCTCGGCTGCGCGAAGGATGGATGCGGACGACAGCAATGCTTGGGATCATTTCAGGGCCTCCAGTTCGCGGATCGCGTCAGCGGGGGTGATCTCGCCGTTTTTTAGGCGATCCAGCACCTCCGTGCGCGAAGGAGACGGGTTGGTGTCGACAAACTCGAGTAGGCCGGCGATGCGGTGCAGCCGCGCCTTGATGGTTGGATAGCTGACGCCGAAGATCTGCTCCATCTCCTTGATGGAGCCATGGGAGCGCAGGAAGGCGGTGATGAAAACCTGGTCTTCGAGGCTGAGACGCGCGAGCTCAGGCAGGGTGAAGGCGCCCTCGATGGCGATTCCCTTCTCCGGAATGCGGACGCGCTCGATAACTACTGGGGAGCCTTGGGCGATCCGGAGCAAATCCTGCCAATCGGAAGCTTGTTTCGCGTCGGATGCCATGGTCGGAACCCCGTTTCTTCAACTATAGGAGAACAATAGTAAATTTTATGAAGTATTTCAAGAGAAAAAATTGAGTTCTTTAATTTTTTCTCAGAGAAATGCGCTGAAGGCTCAAATCTTCATTTCCCGGATTCAAGACCGTGGTGGCACGCCCAACTTAATCAAGACATAGATCGCCGGACAGGCTGCGGGACCATCTCAATCACTGTGGTAACTTGGAGAAAGCGGCCTGAGAGCTCGTAGCTCAGTTGGTAGAGCAACGCCCTTTTAAGGCGTGGGTCCTGGGTTCAAGTCCCAGCGAGCTCACCATACTCCAAGCCGCTGTCCCTGCCAGATCACTTCGTAACCGCCGCGCAAAGATGAAGGCGTATCTTCATCTAGGGAAGACCATGAAAACGGCCGAGGCCGCCAAATTCTGGGAAGCCAACGCGGAGAATTGGACGCGCTTTGTCCGCGCCGGCTATGACGTCTATCGAGACGCCCTGAACACGCCTGCGTTCCTGGCCATGTTGCCCGACGTGCGCGGCCTTTCCGGCGTGGACATCGGATGTGGGGAGGGAGCCGAGACGCGCAAGCTGGTGAGGCTGGGCGCCCGTATGCAGGCCGTCGACGTCGCGCCCACGTTTATTCGCCATGCCAAGGCCACGGAAACCGCCGCGCCGCTTGGCATCCTGTATCAGGTGGCCAACGGAATGGACCTTCCCTTCGCCAGCGGCACGTTCGATTTCGCTACTGCCTTCATGTCACTGATGGACATGCTCGACCATGGCGTTGCGTTGAAAGAAGCAGCGCGCGTGCTGAAGCCGGGCGGATTCTTTCAGTTCTCCATCATTCATCCGTGTTTCTCGCCGCCGCATCGCCGTGTGCTGCGCGACGCACAAGGCAAGGTGAGCGGCATCGAGGTCGGGCGGTACTTCGAACCGATGAATGGGCAGATGAACGAGTGGATGTTTTCGACCGTACCGGCGAATGAACGCGCGCGCACCAAGCCGTTTCGCGCGCCTATGTTTCATCGCACGCTAAGCAGTTGGGTCGATCTGATCTGCGGCGCAGGCCTATCGATTGAGAAATTCGGCGAGCCCACGGCCAGCAATGCACTCGCAGATGCACAGCCGGTGGTCGCCGATACGCTGGTCGCGCCGCTCTTCCTGCACATTCGGGCGCGGAAGCTAGCGTGAAAGCCTAATCTCGGGGCCAGAAATGATTCTCTGAACAAGCGCGCAGCCGTTCCGCGGCGCTCTCCGGCGTGATGTCGCGCTGCGGCATTCCCAGCATTTCAAACCCAACCATGAATTTGCGCACCGTGGCTGAGCGCAACAGCGGCGGATAAAAGTGCGCGTGGAAGTGCCATTCCGGATGAACCGTCCCCGACTTCCCTTCACCATCTGTCGGGCTCTGGTGGAAGCCCATTGTGTAGGGGAAGCTTGTCTCAAATAGATTGTCGTAGCGGGTGGTCAGCCGCATGAGCACATCGGCAAGCGCGTCGCGCTCCACGCCGGTTAACTCCGGCAACGCACTAAGGTGCCGCTTGCTCAGCACCAGCACCTCAAACGGCCACACGGCCCACCACGGGACCAGAACGGCGAAGTGATCGTTCTCCATCACAATGCGCTCACCCGAAGCACGCTCGGTGGCGAGGTAGGTGCAGAGGAGACAGCGGCCGGCGCGATCGAAGAACTCACGCTGCGCCTTGGTTTCAGCGGCCGGTTCGTCAGGTACAAATCCGGTGGACCATATCTGGCCATGGGGATGCGGGTTGCTTGCGCCCATCATCGCGCCGCGGTTTTCGAAGATCTGCACGTACTCGATCCAGTCGATGGCGGCGAGAGCTTCGTATTCGCTGGTCCACGCATCGACCACGCAGCGGACTTCGGGCTGAGTCATGCGCGCCAGTGTGAGGCTATGGTTGGGATGAAAGCAGAGCACCTTGCAGAGTCCGCGTGCAGGCTCGGCGACCAGTAGGGGCGACGTTGACGGAGTCACCGCAGCGGGCAGATCGGGCAGCAATGCGGCGTAATCATTGACGAACGAAAAGATCGAGTCGTAGGACGGATTCACTGCCCCGCCTGCACGCTTGTTGCCGGGGCAGAGATAACACTCCGGATCGTATGCTGCGCCCGAGGGAGTAGCCTTTTGTCCCACTTCCCCTTGCCATGGTCTTTGCGTACGATGCGGCGAAACCATCACCCACGCCTGCCGCAGCGGATTCCAGCGGCGATGGGGATACTGGCCTTTCGTTTCCATTCTTGCTCCCCGGCCATTGTAACGGGCGCAGACACCGTCCTCGCTCGCGGCACTCAGGGTTGGAGATCGAATGCCGGCCGCAGACTTCCATCCATGTAGAACGGCACCGAGGTGTGCTCATGCACGATCCGCCAGCTTCCACGGATTCGCTCGAAACACATGGTCTCGCGCATCCAGAAGTGGACGAAGCCCTCAGGTCCTTTCTTGGTCCCGCTCATGTGAAGAAAGCAGTGAGCGAATGCAAAGTCGCCGCTTACTGTGACTGTGAGATCGCGCGGGACGATCTCGATCGGCGTCTCCCAGCTATCGAACCACGCTCGCTTCTCCTGCACGTTAACGCCATGATGGACCAGCGGCGGAGCAAGATTGAAGATTGTGGCGTCGGTTGCATAGGGTGCGGCAGTTGCCTCGGCGTCTTTCGCAAAATGCGCCCGGTGAAGGCCCGCGATGACTTCGCGGATTTTCTGCTCATCTATGGAGATGAACTCGCGTGCGGAATTCTCAATCAATATCGTTGAAGTCATGGGGTTCCTCCTGATTTGGCGTTTTGGATCGGTGCTTCAAACGGAAGTTTGGGTGCATCCAGATTCGTTTTCCGATTTCGTTTGCATCGCTTGGCACTTATCTCGCGCGTTAGGCTGTGGGGATAAGAATTTCCGTAACCAACTGGTCGGCAGGTGTGTCGCTCACGTAGTTCTCAACGGCGAAGTCGTCGCGGACCTGAATTTTCTCACCCGCGATTGCCCATGCGCGGCCGGATGCCTGTGGCAGGTCGGTATACGATCCGGTCAACACGAAGCGACTGTATTTGCCGCCTGCGAACTTCTCATACTTCAAACCCTCGGGAAGCTGCTGTGGCTCTGAGGCGAGGACGAAGCCTGCGCGATAAATCTTTGGGCCCATCTTGTAGAGACTGGTGTAGCCGGTGATCTTGTTGCGCTCAGCAAGCGCTGGCACAAATGTGTGCGCCTGCTGCCACGCGGCGCCGGCGTTTTCCATAAACGGCCCAATCTTCTCAACGAAGACGTAATGGGTTTCGGGCCAGTTGACGATCTCGGGATTTTCGGTGAGGTTCATCGCGTCTCCTTTTTGGGTTTTGGCTTGTTGCTGGAACTTGGCTGGTTGAAAAGCAGTTCGATATAGCGGTGCAGGTGGTCGATGCAATCGGCCGCCACCGCAACGCCGTTTTTTGCCTTGGCGAGAATAAATGCGCCTTGAATCGCGGCTTGCGTAAACAGTGCGAGACTCTCGGCGGTCCAGTCGCCTGTCACACCATACTTCTCAATGGCCGCCTTGATGTCGGGCACCAGCGTCGCCGCGTGGCCGCTGATGGAGTGCTCACATGCTTCGCGGATCGCGGGGTGTGTGTCGTAGACTTCCTGCGTCATCGTACCCACCAGGCAGGTAAACTCTGGCAGTTCGCCCTGGAGAAGCGCCTTTCGAAAATCGACATAAGCAAGCACGCGTTCCAGCGGGTCGACGGGCGTGTGGTACGGCGCGGCGGCGAAAAGAGCCGAAGTAATCTCGCTCCAGTAGTCGGCGGCAGCGATGGCCAGTTCTTCCTTGGTGCTGAAGTGGTGAAAGAAGCTACCCTTGGTGCGGCCCGCCTCTTCACAGACGTCTTCAATGCGGGTCGCCGAGTAGCCCTTGGTGCGGATCACGGCGAGCGCCGCTTGCAGAAGGCGGGTCTTCGATTCGTGTCTGGATTCGGTGGCATGCATAGGTCTCGCGTCCGATGATCCCGAAGCATACCTACTAGTTGGTATGCTGTCAAGCAGTTTTTCTTTCGCCTGTGGAAATTCAAGAGAATGCGCGTGGTAGCTGTCCTCGATTGCGTTCGTAAAGGGCCAGATGCGTTTACGAAGTTGGCTTCGGCGGGGGCGGCATCTTGGCCATGAACTTCTCGGCGAAGTCAACGCTGTACTGCGCCAGCAACTCCGCGACGCGCGCCGGTTGAGGCGAGCGAACGATGAGCCCAGCGTGGTGATGCTTCTTCATCCGCACCACGATCTCCGGTGCATCGAAACTCGATGTGTCCGGCTCAGCGGTTTTCGCGAGACAGAGCACGCTGCCGGCATAATCGGATCTGGCTTCGGGACAGACATAGGACTCGCCGCGTAGATCGGCCACTTCAAGTTTGGCCCATTCGCGCCAGAGATTGATGCCCGTCGCCGTCTCGACTAAGTCGGCGATGAACGCACCGCCGACGCGTGCTGCGATCTCGAGAAAGTAGAATCGCCCGTCGGCGTGGGCACGAATGTATTCGGCATGTGTGACCCCTCGGACCATCCCCAATGACGGTGCGAGCTTCGCATTCAGTTCAGTCAGGATCTTCCATTCATCGCCGGCGCGGTCCACGGTGCGCGTCGTGAATACTCCGCCCTCGTGCATGACCTGCATCGGAGGACGTCCGTATTGATGTGCAACAGAGAAGACGACCTTCGATTTGCTGACGATCGAGTCGACGTGAAAGATGTCGCCAGCAACAAACTGCTCCAGTAGAAAGAGGCTCTGCTCGTCGCCCAGCTCATCCAGCGTGCGCCACAGCTTTTCTAGATCTTCAATTTTGCGAATCCCCAGTGCCGAAGCCTCCGCGCGGGGCTTGAGCAGCCACGGAGCCGGTACCCGCTCCATATAGGCACGAAGATCGTCGTAGAAAAAGATTCCACAGAACTCCGGGACCAGGAAACCCATTTGCCGTGCGCTGGTGCGCATGGCCAGCTTGTCCCGGTAGCGGTTGGCGGTGCTCAGATTCATTCCCGGTAGGCGCATGTGCTCGCGGACGAGCGCTGCCATTTCCTGGTCGAACTCATCCAGAGCCACCACACGATCGAAGCGGCGGCCGCGCGCCATCCACGAAACCGTGTTGAGAATCTGCTCTCGGCTCAGCTCGGCAGGCACCGTTGTGAGATCGTCCAGGGCGTCGCGCGGCCAGTCGGCGTCGCGCAGCTTTTCTGCCGTGAGCAGGGTCGGCTTCACTCCCAGTTCTGCGCACTGGCGGAGAAAATCCTGTCCTTTTTCGTAGCTTGCAATGCAGAGAAATCGCTGCGGTGTATCCGACATGGAACCCCCGAACATTGGCCTCAGGACGAGGATAGTTCTATCCTAGAGCCTGCAAATCGCACATTTTATTTTGAAGGAAATTTAGCCGTGCTCTCGTCCAACGCGATCGTCGAACTGCACGACCAGCTGACCCGTGCCTGGCACTTTCCGCAAGGCAATACAGATCCGGAAATAATTCCCTCTCCGAATCGGGACAAACAGAAATCCGTCTCCAATGCAGAAGCAGATTTTCTAGCGCACGTGGCACGGCAGCATCGAGCTAACTTCGATCTCTGGCACATTGAGGACGAGGCCCGCACGCCGGGGGCAACCGATGCGGAGTTGGCCGATGTGAAGCGCCGCATCGACGCGACCAACCAGTTGCGCAACGATCTTGCCGAAGATCTGGATCGTGCGCTCATCAATTGGCTCGCGCCGCAGGGACTGCCGAATCCCGAAGCGCCGCTGCATTCCGAGTCACCCGGCCTGATGATCGACCGGCTATCGATCCAGGCATTGAAGATTTACCACACGTGCGAGGAATGCGAACGGCCGGGGGCTGCTGAAGGACATGCCGAGCGCAATCGCGATCGCCTCGCCATTCTTGAAGAACAGCGCGCCGACCTCGCTGTGTGTCTCGATGCACTCTGGCAGGAAACGGTTGCAGGGACCCGCAAATTCAAGCTTTATCGGCAATTGAAGATGTACAACGACCCTTCGCTCAACCCCGCGATCTATCGCAAACCAGCTCAAGGTAATCGGCATTAGGCCTCTACGACAGCCAGTCATTTGACGTTCGGCCATCTTCTGGGTATAAAAGTTGCTCAAGTAGCATTTCCCAGGGCCGTAGGTCCAAGGCGCCATTGCGCACGAATCGACGCGACCGATTGGTAGCGGCGTTCTTGCAAAAATTCGGCGGTGAAGACAAGAGCCATGGAGATGCCGAAAGAAGCGCGGCTCCCAGGCGCATGGTTTCCAACCGGAGGAATCCGGCTGAACTCATTGTTCCTGGAGATGCGCCAATGGCGAATCAATGACGCAAGAGGCCCGATCCGCGGCAACAGGCCGCAAGAAAATTCCCCCCGTGGCTGCCAAATCCGGCAGTCAGTCGCCCGCTGCCGACACCGCTGCCTATCAGCACTACCAGGCCGCGGTGCAATTGGTACAGCAGGGTAAGTTCGACAAGGCACTTGCGGCCTTCGAGAAGCTACTCCCCACGGCGCCGTTTGAGATTGCCGAGCGCTGCCGCATGTACGTGCAAACTTGCCAGCGTCAGATCAACAAGCGCGGCCTGGCTTTCATCACTCCTGAGGAACGCTACGACTATGCCGTGTCGCAGTTGAATGGCGGCTACTTCGAAGAAGCGGGAGAACAGTTGCGCGGCATTATCGCGGACTATCCCAGAGCCGACTATGCCTTCTACGGTTTGGCCTTGCTCGACTCGATTACGGGACGCATCCAGGGGTGCCTTGACAATCTCTCCAAGGCTATCGAACTCAATCCGAAGAATCGGCTGCAGGCGCGCTCGGATAACGATTTCCAGAATATGGTTGACGACCCGAGGTTCACAGAGTTGCTGTATCCTGAAATACCATAAAGAAGTCTGTGATTTTTGTGCCGTTGTCAAAAACAGCTGAACACAACCCGGAACCATCCCAGCTAAGCTCGTCTGCCTCTGAAGCTGCGGTGCGTCCTCTTCGAGTAGTAGCCATCGGCGGCGGCACCGGACTTTCCACGCTGCTGCGCGGTTTGCGGCGGCATGTGAGCGTGCCCGGCCAGCCATGTGCGGAACCTTCTCAGATCGCGGACCTTTCCGCAGTTGTTACCGTGACCGACGACGGTGGCTCCTCCGGCCGGCTCCGCAAAGACTTCAACATGCTACCCCCTGGGGATCTGCGCAATTGCATGGTGGCCCTCAGCGAGGAAGAAGACTTGCTGGTGCAGTTGTTCGCACACCGGTTTGGCGGGAGCAATGGTCTGGGCGGGCACAATTTCGGCAATCTTTTTGTGGTCGCACTGACTGAGATCACAGGCGATTTCGTCCATGCGATCCAATTGGCTTCGAAGATTCTGTCCACGCGCGGACGCATCTTTCCCGCAACCACGGCCAATGCGTCGATTGTGGCGCGGATGGAGGATGGCTCACTGGTGCGCGGAGAAACCAACATTACCGCGAGCCGTAAGCGCATCGCCGAATTGATGCTGGATCCGCCCGACGCCGCAGCGCTGCCGGAAACGCTCGATGCTATCGAGCGGGCAGACCTGATTACCGTGGGTCCGGGATCGCTCTACACATCGCTTATCACCAATCTGCTGGTCCAAGGTATCCCCACGGCATTGGCCGCCGCGCGCGGAGTTCGTGTCTTTGTTTGCAATCTCATGACGCAGCCCAATGAAAGCCTCGGGCTCACGGCGTCGGAACATATCGCGCGCATTTACGAACACACGCGGGCACCGATTTTCGATTACGCGATCGTGAACACTGCGCCGTTCTCCCCGCAGACCGTCGCGCGTTACGCAAAGCAGAACGCGGCCCCGATCGAGGCGGATATTGACAGGATCGAGGCCCTCGGTGTGCGCTGCATCGTTGGGGATTTTGCGAGCGAGGAAACGCTTGTGCGGCATAATGCGAATCGGGTCACGGCTACGCTTCTGGAGTTGGGCAATTCCAATTCAGGCTCGAACTCTGGCGATTAGTAAGTTGCTTTTAATCAATAACTGCAGCGCTGAGGAAGGCTTTCGGATTCTGTGAGACTTCTCGCAACAATCACCCTGGACAACCTTTTTTCGAGGACTGCATCTCAACAACACGGGCGTGCCTGAGCAGCACACCCCATTTTCCCTAGATCAGCCCTAAGCATGTAGCAGCCAGCGTCCTTCATGGGACGACTGGCTGCAATTGTTTTACTGAAGACTCGCCACTGCTCGCAGGTTCAAGTTCCGTGGCGCCTCTCCATGCACAGGCTCGGCGGACTTGCTGGCTTATCTTCCAGCGCGAGTGCAGCTGTTTCCTATTTCACAGCCTCAATCGTCCTCTTCAACTGCCCACACGCTGCATAGATATCCCGCCCGCGCGGACGACGAACGTAGACTGGCACTCCTTCTGCCACAAGCGCGCGCTTGAAGCGCTCTACCGCCTCAGCCTGCGGCATTTGGTAGGCGATGCCGGGCCCTGGGTTCCAGGCGATCAAGTTCACTTTCACCGGCAGCCCGCTGCGCCGGACCAGACGGGCCACTTGTTGCGCGTGCTCAGGCTGGTCGGTCACGCCGCCAAGGAGAACATACTCAAACGTGATCCGCTCGCGGGGCCGCAGCCGGATCTTTCGAACGGCGTCCAACACCGCCTCAATCGGCCACTTGCGATTGATGGGCATGATCTCACTGCGAATTTCGTCATTGGGCGCGTTGAGGCTGATGGCCAGCTTCGGCCGCACATCCGGCGGTTCCTCGGCAAAGCGCACAATGCCCGGCACGATGCCCGACGTGGACACAGTCATGCGCTGCGGACTGATGCCAACTTCCTTGACCAGCAGACGCACCGCAGCCATCCAGTTGTCGTAGTTCAGCAACGGCTCGCCCATCCCCATGAACACGATGTTCACGCGTTCTTTTCCGATTTCGACGGCGTGTTTGTCGAGAACGGCGACAACCTGCCCGGCAATTTCGCCCGCAGAGAGATTGCGTTGCAGGCCCAACTTGGCGGTCAAACAAAATTGACAGTTCACGGCGCATCCCACCTGGCTAGAGACACAAATGGTCGCGCGTGCCCAATCCTTAGCGCTCTTGTGATTCGATCGATTCGGAACGTCCGCGTTGCTGCCGTCGCCCGCTTCACCGCCATCGCCATCGGGCATCCAGACTGCCTCAACGGTGTGCGTGTCGCGAATTTGCCCTTCCACAAGGTAACGCTCTGTCTCATCCTTTGAGACAAACGTCTGAACGATGCGCGGCCGCCCTATCGCCCAACCCTCGGTAACCAGCCGGCTGCGGAGGACTCTGGGCAAGGTGGTTGCCTTGTCCAGCTCCGCAACCCGTTGACGGTACATCGCTTCCGCCAATTGCCTCCCGCGCCAGGCCGGCTCGCCGATTTCCACCATGGACGCCGCCAATGCCTCTGCATCCAGACCAAAGAGCACTGGCCCGCTTCCCACGACCGGGCGGTTGGTGTCTAATCGAAATAGTTGTTTGGTATGCGCGCTCACGGCTGGGCTCAGCATAGAGCATTTCTTCCCTTTCATGCAGCCCCGGCAATCTGACTCGCTTAAAGCGGTTTCCTGTTTTAATTCCTCAGGCCTGCACTTGGAGCCTTAGAATTCCCGCCGTCCGACGACGGAGTTTAGAAGCGAACGACTATGAATAGCGAACGAAATCTTCGACGCACCGTACTGCCAAGCGGTCTGATTGTTCTGACCGAGCGCATGGAGCATCTGCGCTCCGTAGCCATGGGCGTGTGGATCAAGTCCGGCTCGCGCTGCGAGCCCGCGGAGACCAATGGCATTTCTCACTTCGTTGAGCACATGGTCTTCAAGGGGACGCGCTCCCGCTCCGCCCTGAACATTGCGCGAGAAATGGATTCGATCGGTGGCAATCTCGATGCATTCACCGGCAAGGAGACGATCTGCTTTAACGTCAAATCGCTTGCCGACCACGTGCCCATCGCTCTCGATGTGCTTGCTGACCTGGTGCTGAACCCGACCTTTGCATCCGGCGACATCGAACGCGAACGTGGCGTGATTCTGGAAGAAATCAAGATCGACGAAGACAATCCCGACGTGCTGGTGCATGAGCTCTTCACACAGAACTTCTGGAAAGATCATCCGCTCGGCAAGCCAATCCTCGGGACCACGACTACAGTTGGCAAACTCGACCAGGGAAAGCTCTTCGATTATCACGGCGGGCGTTTTCTTGGCAGCAATATGATTTTCTCAGCCGCAGGCAATCTGGAGCACGACCAGTTCGTCGAGGAAGTCTCGCGCAAATTTGCCGATCTTCCCTTGGGTGAGGCTGTGCACGAAGAGCAGGCTCCCGAGGCCAGCGCGCGTATAGTTCTGCGCAACAAGAAGGCGCTCGAGCAGGTACAGATCTGTCTCGGCGTACCGTCTCCCGCCATCACGGACGACAATCGCTACATAACTCTCATCCTGAACACAGTGCTCGGCGGCGGCATGAGCTCGCGCCTCTTCCAGACCATCCGCGAAGAGCGCGGCATGGTCTACTCCATCTACTCGGATCTCAACCCGTATCGCGACACGGGCACGCTCTGTATCTACGCCGGGACTTCGGTGGGCAAGGCGCTTGAAGTTGTCGACCTGATCCTGATCGAGCTGCGCAAGCTGAAGGAAGCTACGCTGAGCGAAGAAGAGCTGACGCGCGCGAAAGATCAGGTCAAGGGCAACATCCTCATGGGCCTGGAAAGTTCGAACTCGCGCATGGCCAATCTGGCACGCCAGGAGATGTACTTCCAGCAATTCTTCACCGTGGAAGAGATCACCGCGCGCATCGACGCCGTTCAGGCCGATCAGGTGCAAACCATGGCCCAGCGCCTCTTCGATCCCAATCGCATCGCGGTGACGCTGCTCGGTCGTCTCGACGGCATCAAGATGACGCGCAAACAGCTGGTGTGTTGAAAAGAGCAGGGAACAGGGAATAGTTGTTCGTGCTGGACCTGAATCCTTAATTTTCCTCGCGGCGCAGCAGCAAAGTTACTTGTTCGTTCTCTTATTAGAACCAAAGAGAGGTTCAGTTCCCTGTTCCCTGTTCCCTGCTCCCTGCTCTTCCCGAGCGTCCCATTTCCCTTCTGCGTCCATAAGTTGTAGCATTTTGTCGGATGGACCGGTATGTCCGGCTCGCATCAGAGGCTTTGGATTCTCATGAAGGGCAAGTTCTCAATTTGTGGCAATCGGCGCGGCATGCGCCGCGAAGAGCGCCAGAGCGGCTTTACGCGGCCGAATGGCTTCACGCTGATGGAACTGCTGATCGTCATCTCCATCATCCTCATCCTGATGCTGGTGGCCATTCCCACCGCGGGCAAGATTCGCAAGCATGCCAACGAACTCTCCGCGCAAAAGTCGCTGCAAACCATCGAGCAGGCCGAGTCGATGTACGAATCCACCTACCCGACCAACGGATTCGCCTGCAGCCTTACGGCTCTGGGTGGCGACCCCAGCACCGGAACGTCGAGCCCAACCGCTGCGGGCATGATCAACGGCGAGCTTGCCACCGGCATCAAGTCGGGCTATGTCTTCACTATCACCAACTGCACGAAGGTGACGATCAATAACGGCGACCGCATCACGAGCTACACGGCGACGGCCGTTCCAGCGACACCGGGGAAAACAGGGGACCGCGGCTTCTGCCTGGAGGCAGGCGGCGCGATGAAAGCCGACCCCGCAGGCGGCACCAATTGCACCCAGATGGTGCAATGATCCGATTCTGCCAGTTGTTGACCGGCGGATTGATTCTGACCGCGTCATTCTCAACATGCCTCGGCGCTCAACAACGCCCGCTTTCTGAGCAGGTGGCGGCGTCCATGGACGCCCATGCAATCGCGCAACTCGTCGATAGCCACTACAACCGGCTCCATTCGCTGCGCGCCAACTTTACTGAGAGCTATGAAGGCCTGGGTATGTCGCGCGCCGAGAGCGGTACGCTGCTCCTGCTGAAGCCTGGACGCATGCGCTGGGACTACACCTCTCCCGCGGGCAAGCTCTTTCTCATCGACGGCAAATTCGCCTGGTTCTACGTGCGAGGCGCAACCCAGGTACAGCGGATTCCGGCCAAGGAGCTCGACGATCTGCGCTCGCCACTGCGCTTTCTCCTTGGCCATACCCAGCTCGATAAGGAGCTGACCGGCCTTCAACTCGCGCCCACGCCCGCGGGCCACGGCGAGTACATGCTGATCGGACAGCCGAAGGGGCAGGAGAATCGAGTGCGCCGCATCTCGCTCACGATCGTGCCTGGCACGGGAGCCATCGCCGCCATCGAGATTGAAGAGAGCGACGGCGCTGTCACGCGCTTCACCTTTTCCGGCGAAGAAACCAATGTGGCAATCCCAGATGACGCCTTCAAATTCACGCTGCCTGACGGGATTCCAGTGGTTGATGCGATTCCGCCGGTGTGAGTAAAACAGGGAATAGGGAATAGTCGATCGGGCTCAATCGGAGATTCAAAATCCCCGTCGCAGTTGCGGGGCGATAGCGGTCGTGCGGTCTCTATCGAATGCCGGGCATTTCTAATCCCTGTGCCCTATTCCCTGCTCTATTCGTACCTTAGCGCTTCGATCGGATCGAGGTTGGCGGCGCGGATTGCCGGGATCATGCCGCTCACCAACCCCGTGACGATCAGGATCACGGTGGCCACGACGACCGAAGTGGGCGAGATGAGGAGGCGGATGTCGGCGGATTCGGCGTTCTTTGCCAGGGCGCTGTAGAACGTAATGCGTCCCACCAGGGCAGAGACCGCATAGGCCAAAGCAATGCCGGCCACTCCACCAACAACAGTGATGGCGAGTGCTTCGGCTAGAAATTGGATGAGGATGTGGTGCCTGCGGGCGCCGAGCGCCTTTTCAATGCCGATTTCGCGGGTGCGCTGCTGCACGGCGACCAGCATGATGTTCATCAGGCCGATGCCGGCAATTCCCAGGGTCAGCGCACCCACGAGAGTCAGCAGAATCGACAGTGCAATCGATAGCAGGCGAAACACCTTGACCTGGGTCATCAGGTTGGCGACGCCCATGGCGTTGTGATCCGAAGGCCGGAAGTGATGCGCGGCTCCCATGGTCTCGCGGAGAGCCTTTTCGACAAGCTCATTATCGCCGCGATAATCGAGCCAAATGCTATCAAGATAATGCGTGTCCACGAGGTCGCTCATGGTGTTGAACGGGACATAGATGTTTCGGTTGCTGTCGTCGTTGTCGCCTTCCTGCATCTTGGGTTTCATGACGCCGATGACAGTAAAGATTTCGCCGTTGAGGCGAATGCTTTCCCCCAGCGCCCATCCACCTGAAAAAAGCTTGATTTTGTTTTCCGATCCGAGGATGCAAACATGGGCGCGCGCCTGGTCCTCGGCCCCACTGAAGAAGCGGCCCTGTTCGAGGTTGAGCTTCCAGATCTCCTGATAGGTGGGACGGACTCCGTCTACGGCCCAGGTGTAGGTGTGGAGGTCGTTCTGCACGGGAACGTTCTTGGTTGCGTACGGCGAAATATGCAGGATGCCAGGAACGCTATTGGAGACGCGATCGAGGTCGTCGAGAGTGAAGCGCACGCGCGCCCCCGCCTTATCGCCGCCTGCCTGCTCACTGGTTCGGCCGCCCCAGAAGATGATGGTGTTGGTTCCAAACTTGGCGAAGATGGTTTCGATGGCGGCGCTGAATCCGGCGCCATAGGCTACCAGAAGCACCACGGTGGCGATGCCCCAGGCCATGCCGACCATGGTGATGGCCGTGCGCCGCCGGTTGTAGACCATCGCTCCCCACGCTTGGCCCAGAATGTCTCTCAGCATGAATCAGCTCCTAGCTTTTTACTCACGCCGTAGCGCTTCGATCGGATCCAGCTGTGCCGCCTTGCTGGCCGGATAGAGGCCCGCTACCACGCCGCAGAGCACCAGGCAAACCAAGGCCATTGCGGCCGACCATGGCACCAGGCGCGGCGGATCGAATCCCGGCACCTTGCCGGTGAGAAGTTCCTGAAGAATCCACATGCCACCTGCGGAAACCGCGATGCCGATGAGACCGCTCACTGCAGTCAACAGAAGGCCCTCCCAGAAGAACTGGGCCAGGATGCTGCGCTTTGTAGCTCCGAGAGCCTTGAGCAAACCGATCTCGCGGGTGCGCTCACTGACGGAAACGAGCATGATGTTGATGATTCCCACCGCGCCAAGCGCCAGAGTGACAATGCCCACGCCGCCGAGAAAAATGTCCATGGCGTTGAAGATGGCGCCAATCATGTGTTCTTCCTGAATAGTGTCCCACTCTTCGAACGCATCTTTGAGAGAGGGGTCGAAGCCGTGCCGCTCGGCGATCACGCGATGGACGGCGGGGACGGCCGCGGTGGTGTCGCCCCTGGTGGTGGGCTGATACTGGATGGAACTCAACGCATCGTGCGGGATATTGTCGCCTTTCATGGCGAACAGTTCCTGCATGACGGTAACGGGGATGTAGACCTTCTGATTGTCGCCGTCGTTGTTGCCGCGGCTGATCGTCGCTACGCGGCCAACGACGGTGAAGCTGACGTCGTTGATGTTGATAGTCTCGCCCAGCATGGGCCGGCCGGGAAACAACAGTGTTGCGCTTTTAAAGCCGAGCACTACGACGCGGCGGCGGTCGGCGAGATCTGTCTTGTCGATGAAGCGGCCTTCGGCGATGGGGACAAAGCGGACATCGGCATAATTCGGCTCGACGCCCATCACCTGGCCAGAGGAGTTGGCGTAGGCACTGACTTCATAGAGATCGTTGCGCTGCAGAAAGCCGGTGACAGCGCGCAGTTCTGGGAGGGAGCGAAGGGCGGCCTCGTCGCCCGGCGTGAACTCGTAGGGCCGCATGCCCGTGTGCTGGTTGGCGAGGGCGGGGATGGTGGCGTTCCACATCATCACCAAGTCGTCGCCGAAGGTCGCCAGTTGCCTGTGCTGGCCACTGCGGAAACCTTCGCCGAGTCCTACCAGCACCAGCAGCGATCCGACGCCCCACGCAATGCCGAACATGGTCAGGAAGCTACGCAGCTTATTGGCCGCGATGGCGCGGAACACCTGACCGAGTGTGTCGGAGAAGGTCTGCATGACGGTTCGACTTGCCTCGTCTTTAAATGGTAATGCGCTACGAGCAGGTAAAAGGTCGGGGCCTAATCAAGTCAAATCATGGCCTGGAAGAATATACGCAGTTCGGGAAGACACAGTTCCCCTACGGCGACGCACCATGCATACTATCTGGAAAAGGCGGTGACGCATGGAATCAGCCACGAACTCGCCCCAATCGGTGACGAATGCCTTCGTACGCGCCTTGAATCGGCAGGATGTCGAGGGGATGGTAGCTCTGATGTCGCCTGGGCACCGCTTTGTGGACTCCTTGGGCAATGTCGTCGAGGGGCGTGAGAAGATGCGCGGTGGCTGGCTTGGCTACTTCAAGATCGTGCCCGATTACGCGCTCGCTATCGAAGAAAGCTTCGCTAATGGCTCCGTCGTGATCCTGCTGGGCGTCGCGCAGGGCACCTATACGAAGAACGGGCAGCTCACTCCTGAAAACCACTGGCACACACCGATTGCCTTGCGGGCGTTCGTCGAGGATGGCCTCATCGCGGAATGGCGGGTCTATGCGGACAATGAGCCCATTCGCAAGCTGATGGCGAAGAGTGGGTAGAGGTTGCGCCGGGCTAAAGCAGCTTCATGCCCGAAGTCCTCGCAGCACTCTCATCGAAGGTGACCGTATGCCGGCAACCGGCAACGTGTCCGCTGCTCTCGATGAGGCAATCTGCGAAATCCATCCTCCCCATGGAGAATTTCGCGAGAGACTGTGCCACTGCCGCCTGACCTTCCAATATCAACTCCGGCAAATCGAGCAGCCGCTCCACGCAGACAATGAGGTCAGCTTTACTCAGCTGATATCGGCTGCGTAGAACCCACACCAGCTCGATAAGGGAAACGAGGGAGATGAAACCGGGCGATTCGACCGAGAGGGTCCGCAGAAACTCTTTCGCCTTGGCGCTCTGAAGTGGATCGTCCTTCGTAAAGAACCGAACCAGAATGTTCGTGTCGAGGCCGGTCATGGAACGCGGCTCAATCCTCAAACGTCAATTGCCCGGACCAACCCTTGGCAATCGTTTCGTTCATTTCCTCAATCGTTACCGGCTTGCCTTTCCAGGGCACGATCCCTTCGAGGTCCATGATGGATCCGGTCTTTGGCTTAAGGATGATTTCGCCGTTTTCACCTTCCACAAATCGCACGCGGTCACCGGGCTTTAGACCGAGCTTCTTCCGCACCTCGATGGGAATGGTGATCTGCCCTTTGGAAGTGACTGCTGCGGTGGTCATGGGATGTTCCTCGCCAATATTTATAGGGCAATTCCTTACTTTTGGTAAGGAATTCGTATCTTGCTCTAAAGGAACTGCTTCTGGTACGTATAGAAGCCCCGTCCCGACTTCCGTCCCAGCCAACCGGCATCCACCATGCGCACCAGCAGCGGGCATGGACGATATTTGGGATCGCCGAAGCCCTCCTGCAGCACGCGCAGAATGTCGACGCAGACGTCGAGCCCGATGAAGTCGGCGAGTGTTAGCGGTCCCATCGGATGAGCCATCCCGAGTTTAAAGACCTGATCGATGGCCTCCGGCGTAGCAACCCCTTCCATCACCGCGAACGCTGCCTCGTTGATGAGCGGCATCAGTACACGATTCGAGACGAAGCCCGGTGCATCGCTCACCTCGACGGGAGTCTTGCCCACCAACACAGAAAGCTCATGCACCGTGGCATACGTCGAATCGCTGGTGGCGAGGCCGCGTACCACCTCCACCAGCGCCATCACGGGCACGGGATTGAAGAAATGCATGCCGATGACCTGTGCCGCTCGGCCTGTGAGCGCGCCCAGCCGCGTGATCGAGATAGAAGAAGTATTGCTCGCGAGAATCGCGCTCTCGGGCAGGATCCGGTCGAGCGCACGGAAGATCTCGGCCTTCATTTCGAACCGTTCAGGCGCAGCCTCAACGGCGAATTCGGCATTGGTTAGGGCGTCGCGGTCGACGGTCGCTGTGATCCGCGCGAGGGCCGTTTCAACCTCCGCCGCATCCAGCTTGCCTTTAGCGGCCTCGCGCCCGAGGTTGGTGCGAATCTGGCCGAGGGCGCGGTCAAGGAAGCGCTGTTCCACATCGAAGAGGAGCACCTGAAATCCCGAGCGCGCAAAGACGTGCGCAATGCCCGAACCCATGGTTCCAGCGCCGACGATAGCTACCGTTTCTATATCGACCATGGTTGCACCCTCGTGCGACGCAAGAGGGAGTCTAGCAGGCTCGGCGCCCGACAGGCAGCTTAAGCCGCACTACGAGGGGAGAGATCCGCAAATCTGCTGCCGATTAATTGCCGCTGTTGGCGACCGGCTCCATGTGCATGCGCTCGGTCAGCGTCAGCATCAGCACGTCACCGGAATCGAGGTGCGCCTGCGGGTGGCTGATCAGCAGATGTGTCGTCACGATTCCCGCGCCTACGAGGCTGCCGGCCAGCGCGCCAACGGGTCCACCCAGGTAGGCGCCCGCCACTGCGCCAACTCCCACAGCGCCGCCGTATTCAATGCCCGCGCGTAGCTTTCGTGAATCGGGGGCAATCACACCTTCGCCACCAACGCGTGTGTGTGTACCCGGAGCGCTCGCGACCATCGCGTGCAACCGGAAGCTCTCGCCGTTGGGAAGCGTAACCGTCTCCGGCCGTAGCATCAATGTGCCGTGCCCGCCGAAGCGGCCGGTTGAAGCCTCAACAACTTTTCCAGAGATTTCTGCGCCGGTAGGAATCACGACATTGCCACCGGAAAGAACATCGGACGCAACGCGGCTGCGGAAGGTCTGGCCTTGCTCCGTAAAGGCGCTCGACAAATCGTTGAGAAGCCGAACGCGAATCATCGTTCCCTCGCGAATTTCACCGGGGCCGAGCGGAGCCGGATGCACGATGTCGCCATCGGGATCATAGAGTGCAGGAGTCGATGCAAGATTCGGCGCAGTCGCCGAAGGCGCGGGCTGCACTATGCCATTGTCAGAACCGACAACTACCGTCGACGGGTTACCCGCAGGGACAGACTGTTGCACCGGCGTTGCGGGAGACGCGGTGGCAGGCTGCGTGGCCGGCGTATTGAGAGGATGGCCAGCGGGCGGCTTGGCCAGCGGCTGTTCGCCAGAGTCGGTAATGATCGAGTCGTCCGGGGGTGGGTTGGAGGTTCCCTGGTAAGGAGTGGTTTGGCTTGCCTCTTGCGCCAAAAGACTCGCAGTGGCGACCGCGACGAATGCGAAAACCAGAATCGGCCGATTCATCCAAATCTCCTTCTCGTGAGCAGGGTTTCCCCTGTCCTGATAGACACGGCAAATGGAGAAAAGTTCTCCGGCGATCTTTTGCGCAAGCAACGAACCGCAAATTCCGCCTTGATTTCATGCTACAGATGAGCGGACGGCGGCCCCGCGTCATCCGGGCAGGAGGTGCCTCGGGCGGCACGAATCAATCCAAGCACCTGTCTGGTTTAGATGCAGCCAGCAAGCCGAGTTCGCCTGCTGTGACGCCTGCCACAAAGCT
>PLKY01000163.1 GCA_003140785.1 Acidobacteriaceae bacterium | reverse complement strand
AGAGTGGCCAGTTATTACCGGTCATTCGCTCAGAACGAAGCCGAATACTCAAAACGGCATTCGAGAAAGCGACTTATCGAGGCTGAACGCGAATAGGCTCGATAACGGCGGACATATCCTTGTCGGCGTAACCGGCGGAAGCGGCTTCGACAAAGCGTGTTTCGGCGGTCTTCGCCGCGCGCAGATCAACCCCCAACGTCGCAGCATCTGCAACTGCGTATCGCAGATCTTTGCTCATCAATGAGAGCAGAAAGTTTACATCATAGGTTGCCGCGACCATACGTGCAGAAATTGCGTTGATCAGCGGACTTCCCGGCGCTCCTTTGCAGAGAATATACAGCGCTTGTTCGCGATCGAGGCCGCTGCGTTCAATCCACGCTAATCCTTCAGCAAGGGATGCGACTTGAACTCCGCAAAGGAAGTTGTTGATGAGTTTCATGCGCGCTCCGCTGCCAACTGGTCCGAGGTGCACGATCTCTTTACTCATTGCCGCCAGTGCTGGCCGAACGCGCTCTAAGATGCTGGCATCTCCACCGACGAGAAAAGTAAGCTGACCACCTTCGGCTTGTGCGCGGCTTCCCGTTACAGGCGCGTCAAGCAGGCTGAGGCCGTGCTCCGACGAGAGCCCTGCAAGCTCCGCTATCCACGCGGGAGTTACTGTGCTTGACTCCACTATCACGGCTCCCGGCTTCACGCCGTTCAAAGCACCGTGCTCTCCAGTCCACGTTCTCCTTGAAGCGTCATCATCGGACAACATGCTTATAGCCACTTCTGCATCACGTGCCGCGTCTGCCGGCGTATCCGTGATATGCGCGCCTGCCGCACCAAGCTGCTCCGCTTTCGCACGGGTCCGGTTATATACAGAGACGGAGAAGCCGGCTTTGAGCAAGTTCTTCGCCATGCCCATACCCATGGTGCCCAGTCCCAGGACTGCAACTCGCAGTGTCATGATTCTCTCCATTTATCGTTTGGGGAGCGAAGTTCAAGCCAACGGCTGAACACACATCCGTCGATTTAGCTTCTTCTCTTGAATGTGAACGGGATTTCGCAGGGGACGGCCATATCCCTCGAAATGCACTTGCATCCAATCTCCGTCGGCGAGTTCGATACCTTCGCCGAAACTGAGCGAGTGGGCCCCGAAAAAGTGCACGTGGACGAACCCCGGAATTCGATGTCCCTCGAATTTGAAGTGATGGTGCTCAAGGTTTGCCAAACTGTGCGACATGTTTTCTTCGCCCGTTTCTATCGGCTTTTGCCAGAGTGGAACGCCGCCTCGCTCGATGCTGACTTCGCCTCTGACCGCGCGGAACTCTGCCCCCACAACCAACTCTGGGCCAATGCTGCACTGGCGAAGCTTGGAACCTGCAAGGTTCAGATAGTTGCGCCGCTCGAAGCTGTGATCGGAGAATTCGTTACCGGCACACATGCCAAGGCGATATGGACTGCCGTCGCTTGCGACGAGATATATGCCGGCGATTTCCGCCTCTTCACCGCCATCTTCTGCGTGTGCAGGCACGGTGAGCGGCGCAAATGGAGCTTGCAGGGCATCACCGTGTCCTTTGTAGAACCATTCCGGGGCTACGCCGATCTCGCCTTCTTTGGGGCGACCACCGGCGATACCCAATTCAAACATGCGCATGCTGTCGGTCAGTGGCTTGGCGGCAGTTGCTTGCTGCAGATGCATGGCCTGCCGGTCCTTGGCGCTGCCCAAGTGCGTCAACCCAGTCCCGGAAATAAGAACGCGCTCCGGTGCGTCCGGAACGTCGATCGGAGAAAGCAAGTGCCATTCACTCTTCCTTGAGTAGACATCGTCATACGAGATCGTCTCGCCGGTCGCAAGATCCTGAGCTCGTCGGGACAACGACACTCTCTCGCGCATACAGGCCGATGCCAATTCGTAAACCGATTCGACGCCGGTAAGGCAGCTCAGATGTGGCTCCTCCACAAGAGCAACTCGTCGTGCGGAGCCGTTGGCTATCTGTACCAGGCGCACTAATTCCGATCCCCCTATTCAGTTATTTTGAACCGCTTCAACGACTCTTCGTTCACAGTCAACCCAAGCCCGGGAATCGCATCGTCGAGATTGATGAAGCCATCAACGGGCACTGGCTCACCGTCGAAGATATACCAAAAGAGTTCATTCCCGACCTCCACGTCTACTTTTGGGAAGAACTCCGCGATCGGCGAATTCAAGCTTGCCATAACCACATGATAGTTATGCATCTGGCCCGCATGAGGCACAACGGGCACTTGAAATGATTCGGCCAATGCCGAGATCTTCCGTGCCTGACTGATGCCGCCCACGCGATTGGTGTCGAACTGAATGTAATCGAGCGCGTTACCTTCAAGTAGTTCACGGAAGCCGAAAACTGTGAATTCATGCTCTCCGCCCGCGATGGGAATGCGTCCGTAGCTTTTCAGTTCTCTGTAACCGCGCGTGTCGTCGGGAATCACCGGCTCTTCCAGCCAGCGGAGGTGGAACGGCTCCAGCAGCGGCAGCATGCGCTTGGCGTAGTCCAGTGTCCAGCCCATGTAAGCATCGGCCATCACATCCACGCCGTCGCCCACCACTTCGCGCACCGTGCGCACCAGTTCGACGTTGCGCTGCATTCCCTCGGCGCCGTCCACCGGCCCCCAGCCAAAGCGGAGCTTCATCGCCTTGTAGCCCTCATCCTTATACTTCTGCGCCTCCACGCGCAGCTCCGGAATCGGCATCGCGTATAACCGGCTCGCATACACCGGGATGCGCTGCTTGGTCCGCCCGCCCAGCAACCTGTAGACCGGCTGCTTGGCCGACTTCCCCAGCAGGTCCCACAGCGCAATATCGACCGCACTGATCGCCACCATCCCCA
>PLKY01000140.1:2268-2666 GCA_003140785.1 Acidobacteriaceae bacterium | reverse complement strand
TCGCGCATCCAGTCTTCCATGACTTTGCGGACCATGGCGCCTTTGGGATGCCAGAAGATGAGGCCGGCGCCGGCTAGCTCTTGAATGCTGAACAGGTCGAGCTGCTTTCCGA
Source organism: Acidobacteriaceae bacterium (assembly GCA_003140785.1). Lineage (GTDB taxonomy): Bacteria > Acidobacteriota > Terriglobia > Terriglobales > Acidobacteriaceae > Telmatobacter. The sequence goes on along the minus strand of PLKY01000140.1, from coordinate 2,554 downwards.
TGAGGCGGTGGTCGCGCTTGGCCGCTTCTTCAAGGCGCGCGAAGTGGGCGTCCATTTCCTTTTGCGAAAAGAAGGCGGTGCCGTAGACGCGCTGGAGCTGGGGATTTTTTTCGTCGCCGAGCCAGTAGGCTCCGGCCACCTTGGTGACTTTGACTGCCTTGACGCGACCTGTCGAAGGAACATGCGGCCCTCGGCAGAAATCGACGAAGCTGCCGTTGCGATAGAAGCTGACTTGAGAACCGGGCTCGGTGAACTTGCTGACGAAGTGGGTCTTCATGAAGTCGCC
>PLKY01000140.1:0-2250 GCA_003140785.1 Acidobacteriaceae bacterium | reverse complement strand
GTGGCCATGACGTGCGCGGCGGAGTGGCGGACGACCTTGAGGGCTTCGGGGTCGGACTCTTTGACTAGCTCGAGGCGCGTGTCGGCGGTGAGGGGCGTGGAGAGATCGACGAGGCGCGGGGCCGCGGAACTTTCGGCGGCGTACATGGCGGCTTCGGACTCGGACTCCGATTGGCCGGCGGGCGACTGGCCGTCGGGGGCGGACTTCACCTCGGCGGTGGCTAGTGGCGTGAGGCNNCGTTGGCGATGTCGAGGGGCGTGGTGCCTTGCGGGACTTCGCGGACGGAACCGTCGGGGAGGTGGATGGCGATGGATGGGTTGCTCATGTGTGTTTGGGTGCCTGGATTGCGGGCGCATGATTGGTGTGCGCCGGTGAGAGGCAACACTTCAGGATATACCGATTGCGTTGGTCGCGGCTCAGTTGATGCTATGTGAGAAGCAACGGAGTGCAGTATTTCGGGGCTAGGTAGGGACGCGAATAAAGAATAGGTGCTTGATGCCGCTCTTGCGTGTATTTGGGCCGGGGGGACATGGCAATTCTTGCTTGACATGCCATGCAGGCATGGCGACAGTAGATATATTCCGTACGCTCGTAGGCGAGCATGTATCCCGCAGACCCCGAAGCGCAAGCTTCGGGGTCTGCTCTTTACTGGCGCAAGTATATGAAGAATATCGTTCTGATGGTCGATGGAGGATGTCTCCGCGTTGCTGCAAGGAAGGCAAAGAAAGACTACAACCCCGATTTCATCGTGGCTTTTTGCCGAAACTGCATTGATGTGGACGAAGAACTCTTCAGGGCACTCTATTACGACTGCGCACCTTACCAAGGACAACAGAAACTGCCAGTGTCCGGGTTAACTCAGACATTCGCCAATTCAGGTCAATGGCTGAGCGATCTCGCCAAGAAAGATCTAATCGCTGTCAGACTCGGTGTTTTGAAATTTCGCGGTTATAAGCTCAAGAAGACACCGGTGACGGGAATCGCCGCATTGACCGATACGGATTTTAGTCCCGATTTTGAGCAGAAGGGCGTTGATATGCGGATCGGGCTCGATATTGCCGCATATTCGGCGCTGACGACTATCCATAGAATCGGGCTTGTAACGGCGGATACCGATTGTGTCCCGGCAATGAAGTTGGCGCGCAAGAGCGGAGTACAAGTGGTGCTTATCTCGATGTCGGGTGGACTCGTCCCAAGAGAACTCGCTGAGCACACGGATTACGTTCGGCCGGTTTCTTTACCCTGAGACCGAGTCCGCAATCGCGCAGTCCACGCTCCACGCACGCGCTGGTTTCAATCAAACTAGATGTCAGGACCAGGCGCACAAATGGCGTTGCCATGCTGATTCGCCTTTATCGAGGAGAATGGGAATGACTGCCGGGCGGCTAGCGCGTCGAACCATGCGATGTGGAAGGCTTGCCATAAGGCGCGGGGCGGGAATAGTCTGTCGTCATGCGTCGATGTCGCTAACACCGCTCTGGTGATTGCTGCGATGCACGGGTGCGCGTGATTTGCGCAGAAGTTTTCCCGCCCTGTCGAGACGAATCTACCCCCTAGCATGTTTGTTGACCTAACTTGACCCGATCTCATTTGAGTTGATCTGGGTCATTTCCCGAGAAAGAGGAGAAGAGCGATGGCGCGTATTGCCGCGAATGTGACAGAACTGATTGGACACACGCCGCTGGTGCGGCTGAACCGCGTGGCGGCTGGGCTGCCGGCGACGGTGGTGGCGAAACTGGAGAGCCGCAATCCTGCGGCGAGTGTGAAGGACCGCATTGGGTTCGCGATGATTGACGATGCGGAGAAGTCGGGGCGGATCAAGCCCGGCGAGACGATTCTGATTGAGCCGACGAGCGGGAACACCGGAATTGCGCTGGCGTTTGTGGCTGCGGTGAAGGGTTACAAACTGATCCTGACGATGCCGGAAACGATGAGCCTGGAACGCAGAATCTTGCTGCTGGCGCTGGGAGCGAAAATTGTGCTGACGCCTGGGCCCAACGGCGTGAAGGGATCGATTGCCAAGGCGGAANNGAAGGGCGCGATTGCGAAGGCGAACGAGATTTTGGCGGCGACGCCGAATGGAGTGATCCTGCAGCAATTCGACAACCCGGCGAACCCGGCGGTGCACCTGGCGACGACGGGACCGGAGATCTGGGACGATACGGATGGCAAGGTGGACTTCCTGATTTCGGGCGTGGGAACGGGCGGAACGATTACGGGCGTGGCGCAGTACATCAAGCCGCGCAAGCC
>PLKY01000170.1:22328-28743 GCA_003140785.1 Acidobacteriaceae bacterium | reverse complement strand
CTTCATCTCGCATTCCATGCCCCTGGTGCGCTACCTCTCGACGCGCATCGCGGTGATGGAACACGGCCGCATAGTAGAGATGGACGAGGCGGTGTCGTTATGCGACTCACCCCGTGAAGCCTACACGCGCCAGTTGCTCGCAGCCACGCNNCCTGCCGGCGCGGCCTGAAGAGCGCTCGAAAAACTCCTACTTCGTCTGTGGTTGCGGCTGAGTCGTCGAAGGTGCCGCAGGAGGCGGAGTCGCGGGCTTCGAAGCCGGTGGCGGAGCCAACGGTGCGGAACTCGCCGGAGGAGTCGACGCCGGCGGAGTTGCGGGCGCAGCGGATGGCGCCGATGGAGCGCCGGCTCCGGGCGAACCGGATAGTGGCGAATTTACCGGCGGGTGCCCTGGAGGCAGCGGCGTCCCGGGCCGTACGGGCATCATGCCCGGATGATTCGCCGGCATCTGCATCTCCGATACATCGACGAGCTCAATGTCGAAAATCAGGTCGGACTTGGGCGGAATTCCCGGATGCGCCGGATCAGGTCCAGGCCGTCCGCGCGCACCGTAAGCCAGTTGCCAGGGGATAAATAGACGCCGTTTGCCTCCGACCTTCATTCCAGTAAATCCCTGGTCGAAGCCCGGAATCACGCGGCCGAATCCTTGCGCAAAAGTGATCGGCTGCACGTCGCCAAGCTTCGGCTTGCCATCGTCTCCCATTACGGGCTTTCCGTCTTTGTCTTTCAACGGGAGCCGGTGATCGTCTGAAGAATCGAACTTGTGCCCATCGGCGGCGAGCCATCCGGTGTACAAGACCTTGTACACCTTGTTCTGCTCCGCGTCCGCGCCCGTGCCGACCTTGATGTCCTGGTAGCGAAGCGAAAAAGCAATCTTCACGACCCCGCGCCCGCGCGGCACACCCGGCGGCAGCTTCAACCAGGGAGCGGCAGTACTAGTAGAAGTCGAGGCAGCTTTGCCTGGGGTCGCCGGCTTCGGCGCCGTTTGTGCAACGGAAATCTGAATAGCCGCGGATACAAAAATCGAACAAAGAAAGAAATGCTTCATTGAATGCAGTAACTCCAGCTTGAATCTCTTCGGAGTTTATCAGGCGCCGCTGACAGGCCAGCCCTCCGCTGCGCGTTGCTCACCGATTGTTCAATCCCCAAAGCCTTATGAGTCTTTATGCAACTCGCCCTTCTAGCAGTTCTCCAATTGATGCCGACCGAAACGATGGGCGCCGAGTGGCTTTCTCCTTAAGAAAAAGCCGCCTTCCTGGATGCAGAAACACCACGTGAATTGGAGAACTGCTCTAAAGTAAGGGAATGTCCGTCGGATCATCCGATCTCCTTCACATTCTCTGGCTTCCTGTAGCCTCATTTTTTGCCGGAATACTCAATGCCATCGCCGGGGGCGGCTCGTTTTTGTCGCTCCCTCCTCTGATCGCCAGCACCTCCGCCATTGGCGTCGGAGCAGTAACGGCGCAAGCTACCAACACCGTTGCGCTGTGGCCCGGTCAGCTGACCTCGCTCGTGGCCTTTCGTCAACTGCTTCGCGAATACGCCTGGAAGCTCGTGCCGCTCTCCGTAGCTTCCGGCGTGGGAGGTTGGCTCGGCGGCGAGCTGCTTCTCAAGACCGGAAACAAAATGTTCCGCGAACTGCTGCCGTGGCTCCTGCTGTTTGCCGCTGTGATGTTTGTGCTCAGCTTTCCGCTCGGCCGCTGGCTGCAAACGCTCTCCGGCGGCAAGCGCTACAACACCTGGTTGCTGATCGGCATGGTCTTCGTTAGCGTCTACGTCGGATATTTTGGCGCGGGCGGCGGATTCCTCGTGATGGCGTTGTTTGGCATTTGCGGAGTCCACGACATCCACGAGATGAACGCGCTAAAAGTGGTCACGGCTGTGGTGTCCATCGGCATTCCCGCCGTGACATTCATCATCGCCGGTCGCGTGCAATGGCGATTCTGCCTTGAGATGGCCATCGTCGCCGGCGTCGGCGGTTACCTCGGCGCCCATTACAGCCGCAAGATCAACCAGCGCGCGATGCGGTGGACCGTGGCCATCATTGGCTTCGTTACCGCCGGGTACTTTTTCCTGGCAAACTACCTGCACCACCCATAGCGGCGCCCAGTCGATCCACGCTCGCCGGCGCGCAATGAACGCCGCACCTGCCCCCTTACGTTCCCGTCAGCATGCCCGCCAACAGCGCCGTCCGAGGCGCCAGATGCTCGATCACAATGGACTCATGCGCAGCGTGCGCGCCCTCGCCCACTGCGCCCATGCCATCAAGCGTAGGAATGCCGAGCGCGGAAGTAAAGTTTCCGTCGGAGGCTCCTCCCGTTGCCGCCTCATCGAGCGCGAAGCCCAACTCGGCAGCCAGCGCCCGTGCGCGCTGATAAAGCCTCACTGTGCCTGGGGTACGTTCCATCGGCGGCCGGTTGATCCCACCCGTTACTTCCACTGAACATCGCTTGTCCGTCGCTTTGAGATTGGCGAATCTACGTTCGAGGCGCGACCCATCGCCCTTCCGTGCAATTCGCACATCCACTTCTGCCCAGGCTTCCGCGGGAATGACATTGGTTTTGGTGCCTCCGCCGGCTGCGCCCACGCTCACTGTTAGGCCCTTCTTTAGATCGGTCCAATCACTCACGGTTTCCATCACCCGCGCCAATTCCAGCAATGCGCTCGCGCCCTTTTCGAAATCGACTCCGGCATGGGCAGCGACGCCCTTGATCGCAAGACGCCAGTTGCCGGTCCCTTTGCGGGCAGTTTTGTAAGCCAATCCCTGCGCCGGCTCCAGAACAAACACGGCCCCGCACTCAGCGGCAAGCCTCTCGGTAATCGGTCGCGAAACCGGACTGCCAATCTCCTCGTCGCTGTTCAGCAGCAGCACAATTTCATGATCGAGCATCCCCGCTTCGCCCAGCATTTCAAGCGCCGTCAGCGCCATGGCGACACCGGCTTTCATATCCAGCGTGCCGGGCCCCCACAGCCTGCTGTCACCCACGCGGCACGGCATGCGCTTGAGCGTGCCCAATGGCCACACGGTGTCCAAATGTCCGAGCAAAAGGATTGGCTTCGCAGCAGCATCCGTATGGCGACTCCCGAACCGCACTTCCAGCACATCGCCGAATCCCTTCTGCCGATGCAAGCGGACGCGTCCCCCGAGCGCCTTGGCGTGCGCGGCCGCCATAGCGACACAGGCATCCACGGCGGGCTTGTCGTCAGAAGGCGACTCAACCCGCACGAGTCTCTGCGCGAGATTAATCAGTGCGCGCTCCTTGCGCCGTGCGCTCGCCAACAACGCGCGCATGGGAATCGACGGATCGGGTGAAGCGAGCATGGACGAACACCAGAAGTTTTTTCGATTGAAGCCCTCCCGATTCTACGACGCGGGGAGACTGCGACCCGGAAATCCAAAAGCAGCTCGGGCTCGCATACCGCGGGCCTGTATTTGGCCTGCAGAGGGCCCTTTGGTTTGCGGGCTGCAACGGTAGGCAATCGAGCGTGGCTAGCGACGATCACCAACGCCCCGTCAGGACCGCAAACCAGCGAATTCTTGTTTCAATTTCGAGCTGGCCCCCCGCCTGTATCGGAGTGATCTGCCAGCTATTTGGCCCCGAAAGTGCGGCAAACGCGGCGTTTCTGCATTGAAACTGTGGCAAAAATACCACAGGCGCTTTTCACATTTCGCGTCTAATCTAGCGGTTGCACAAGTTTTCCACAGCTGGAGAGTTCTTTCTGTCACCTTCCGAGCATTTGGAGCAGACGATCGCCGAGCCCCTCGAATTCACAGGGGTGGGTCTTCATAACGGAGCTCCGGTCACCATGCGCCTGTTGCCCGCGCCAGCCGGTTCGGGCATCGTCTTTCGCCGCACCGATCTCGACAACTTCGAAATTCCCGCCATAGGTCGAAACGTCGCCAAGGTCAGCTATGCCACCAGCTTGATGCGCCAGGGCGTGCTGATTTCGACAACCGAGCACCTCCTCTCCGCCCTCATCGGCATGGGCGTCGATAACGTGATTGTGGAGCTGGACAACCTGGAGCTGCCGATCCTTGACGGCAGCGCACTGCCCTACGTCGATGCCATTCTCAACCGGGGAATCCGCACCCAGCGCCGCCGTCGCGAATATATGCGCGTATTGAAGCCCGTTGAAGTGCGCGAGGGAAACAAATTCATCGGCGTCTATCCTGGCTCCGGCTATCGCATTCAATACACAATCGACTTCCCTGCTCCGATCGGTCAGCAAAAAACCTGTGTGGACTTGGCTGCCGAAACCTACGGAACGCTGATTGCCGGTGCCCGCACCTTCGGCTACAAAGCGGATGAAAAGCGGCTGCGCGACATGGGCCTGATTCGCGGCGCGAGCCCTGAAAACGCAATTGTCCTGGGACCGAAAGGGCCGGAGAATGGCCCGCTGCGCTTCAAGGATGAATATGTGCGCCACAAGGTGCTCGATCTCATCGGAGACCTGGCGTTGGCCGGTCGGCGGATCGAAGGCCTCGTCGTGGCCGAGCGCGCGGGTCACGCCATGCACACTGCGTTGGTTTCCCGCCTGCTCAAGGATCGCTCCGCATGGGAGCTGGCCCGCGTGCCCGTTGCCGCGCAGTCAGCCGAAGAAGCGGAAAATCTGCATCCAGTGGCAGTGACGCACCCGGCTTTCCAAGGCGCATAGTCCGACCCATCTATCAGCACCAATCCATCAGGCAAACAAAATCCGCATCGGAGTCGGGGCATCAAAGTTTTTGCCTTCATTCGCCAGCTCACCGGTCTGCGGATTGCGCGCAAAAACGCTGATCCAGTTCGAATCCTGATTCGCCACCAACATCCAGCGTTCCGTCGGATCCAATACAAAATTTCGCGGCGTCTTCCCGCCGCAATTGAAGCGCTTGATCGGCTTGAGCGCTCCAGTCTTTGCATCAGCCTTGAAGCCATAGAGAAAATCGTTGCCACGGTTCGCAAAATAGACGAAGCGGCCATCCCGCGTGATGACGGTGTCGCATCCGGTCGACACCACCGTCCCATGCGAGTCCGGCGGCAGAAGATCAACGGTTGTCACGAGTGTCAAACTCCCGTCGGCCTTGTGCCACTCCAGCACGTCCACCGTCGAAGTCAGTTCGTTCATGCCGTACGCAGTGTGTCCATTGCGGTGGAAGTGCAGCGTCCGCGGTCCCGCTCCCGGCTTCGCGTGATACGCCCCGGCGCGCGTGAGGTGCGCAGTCGCCGCGTCGAGCCGGTAAATGTGAATCATATCGCCGCCGAGATCGTTGATATAGGCGAACCGGTTGTCTGGCGAGAAAGAACAGAAGTGCGCATGCGCGGCCTCCTGACGATCTGCATTTGGGCCGTGGACTGTGTAATGCTCAGTCCAGACCGCCGGGCTCAGCTTGCCTTCGGTCACGAGAAAACTGGCCGCACTGCCGCCGCCATAGTCGGCTGAAAGCAGCACGCGGCCCGTAGGATCAAGCGCAACATAGCAGGTTCCCTTCGCGGCCGAGTTCTGCGCCGAGAGCGGATGCAGCGCACCGTTGCTCACCTTGTAGCTCGCCACTTCGCCGGTGGGCTTGCCATTAAAGCTGTCCACTTCACACGCCGCAAACAGATACCAGCCGCCCGGTGAATACGTCAGCCAATCCACTGTCGACACTTGGGCAGCAACGCCTGCAGCCGTCAGCTCGCCCGTTGCCGAGTTCCAGTCGTAGGCAAGAATTCCGTTTTGTGTTCCCGACCCAACAAAAACGCGCGGACGGTTCGCCGCAGCGAAAGCAGGTGAAACAGCGGTGGCAACAGCGAGGGCGGAGGCAGACTTCAGCATTTCGCGGCGAGTTGGGTTTCCCATGGCAAATGCGATTGTCGCCGATGGGGCTCAGTCCGCGCCAGCGGTTCAACCGTGATAGCGTGAAGATAGGGATGATGCGAAAGATTCTCATACTGCGCGCTGTACTCACTTGCGCTTATGGGATACTAGCCTTCGTCTTCTGCCACCTCATTTTCGGCGATTCCTTTTGCGATCATCCGGGCTCTCAGGGCTTTCTTCTCGCAATCATGAAGGTCACGGTCGCAGTCACACTCTGGGGTTCCATTGCAAACGCCAGTTGTGGCATTGTTACAGCACCCAGCAAACGATTTGACTTCTCACCTTCACTTGCTGCTGCACTGAGTGCGGTCTTTGTCGGCCTTGGAGTCGGGTACCTGCCCAACTTGATATTCACCGGTTATGGTGTGTTCCGATTCGATGGAAGCTGGGCAAGCGTGACGTGTTTATTCGAAGAACAACAGGATTTCTTCTTCAGATTTTTCGCTCCATTTGTTCTAGGGTTCTTGACGCTCGCGCGGGAAATCCTCGGTCAACGCCTGCAAGATCGCTGGGCTTGAGGGAGCTTTCTTGTCACAATTCATCAACTTTGTCCGCATTCCGGCGCTGGCCATTCGGCAAC
>PLKY01000170.1:0-22316 GCA_003140785.1 Acidobacteriaceae bacterium | reverse complement strand
CTGAAGCACATCGTGCGCTTGCGCTGGCGGCCGCTGGTAGGCGCAGTGTGGATTACCTATCGCCGCTCGCTGCCGCTGTTTTCCACCTTCTCGCTAGCGTCGCGCCTTATCTGCTGGGATGAGCGATGGTTTTACATCGAGCAGATCTTTACGGGGCGTGATGGCTTGGCGGCCCTCGGCTGGGTGAAGGGCATGTTGCGCGACGCCCGAGGAAGTCTGGCCCCGCAGCAGGTGCTGGAGCGCGTTGCGCCTGGAGTGCAGAGCCCACCGATCCCCGAAGCCATCGCGCAATGGAACACCCTCACCCGTGAAAAGCTGCAAGCCAGCGATAGTTAGCGTCCCATTGCGAAGACGACGTTCACTGTCGTCTCCACTTCCACAGGTTCGTTGTTGAGAAGATAAGACCGATAGCGCCATGTCTTCACGGCGTCCATCGCGGCCTGCTGCAGCATCAACGGACCGCTCACCACGCGCAGATTCTCGATAGTCCCGCTCTTCGAGATCGTCGCCTGCAGAACGACCGTCCCCTGCACGCCCGCTGCCTTTGCAATCGCCGGATAAGCAGGCGGAGATTTCGCGAGCAAGATTCCCTCCATCACGCCGGAAGAAATGCGTACCGGCCCCTTCACGTCAGGACGGGCAACAACTGCCACTCAGCGATTGGGAAATACTCCTGTTCCGGCGTCCGGCATGCCACCCCCTGTATCGAGACTGATCGATGAGCTACTCAAAGGCTCTTCGGGTCCGTCCCAATGTCCAATCGTCGTAGGGATCATTGGCGGGAGGAAAAGATGCGACCCTTGCAACTCGGGCTTGCCATGGAAGTGCGGTTCTTTTGGTGCAGGCGGCGGCGGCGCTGGCGCGGTCAGCAGAAACGCCAACGCCTGCCGCGGCAATGCCTCCGGATAGATCAAAGGAACCAGGATCAACCAGATAAGTACCGACCCGTTGAAAAGAAACGTAGCGGCCATCCAGCCGCGGCTGCGCGTGTGGATTCTGCCCGTGGATTCAAAGGTGGAATCTTCAAACATGGCCTGCCCCCCACTTATGCCTCACTTAGGGCCTGCTCGCTCAGACCAGACCCCAAGTTATCCAGCCGCACCAACCGGGAGACACAAGCGCACGAGGCCTCATTCGCTCGACGCGCTTGTTGGCGCGGGCGTATGAGTTCAAGGCCCTCCGTACATCCCCATCGGAATCACTGTGTTTGTGTAGACACCACACTCAAAGAAACTGTCCCCGGCCTCAGCAACAGACGAACAAGTTCCGTCGTGCCACCAACGAGCGCCCGTCAACCTATGTGCAAATAAGAAGGGCGCATCCACGCAGTGGATACGCCCTTAGTGATGCTATAAATTGCTTATCGCACTTACTCCGGCAGATAAAGCTTTCCGGCTATGTTGAAGGTCGTACTCACCACCTGCGCATCCGTCTTGGGCTGGCCGCCCCCGACAGACACCGAGTACTGCCCTTCGGCAACGATCGGCTCGCCTACATCTGTCACCATGCTCAGATCGCGCGGACGCAGGCGGAAGTGCACAGTCTGCGAAGCGCCCGGATCAAGATGCACGCGCTGGAAGCCACGCAGCGCTCGCAACGGCGCACCAGGCACCTTCGGAAATTCAAGGTAGAGCTGCGCCACCTCATCTCCCGCGGTCTTTCCGGTGTTCGTCACGGTCACGTCAAACGTTGCCGGACTACCGGCAGCGACAGGTTCCGTTGGACCCTTGAGATCGCTATAGGCGAAGCTCGTGTAACTCAGCCCGTAGCCGAAGGGATACAGCGGCTCGCCCTCAAAATAACGATAAGTGCGGCCTTTCATCGCGTAGTTTTCGAAAGCCGGCAATTGGCTGACGTCTTTGTAGAACGTCACGGGCAAACGGCCACCCGGATTGTTCTTACCCGACAGCGTCTCAGCTACTGCTGTGCCACCTTCCTCGCCGGGATACCACGCTTCGAGAATTGCGTTGGCATGCGCCTTGGCCCAGTTCACACCGAGCGCACTGCCGTTGGTTAACACCACCACCACCGGCTTGCCGGTTGCAGCCACTGCCTCAAGCAGCTCCTCCTCCGGCTTGGGCAAATCGAGCGAGGTGCGGTCACCGCCCTTGAACCCCTCTTCCTGCACCTGCATCTCTTCGCCTTCGAGTTCGCTCGTGATGCCCACCACGGCGACCACGACATCCGCCGCTTTGGCCGCGTCAATAGCCGCAGTCTGCGGCTTCAAGTCAACCTTCGACCACATCAGCTTCGCAGCAATCTCTTCGGCGGCCCCGAATCCAAACGCATATTCCACGTGCAGTTTCGCTGGCTTGCCGGCTTCCAGGTGCACGCGGCCCAGCTTCGCTTCTTTGCCGTTGCCGCCGTAGGACGAGGTTACGTTCTCGCCATCCAGTTGCATCCGGAAAAAGCCGGAAGCCGCCATGCCGAGGTTGTAGTCGCCCGTCTCCCGAGCTGTCAGCATCCCATCCCAGCGAATGGCCAGAGGCTTCACATTCGCCGCTTCAGCAGGGATCCCATTCGCCGCCGCATCGAGCGTGCCTTCGACGCGCTCGGCCACCGGCTTCGAGGTTGATGGATTATTCAGGTTCGACATGTCCAGTTGCGAATAGCTCGCCTTGATGCCCGGCTTGCCATCCACCGTAAGTGCGGATGCAGGCACCGGCGCAGCATCATGGCCGAGGAACTGCGTCCCAGCAACATAGTTGACCGTGGCGCCGGAAAACTCCTTGCGAATGCCTTCAAGAATCGAGACCGTGTGGCTCGGCGTTCCGTTGTAGTTGCCTAGCAGCACTTTCGTCTGATCGCCCAGCGGGCCGACAACCGCGATCTTCAAGCCTGACGCCTTCAGCGGCAGCACACCATCGTTCTTCAGCAATACCATCGCTTCATCGGCCATCTTGCGCGCCATGACGCGATGCTGCGCGCTATCCAGCAGACTCTCGTCGATCTTGTTATAAGGCACCATCTCCGGCGGGTCGAACATGCCCAGCTTCATGCGCGCCGTAAACAGCCGCGTCACCGCCGTGTCGATCTCGCTCTCCTTCAGGTAGCCTTCCTTCACCGCGTCGAGATAAGGCTTGTAGTCGTGGTTATCTTTCACCTTGAACGTAAAGTCCACGCACTCGTTGTCCATGCCGCGGCGCAGACTCGCGGCCGACGACTCGGCCTGCGTCGTGTTGAATTTGTGGCCGTCATGAATATCCAGCACAGCGCCGCAGTCTGAGACCACGTAGCCCTGGAAGTTCCACCAGCCCCGCAACTGATCCTGCAATAGAAACTCGTTGGCGCAAGCCGGCTGGCCATTGATCGAGTTGTATGCGCACATCACGGAGTCCGCATGACCCTCGGTCACCGCAGCGCGAAAGGCAGGGAGATAGGTGTCCACTTCGTCGTGCTTGCTTACGTCGACGTTCGCCGTGTGGCGTGTCGGCTCCGGTCCGCTGTGCACGGCAAAGTGCTTGGGAGTCGAAATCACGCGATAGTAGCGGGGATCGTCGCCCTGCATGCCGGTCACAAAGGCCACGCCCATGCGCGCAGTCAGGAATGGATCCTCACCATAGGTCTCCTGGCCGCGGCCCCAGCGCGGATCGCGGAAGATGTTGATATTGGGCGCCCAGAAGTCGAGACCTTCAAAAATATCGCTGTGCCCGGCGCGCATCGCCTGCACGTGCTTGATGCGCCCTTCCGTGCCGATGACAATTGCCATCTGGTGAATAGCAGGCACGTCGAAGGTCGCGGCCAGCCCGATCGGCTCCGGGAACTCCGTCGTTCCGTCCCGCGCCACGCCATGCAGCGACTCGCTCCACCAGTCGTAGGCGGGAACGTTAAGCCGCGGAATGGCCCGCGCCTGGTTCACCAGCTGGCTTGCTTTCTCTTCGAGCGTCATCCGGTGCACAAGGTCCGCCGCGCGCTGCTCGGGCGGCAGACTCGTGTCGAGATACGCAGGCTTCTGTGCCTCCTGTCCCGCGGCCGGCCACGCCATTACGCCCCCAATCAAACCAACCACAACCATCCGCAATCCAAGGCTCTTCATCACGTCCATCTCCGATAGGCAACGGTGTTTTGAGGAATTTGAAAACGAGAACAAACTCGCACGCCCCACGGCTGCCAACCATACTGCTGCCAGATACCTCTGTCAAGCGAAGGAATACCGCGATTCGCCTCTTGAAAATCGCTTTATTTCGTACTCTTCGTGTTACCGCTTTTCTCGACAGCGAGTAACAGTTTCCCATTTCCGCAGCCTCGAACTTCGCCACGGATGTAACCTTCTTGCTCAAAGACCGGTAAGGATAAATGAAGGGGGAAAAGGCAATGCGGGACGGAGAGAGCAACGTCCTGAATAACGTTCTGGATCAGTTTCGCCGAGGCGACCCGGCAACATTCGACGATGCCTTCGAAACCCTCTTCCACCTCCATCAGCGCACCGTCTTTGGCTGGTTGATGCGCATCGTTCGCAATCCCGCCGCGGCCGAAGATCTAACCGTGGAAACTTTTTGGCGCATTTACCGGGCTCACGCACGCTTCGACCCGTCACGCGAATTTGAGGCTTGGGCGCGCACCATTGCAACCCACGCAGCTCTCGATTGGCTGCGCACACAACGGTCCGAAACCGAACTGCTCCTAGATGTCGCGGCGCCGCTTGCGAGCGATCCGGCCATTTCAGCCGAGATTCGTCGCAAGACCGCAGCAGCTTTCTCGCGGCTTCCGCCAAAGCTGCGCATCGCAGCCGTACTCGCAGTGGTGGAGGAACTGCCGCACAAGGAAGTAGCCGCCGCGCTCGGCGTTTCGGTCACCGCAGTCAAGGTGCGCGTCTTTCGCGCACTGCGACTGCTTCGAAAAGATCTACAACGACAGGGGATCACACCATGAATGCACACGAAGAAGACCGTATGAAACAACTGCTCAAGCAAGCATTGCCGCCCCCAGGCGATACAGAGCCCGAGCGCGATCTGTGGCCGGCCATGCTGCGGCGGCTGGATGCACGACCCGCTCCAGTACCGTGGTTCGACTGGGCCCTCGCCGGTGGGCTTGCCGTCTTTGCCGTTGTATTCCCGGCATCGATCCCGGTGTTTCTTTACTACCTGTGAACCCGCGGACTTACTCGTCCGCAGAATGTGAAGGTTTCTATGAAACCGCATCCCTTCTTACGCGCCTACCTGGCTGGAATTTTTGTGCCGACTCTCGTTTTGCCTCTGATTTTGGCTGGCTTTATCGTAGTGCGGCTGGTGCTCGCCACGCCTTTCCCCATCGAGCGCTTCCTCGTCTTTCCATTTGCTTTGGTGCCCACGCTGTTTGGGCTGTGGAACATGCTTTATCTGGCTTCGCATGGACGCCTTCATCAGTCCATCGGTCTGCACGGGGCGGTTTTGCCTATCCTTGGAGCCCCCATCGGAGCTTTCGTAGCGAGTTGCCTGGGATTACTCGACTTCGGCGCTCATCGAGTTATCTACTTCCAGTACGTTCGTGTGCCTTATGCCGTATTGCCTCTCCTTGTCCTGGCTGCAATGGCTGGCTATTACTTGGTCTGGAAGTACGTTGTCGGTTTCCTGAACCGGACCCTGGGAATCGCGTGAACTTACCAGCCGCTGTGGACACTGCGCCCTCACCACCTCAGAAAGGAGTCGATCATGTTCATCTTGATTCGTACCCTCACCTATGCCACTCTCTTCATCGGATTCGTGCTCGTCTACTTGCCCGCCCGCGTTCTGGCGTGGGCCGGAATAAGCCGCCCCGTAGAAATCAGTTGGCCCCAAATTCTCGGCATTGCCATCGGCATTCTCGGCGCAGCGCTCGCTTTATCGTGTGTCGTCGAGTTCGCGCGCATCGGCAAAGGCACGCCCGCACCCTTCGACCCACCTCGACGCCTCGTGATTCGAGGGCCTTATCGCTTCGTGCGCAACCCGATGTACATCGGTGCATCGTTCGCCCTGGCAGGAGCGGCACTCTTCTTCACGTCGCTCAGTCTCCTCGCCTTCGTGTGCGGTTTTCTGCTCGTCTGTCACTGCTTCATTTTGGTCTACGAGGAGCCGACTCTACGCCGCAGCTTTGGGCAAGAATACACGGCCTACTGTCAGCACGTGAAGCGCTGGTGGCCGTTGATCTCCACCGTTCACTAACTTGCGGGCTCGAAAAAATCCTGCAGCCCGGCGCGCATAGCATGTGCAGCCATCGATGTCTGAATCTCTAATGCGAGTGCCAGCGCGTCGCGGCCCTGGCGAGCCGTAACGCGCGGCGCTTGCCTCGTCCGCACCGACTCGATAAACGACTCAATCTCCAGCCGCAAAGGCTCGCCTGGCAAAACCGGCGGATTCACAAACGACAATCCAGGATTGGGTCCACTGGCCGCGCTTGCTGCCGCAAGCTGTGCCAGTACCGCTGAATCAATCTGCCCGCCTTCAAGAGCAGCAGCAATCTCAGGCGGAATACTCCCATCCAGCCGAATCACCAGCAGATCGCGCCGTGCATAGTCGATCGAAACATATTGCCGCGGTTCAAAAAAGCGCAGCTTGCGCACTCGCTCCGTCGACACTCGAGAAGCAGTAAAGTTGGCGACGCAACCCGACTCGAATTCCACACGCACGTTCGCGATATCCACCTTCGGCGACAGAATCGGCAACCCCACTGCACGCACTTCGCGCACCGGAGAATTCGCAAATGTCAGCACGATGTCCAGATCGTGAATCATCAGGTCCAGCACCACGTCCACATCCAGAGCACGCGGCGTGAAAATCGAAAGCCGATGCGCTTCAAAAAACATCGGCCGACGCAGCTTTGGCTGCACCGCCAGCACCGCCGGGTTGAATCGCTCCAGATGCCCGGGTTGCAAAATGCGGCTCTTTCGCTCGGCAAGCGCGAGCAATTCATCCGCTTCCACCAACGTTGCCGCAAGCGGTTTTTCAACCAGCAAGTCCAAGCCCGCATCGAGCAGCACCGACGCAACCGCATGATGATGGACTGTGGGAACAGCGACGCTGGCCCCATTCAAGCGCATATCTGCCTTCAGCAGTTCTTCGACGCTGGCGAAAACAGGGATCGAGTATTTCGCCGCTGTTTCCGCGCCTCGTGTTGCATCGGGTTCAACCGCCGCCACAAGCGCGACCGGAAGCCCGCTCGCCTCCAATTCGCGGTAAACACGAAGATGATTGCGGCCAAACGCTCCGGCTCCGGCCACAGCGACGCGCACAATGGGCTCGCCTTCTATTGCGCTGCCCCTTTGCCTTCCACTGCTTTCAGGCATCGGCCGTAAAGCTCAAGCAGTTGGGTCACATACTCTTCAGGCTTGGCCGCGCCCGAGCCGCTGAATCCCGTTGAGCCGGCCACCGGGCGGCCGACGCCAGCTGTGCCCGCGACAAACTTGAGCAGGTCCAGTGCGATATCTTCATTGCGGCGGATGCCATGCCCCGCGCTGTTTGGCGATTCCATTGTGAAAAGTTCTCCGAAGAGGATGCTACCAGAGAACCGCGTCCGTGTGCGCTCGCCGAACCTTGTCGCGATACCCTGAAGATATGCGGCTGAATCCCCGCCTCCGTTCTCTTTTCCGCGCTCCTGTTTTCCTCCTGGCTCTTGTCGCGGGACTCATTGCTTTTGTTGTCCAATCCGGCGAGCTAGGCACCGCCGACACGCAGCACCGCCTCAATTCCACGCATGCCTTTTGGACATCGGAGCCGCCTGTCTACGACTGGGAGTTTCCGGAATTCGGCGTGCACGGCCGCGGTGGCCGTTTGCAAAGCTGGTATGGCATCGGCCAATCGCTGCTGATGCTACCCCAGGACATGATCGGGGCTTTCTTCGAAAACCTGCCTTTCTTTTCTCATTACAAAAACACCGACCCCACGGTCCGCAACATTTTCGTGAGCTTCTCTACAAACATTCTCGTCACCGTTCTCACCGCGCTGGTGTGCTTCCGGCTGCTGCGCCAATTCGGATTCACAATCAACCATTCTCTCGCAGGCGTCCTCGCGCTGCTGCTCGCCACCACGCATCTGCATTACACGCAGAACATGATGGAGAACAACTACATCTTTCTCCTCACCGTCACCGGATTTTGCTTCGAATACGAATGGCTCCGCACGGGCAGTCAGCGCGCCCTCCTCATCGGCACAGGAGCCTTCGGACTAAATCTGCTCACGCGGCTCACCACAGGACTTGACATGCTGGCCGGCATCGCCTTCGTGCTCCTCGTTCTCTGGTTCGACAAGGCTCCGGCTGCACAATTCTGGAAAAGCTGCCGAAACTATGCCGCCACCGCCATCCCGGTCTTCTGCTTCTTCGGCCTGCTCGACCGCCTCTATCAGTTCTACCGATTCGGCTCCTTCACAAATACGTACGTCAGCGTCGTCGCGCGCGAAACCCTGCAGCGTCATCCCGACTGGCCAAAAGCCTACCCATTTGAAACTCCATTTCACATCGGATTCTTCGGCGCGTTCTTCACACCGGAAAAATCCATCTTCCTCTTCGATCCACTGCTGATCCTCGCCATCCTCATCTCTTTTCTCGGATGGAAGCGATTCAGCCCCGCTGTGCGCGCCTACACCATCTCCATAGGCCTTCTGCTGCTTGCGTACATTTGCTTTTATGCGCGCTACACCGTGTGGAGCGGCGACGATGCCTGGGGCGACCGCTACGTCTCCACCTCGGTGGAGTTCGCGGCCATGCTCGCCATTCCGCTCTTGCTACGCAATCGCGAAGAATTCGGCAAACCCGTCTGGGCGATCGGACTCTCACTGCTCGCCATCAGTACCGTCATTCAACTCGCCTCTCTTGCCTTCTGGCTTCCCCTCGAGCTCTACCAGATAGAAGAGTTCGGCCATCCAACCTTCGTCATCGCCCTGCGCATGAAGAACATCGCAGCCTTTGCCTTGGGCAAGATGGACGCCTGGGGCCTTGCCACTGACTCCTTGCACGAGGACCCGTGGGACTACGTCCACATGACGACCTGGAACTTCCTGCCCTTCCTATTGAAGCGAGTCGGCGTGGCCCCGGCGTGGGCCNNCGTGCGCGTCGCGTTTGCAGTCTGGTACGCCGGACTGGCTGCATTGGCAACGACGCTCTTGCGGCTCCGGTCCGTCACTGCGAAATTCAAGTCCCAAGCACCCGTCAATATACGCTGAAACCTATGCAGAGGGCCTACATCGGAATGGGCGCGAATCTCCCCAGCCCCGCCGGAGCTCCGGAGGCCACGCTGGCCGCAGCCGCCGAGCGCCTCGCATCTTTGGGCCGCATCGCAGGCCGCTCTTCGCTCTATTCCACCAAGCCCGTTGGAATCGCCGACCAGCCTCGCTTCGTCAACGCTGTCGTTGCTCTCGAAACCGATCTGGCCCCGCACACGCTGCTCAATCACCTACTCGCAATCGAACTCGAATTTGGCCGAGATCGCTCAACGGGCCTCCTGAACGGACCTCGCACGCTCGATTTAGATATCCTGTTGATGGGGGACCTTTGCATCCATGAATCGGGCCTGGAAATTCCTCATCCGCGCCTGGCAGAACGAACATTTGTTCTTATTCCCCTCAACGAAGTCGCACCGCAAGCCGTCGTTCCCCGCCATTGTAAGACTGTGGCTGAACTGCTCGAGACGCTCCTCGAACGCTCCGAAAGTGAGGCTCATGCTGTGGTCCCGATCCAAAGCGATGTTTGGCGCGCGAGCGCTGGCGGTGGCACTGCTGGTCCCGCTCTGTCTAATGGCGCAGAGTCAGGTGAGCCTCACGGTCACCGTTGAAGACAGCGCCAGTGCCCCCATTCCAGAGGCCTCAGTGCAGAAGCCCGCTGGACACATACTGGGGCGCACTGATTCAGAAGGCCGGTTTACGTTTGAGTGCGAGCTGCCATGCCGCATTCGCGTGGATGCCGATGGGTTTGCCGGCAACTTTTTTGAGCTAAGCGCAAGCGCAACCGTTCACCTCGAACGGGCTGGCGTGTCGGAAGAGGTCACTGTGACCGCCTATCGCGAGCCCCTGGGAGAGTTGCAGAGCCCCGTCACCACGCGCGTTCTATCGCAGACCGCACTCAGCACCACGGCGGCTATCACGATGGACGACGAGGTCCGCCAACTTCCCGGCGTTGAAATGTTCCGCCGATCGAGTTCTCTCGTTGCGAATCCCACATCGCAGGGCATCAGCGTGCGCGGTCTCGGTTCCACCTCAGCCAGCCGCACCCTCGTCACGCAGGACGATGTTCCACTTAACGATCCCATTGGCGGATGGATTCACTGGGAAGAGCAACCGGGGCTTGCCATACAAAGTGTCGAGCTTGTCCGAGGCGGCGCCAGCGACCTCTACGGTTCAGCTGCCATCGGCGGCGTGCTGAACATGATCACCGTGCGCCCCACCACCGATCGTGGCGAGATCCGCTCCAGCTACGGCGGAGAAGGAACCTACGACGACAGCGCTCTCGGCGAAACCAAGCGCGGCCCGTGGGGATTGCTCGCCGCAGGCGGCACAATCGGCACCGACGGCTACATCCAGGAAGCTCCTGACCAGCGCGGTTCTGTCGACATCGCATCGAACTTGCACAGCCAGAATGGCCTCTTCGTCGCCGACCACGATCGTGGACCGCTTCGTCTCTTCATCCGCGGCAGCGGCATGAATGAAGCGCGCGGTAACGGCACCCCATTCCAAACCAACGGAACTCGCCTCTGGCGCTATGCCACCGGCGGCGATTGGCACGGGCCAGGTGGCGATACCGCGTTGTTGCGTCTTTACGGTTCCACGGAACATTACCGCCAGACATTTTCAAGCGTTACAAACACGCCCACTGCAGCCGATCCTACCTGCGTCTATCGCTGCAGTGAGACGCCGTCAAAATTCGCGCTGGTCCCCGTCAATGAGCTCGGTGCCGCTGCGCACTGGACGCACCCGCTCGGTTCCGGGATCGTTCTGCTCGCAGGCGCCGACTCCCACGATGTTCGCTATTGGGATCGCGAGCAGTCCCTCGGCTCATCCACGCTGCTCACAAATCTGCACGATCACCAGCGCGACTCCGGACTCTACGGCGAAGCAATGTGGGTACATCGTGCATGGACTGCGTCGGCCTCCGCCCGCATGGATTGGTTTCAAAACTACGACGGCCAGCAGCTCACCTGGAACGGATTGACGTGGATCCCCAGCGCAACGCAACCCACGCAACTCGATGAACGTCTCTTTGATCCGCGCCTCGGAGTCTCCCGCAAATTCCTGAATCACTGGGCCGCATCCGCGTCCGCCTTTCGCGCTTTTCGCGCACCCTCGCCCAGTGAGCTCTACCGTTCCACACAGGTCGGCAACAAACTCACCTTGCCGAATGCAAAATTGCTGAGTGAGCGCGCAACCGGTTGGGAAACGGGCCTCGCCAGCGAGTGGCATTGGGGCACCATCCGTTCGAGCTATTTCCTAACGGAAGTCAATCGCCCCATCGTTGCTGTCACCACGAATCCGAACTCGTCTCCAATACTGCTCGCGCGCCAGAACCTCGGACAAATTGAAAGTCGCGGCGTGGCCCTCGATTTTGAACTCGCGCCGCAACACTGGTTGTCGCTCGACGGAGGCTACCAATATGCACATGCCACCGTTTCGCGCGGCACACAAGATCTTGGCAACTGGATTCCCGAGGTCGCCCGCAACATGGCGTCGCTCAATCTTCGCGCCTACAAACCAGCCATCGGCACACTCAGCCTGCAAAGCCGTCTTAGCGGCCATCAGTTCGATGACGACGCAAATCTTTTTCTCCTGCACAGCTTCTTCCGCCTCGATGCCTATGCCTCACGCGACATCGGTAAGCACTTGCAGCTCTTCGCGGCCGGCGAGAATCTCTTCGATCGCTCCATTGAAGTTTCAAAGACTCCGACGACGACACTCGGCACACCGCGCGTCGCGCGCGCGGGATTGCAGATCAAGCTCGATCGAGACGCGAAGTAACGCAACGCAGCCCGAGCAGAAAGCGCGTCAGGCCTCCACCTTTCGATTGAAAACGAATTCCAGAACCCTGTGTTTCAGCCAGTGTGCGTGGTCAAATCAACGCCGCCACAGAAGGAGAGACACCATGAGAATCATGAAGTTCGTCCTTATGGCGGCAATCGTTGCAGCGCCCGCCATCACGTTTGCACAAACACCGGCGCCGGCCGCACAGAAACCCAGCATTGCCCAGCGCCAGTTCAACCAGCAACGACGCATCAGCAACGGCTTCCGCACGGGCCAACTGAACCGTCGCCAGACCGCACGCCTCGAACGGCAGCATGGAAGCATTCATCGGCAGATGCGCATGATGCGTGCACGCCATAACGGCCGCCTCACACCGAGGGATCGGCGCATCCTCACGCACCGGCAGAATGTGGCTTCGCGCTGCGTCTTCCGCGCCGAACACAACCGCCGCGTTGGATAATTTGCGAAAACCAGGGGGTTCAAACCGGACTCCCTGGCGAGGTTGCCGTCCGTCCCATTTTTGGCCGCAACATTTCGGTCGACTCTCGGCTTTCAGAAGTGCGCCGCCGGCCCCGCTAGAATCAACCTGTGGCTCTCCGCTTCGACATCCTCAATTCAAGTGCCGCAGGCGGACGCCGCGCCCAGCTCCATCTCCCGCACCGAGCCATCGAAACTCCAGTCTTCATGCCGGTGGGCACAGCGGGCACCGTCAAAGCCGTTCCCCAGGATGTTCTCGAATCCCTCGGTGCTGAAATCATTCTCGGGAACACGTACCATCTCTACTTGCGTCCGGGGCACGAAGCCATTCGCCGCCTGGGCGGACTGCACAAGTTCATCAGTTGGCCGCGGGCCATGCTCACCGACTCAGGCGGCTTTCAGGTCTACAGCCTCACACAACTGCGCAAGGTCAGCGACGAGGGCGTGCACTTCCGTTCGCACCTCGATGGCAGCAGCCATTTCTTCACGCCCGAACACTCGATGGACGTCCAGATCGCGCTCGGCGCGGACATCGCCATGGCTTTCGATGAATGCACCGAGTATCCGGCGGATCGCGATCGGGCACGCGAGAGCCTACGCCTCACCATGAATTGGGCGCGGCGCTCGCTCGACCATCTCCGCGCCCACCAGAATGAAGTCGTCTGGCACGACGAGTTCGAAAACCGGACGCAAAGCCTCTTCGGCATTGTGCAAGGCGGCGTCTACACGGACCTACGCCGCGAGAGCGCCGAGCGTCTGGTCGAAATGGACTTCGATGGCTACGCCATTGGAGGCCTCAGCGTCGGCGAGCCGCGCGAAGCAACGCTCGAAGTGATTTCGGAAGTTCTGCCACTACTGCCCACCAACAAGCCGCGCTACGTGATGGGCGTCGGTTATCCCGGTGAGATCGAGCAGTACGCCCGCATGGGAGTCGACATGATGGATTGCGTGCTACCCACACGCGCGGCACGCCACGGCCTGCTCTTCACCAGCGAAGGCCGCATGAATATCAAGAACAAACAGTACGCCGAGGATCAGAATCCTCCCGACCCAATTTGCAGCTGCATGGTCTGCAGCCGTTATTCACGCGCCTATCTGCGCCACCTGATGCATGCCGGAGAATCGCTCGGCGGTACGCTCAACTCCATCCACAATCTTGCGTATTACATCGGCATCATGCAGCGCGTTCGTGCGCAACTGCTGTCGCACCGAGACGAGAATTCTCCGATCCCGACCGCTGCGAGTGGAACAAACCCAACTCCGCACTAACTCGCTCCAGCACCTCCTCCCAATCTCCAGGCGATTCCTGTCGAAATAAGCGCGCCGTCGGATACCACGGTGTCGTCTCAACCTTTTCCATCCATCGCCAATCGGCAAGATGAGGCAGCATGATCCAGACGGGCTTGCCCATTGCACCGGCAAGATGAGCGATGCAGGTATCGGTCGTGATCACAACATCCAGAGTCGCCACGAGCGCCGCCGTCTCCGCAAGATTTTTGTCTCCGCTCGATCCATCCAGGATCACTACTTCGTCGGCCACTTCCTTCAGCTGCTCGCACGCTTCGCCCTTTTGCAGCGAAACCCAAGTGACGCTCTTCGTGAGAAACAGCGGCAGCAACGTTGCCAGCTTCATCGATCTCCGCCCGTCAGCTTTGTATCGCGGATTTCCAGCCCATGCGACGCCCACGCGAAACAACCCGCCGCCCACCGCGCGAAGCTTCGCCTCGTGTTCCGCAGTCAGCTCCGGCTCTGCGCCAAGGTACGGACCCAACCAGGGAACTGTGTCCACTGCGGTTCGAAACACCGCCGGCAGACTCATCAACGGACATTCCAAATCGAACTCCGGCGGCGCAACGCCCAACTGCGCCACCTGCGCCCTTCCCCCCTGCACCACGGAGAGCGAATGCATCAGCCATTCCACAGGCTCGTGCACTTGCAGAATCACTTCACCACCTCGAGCCGCAACCAACGGCGCATACCGGCAAAACTGGATCGCATCGCCGAGTCCCTGTTCGGCGTGCAGCAATATTCGATTGCCACGCAGCGGTTCGCCACGCCACCGAGGCTTCTGAAAAACCATCGGCGCTCGATGCACTTCCCTGAAGCGCCAACGCGCTTCGTAGCCTCTCCACCCGCGGTCCCAATCGCCCAGCCTGAGCTGCACCAAAGCCAGGTTGTACCGTGCACCGGCGCAGTGCGGATCGTTCTTAACCGCCGCCACGTGCGATCGCATCGCCTCGTCCATTCTTCCCAAATCCAGCAGGCTGTTGCCGCGATTCGAAACCGCCGCCCCGCTGCCCAATGCTTCGGCCCGCTCGAACGCCTCAATAGCCTTGGAGAAGCGGCCCTCCGTGTGCATCAAAATGCCGGTCATATTTACGGCCTCAGCATTGTCAGGCGCGCGCGCCAGCGCCCACCGTAACCACCCCCACGCCCCCGCCTGGTCCTTTTTTGCTGATTGAAGCTGGCACCACGCTACGAGCGTCTCCGCCCTTTCCGGATCGAGCGCAAAGGCTCTCTGCAGATGCGCCTCTGCCTCGTCGAAGATCCGTTGCTCCCGCTTTAGAAGGGCCAGGTTGAGCCAGCCCACGATCATCTCCGGCCTTAATTCAACCGCCCGCCGCAGCGCCGCCTCGGCATACGCCTCACGCCCCTCCTCGCGCAGCAGGCAGCCGAGATTCATCCATGCCGCAGCAAAGTCCGGTCGCAGCGTCAGCGCCCGCCGATAGCGCCTCTCCGCATCTTCAATTCGTCCCAGCCGAACCAGGACAAACCCTGCGGCAAACTCCGCTTCCGGCGTCTTCGGAGCGAAGATTAGCGCTCGCTCATAGGACTCGAGGGCCTCGGCGTCCTTGCCCATGCAAGCCAGTGCATGCCCGATGCCCATATGCGCGGTCGCCATCGCCGGACGCCGGCGCAGCACAAATTCATACGCATCCAGCGCCTGTTCGGGAAGACCTTCCGCCATCAGCAGTTCGCCCATTCCAATCCACGCCAGAGGACTCGTGCCGTCGAGCCGGATCGCCTCAAGGTAGGCCTGCTTCGCCTCGTCGCATCTGCCGGCAGCCTTCAGCGCCTGACCCAATGTCACCCATGCCACATCCATCGCCGGCGCCGCGGCCACAGCGGCCTTCGCCATCTGAACAGACGCTTCGAACTGACGGCTGGCCAGCGCAACCAGGCTGATGCCCACCAGCGCTTTGGGATCCCGATGGTTCTTCTGCAACATCCGCTGGTAGCCGAGGGCGGCTCCGTTAAGCCGCTGACTAAGCGACAACTCCCCTCGTCGCGCATTTCCCCCATTCGCCATCAACCACGCTGACGTGCAATTCCAATCCCGAAGATCGTCCTTGACCCTGAGCGTTTCTTAACCTTTCGGTAACCGAACCCAGCTTGCTTCCGCAAAGGAAAAAACCCGCCCATGGCGTTCTCCTAAATAGGGGAGTTCTTATGCAAACACCGCTCTACTTAAAAACTGGAATACGATGCTGCGCATTTACACTGGCAGGAGCCGATGCCTGGGGCGCTATGACCGACATTTCAATCGCTGAGTCCCGTGTTCCGCTCCTCGAGCGGGACGAAGTTCCGACAGAGGTTGCACAACTCTACGACAAGCTCCTGGCTGATCGCGGTGTGGTGCCCAACATGTTCAAGGCCCTCGCCAATGTTCCTGCGCTGGCCTTGGGAATCACCGAGTTTCTCAAGCCCCTCATGGCAGATGGCGCATTGCCCGGCTGGTACAAGGAGCTCATCGCTACGCGCATTGCATCGCTCAACCGCTGCGACTACTGCATCAGCGCACACCGCTATCTGGCCCTCAAGCGCGGAGCCACGCTGGGACAAGTTGCGAGCTACGATAACTTCGAAAAAGGCCCATTCTCAGAGAAAGAAAAGGCCGGCTTCCGCTACGCCAGCCTTCTCCATCAATCCGGTCACGCCGCCAATGAAGCAGCCTTCGACGCCGTGAGCGAGCATTTGAATTGCCAGGAGATCGTCGAACTGACGGCGATCGCCGCCGCGTTCGAAATGTTCTCCCGCATCAACTCATCGCTTCGCATTCCGGTCACTCCGATTCCGGACTAATCGGGTCAACTCACTTCGCCAGCTGCTTCGCAAAAAAATCCGCCATCGTGTGATTGGCTTCGATTGCTTCCGGCAGCATCGGGTCATACCAGAAGGCGTGCGGCAGCGCATCGAAAACCACCAGCCTCGCATCGACGCCCGCGCTCAGATAGGCGCGATGCAGGTTGGCCGTCCCACTCAGAAGTAGATCGCGCCCGCTGGTCACAAACAGCGTCGGCGGCAGGCCATGGAGGTCTCCATAGATAGGCGAAAGTACCGGATCCTTCGGGTCGACGGAGCCAACATACTCCCCATCATGCTGCTTGGGATCGGGTGGATCGAGATGCCCCGTCAGCCCGCGCAAGGCGTACATTGCCGCAGAATCTCCCGCACGTGCAAAGTCGCCCATGCCGCTGAAGATCCCCAACGCCGCCGGAAAAGGCAATCCCAGCTGCTTGAGCCTCGCAGCCACTTCTGCCGTCAAAATCGCGCCGGCGGACGTCCCGTAAATCACGATGTGCTCGGGCTTGTAGATCTTCAGCAGCTCTTTGTAGACAGCCACCGAGTCGTCCACTGCCGCAGGATAGGGATGCTCCGGCGCGAGCCGGTACAGCACGGCCACCACTTTGATTCCGGTATAGCTCGCAATCGGAATCGACTCCGTGTACGAACCCGAGTCCGAGTTGAACCCGCCTCCATGCAAATTCAACAGCACCTTGTCTCGGTTTCGCTCGGGCATAGAGTCAGGAGTCACAATATGTACCGGAACACCGGCCATCGTCTGATCCACGAGCGTGTTCGGACAGATCCGAGTCCACGCCACCCGCGCTCGCGCCGTGTAGGCATCCGTCATCTTCCGCCGCTCGTCGAGCGATTGCGGAGGCCCCTGGTCCGGCCCGCCATGGCCCAACGCCAGCTGCGCCTGTGGGCTCAGATCCTGCGGCACCGGCACCACCCGCGTCACATGGGCAGTACCGTGTTCGTCAATGTAGCTCGTGTCCCGGTTCGGCGCTTCGGCCGCGGCGGTGGGCTGCAGTGCGCTCGCGGATTGACCAGCGGGCTGCTGTGCAGCAATCGAAATTGAAGGCAACATCAGAAGCAAAGCGGCATATTTCGGCGAAAACGACATAAGACTCCGTCCCTCCAGAAGGACCGATTCGTTGCATTTTCAAAATCGGAAAATCAACCCCGTACACGATAGCAAACGGCAGCCACAGCGCGAATGAGTTGCTTGGCGGGTTGCGGAAAAATTCCCCTCATTTCGCGCTTTGTAACAGGGCACGACTTCAGTCGTGCCGAAAGAGCTTCCATATTCGCGCGGGCTTCAGCCCCTGCGGTATTCATTCGAAGATTTCACAACACAATCAGCGTCCTTCCGCAGCCTGCCACGAACCCAGGTGTTCGCTTTTGGTCGATCGATTTCATTTTCGAACAGTATCGCCGCGCTTATCCGACCCGTGTGCCCGCCCGTCCGCTTGAAAACAGAATGATTGCGGAGTCTCACGCCTCCCCCTTAGCGTTGCAATTGTTGGCATGGAACTTGCTTGGAATGATGCGTGCACCTTTTGCGTCTATCGCGCAAATCTCGCTCCAGAAATAAGGACTCCTCAGATCATGAATGTGAAACGTGCCGTCTGCCTCGTGGGAATCGCAATCTTAATCTGCCCGATGCTTCGCCCCCAGCAAAGTTTCTGGGATAGCCCCGATGCCTATCTGGGTCAGCCGCGTCCATCCGACACGCCCCAGACTTTTGCGCCCGGACTCCTTACCGACAGCGGCACTTTCACCATGGGACGCGTCGCATTCTCCCAAGACGGAATGCAGTTCTATTACACGCAAAGCGACTCATGGGTGAGTGGTGGTCACGCGGAGCTGAGAATGATGCAATACGCGGATGGCCATTGGGGTAAGCCCACCATGATCGCTGCGCAGTTCATGTCACCCACATTCTCGATCGATGCCCAGACGCTCTACATGAGAAAAGGTGGCATGCACAATGTCTGGCAGTCGCACAAAAAAGGCGATACTTGGAGCGCGCCCGTTCCCTTCCTCGACGTGCCGTTCGGCGTGTACGACTTCATGCCAACCAACAGCGGGAACAACTACGTTGGCAGCGAGCCCGATGCCGACGACGTGAAAAATGGCAGCACCTACGCCTTCAGCGTGTTGACCATTTCAGATCATGCGATCACCGTGAAGAGCCTCGGTCAGCCACTCAACGAACCGGGTTTCAATGGCGACCTCTATGTCGCTCCCGATGAGTCCTACATGATCGTCAGCGCCAAAGAGAGCAAGACCTACGAGTCAGAACTCTACCTCTCGTTCCACAAGCACGATGGAGCGTGGACCTCACCGGTGAGCCTCGGACCCAAAATCAACGACAGTCTAGCCCATCGTTGGGGACAGTACGTCACTCCCGACGGCAAGTACCTTTTCTACTCCCACGGCACCAGCGAGAAGGACTGCGCAATTCACTGGGTTCGTTTCGACAACCTCCTCGAGAGTCTGCGCCCCAAACAACTCTGATCAAGACAGGCCGGCTGCGACGATTCGCTTCCCGCGAACTCGGACCTTCACCCCCCGCGCCCGAGCTTCGGTGCGATTCCTGCTGCCAGCGGACCTCCCTCTGCGGTACATTGGAAGTCCGATGACTACTTTCGCTTCCCCTGAAATCCGCACCCTTGAGATCCGCAACTTCATCGGCGGCAAATGGCAAAAGTCGACCAGTGCGCCCGGTCTCGATCTGACCAACCCCGCTACCGGAGAACCGCTCGGCCAATCGCCTTCCGGGTCAGCCGCCGAGGTTGACGCAGCTGTTGCAGCCGCCCACACCGCCTTTCCAGCGTGGCGAGCCACACCGGCCGCCGATCGAATCCAATTTCTCTTTAAGCTGAAAGCGATTCTCGAAGAACGCTTCGATGAGTTAGCCGCCATCATCACCACGGAGAACGGCAAGACCCTCGCCGAATCCAAAGGCGAACTGCGCCGTGGCATCGAGAACGTTGAAGTCGCCTGCGGCATTCCCGTCCTCATGCAGGGATACTCACTTGAGGACGTTGCGCCGGGCATCGACGAGATCATGGTGCGGCAACCACTTGGCGTCGCCGCCATCATCACGCCCTTCAATTTTCCATTAATGATTCCCCTGTGGTTCCTCCCATACGCCATCGCCACCGGCAACGCCGTCGTCCTCAAGCCAAGCGATCGGGTCCCGTTCTCCGCCGCGCGCCTCGTCGAGTTGATCAACGAAACGGGCCTGCCCGCAGGTGTAGTCAACCTCGTCAACGGCGGAAAAGCTGCAGTCGATGCGCTCCTGGACCACCCCCTCGTTCGCGCCGTCAGCTTCGTCGGTTCCACGCCCGTGGCCAAATACGTCTACACACGTGGCTCGGCCAGCGGCAAGCGCGTGCAGTGCCAGGGAGGCGCCAAGAATCACGTCGTGGTCCTGCCCGACGCCGATCCCGAAACAACGACGAAAATCATTGCCGACTCGGCATTTGGCTGCGCCGGCCAACGCTGCCTTGCCGTCAGCGTCACCGTTGCCATCGGCGAAGCGCAAAGCTGGTTCCGCGAATCCATCGCCACAACTGCGGCTGCACTCAAAGTCGGCAATGGCCTCGATCCGGCTGTGCAAATGGGTCCTGTCATCACCAAGGCCAGCCGCGATCGCGTCGTCTCGCTCATCGGCCAGGGCGCTGGCGATAGCGCCAAGCTCCTCGTCGACGGTCGCAATGTGTCGAACGGCGATGGCTCTTTCGTCGGCCCCACCGTCCTCGACGGGCTTCCTGCCACAAGCTCGCTTATGGAGACCGAAATCTTCGGACCCGTTCTTTCTGTCGTCCATGCCAAATCTGTCGAAGAGGCCGTCGAACTCATTGACCGCTCGCCCTACGGCAACGCCAGCTCCATCTTCACTTCGTCCGGCGCAGCAGCGCGCAAATTCCGCAACTCCGTCTCTACAGGAAATGTCGGCGTCAACATCGGCGTGCCCGCGCCCATGGCCTACTTCCCATTCTCCGGATGGAAGGGCAGCTTCTTTGGCGTCATGCACGCGCAAGGCCGCGACGCCATCGAGTTCTTCACTGACAAAAAGGTGATCGTGGAACGCTGGCCGCGCGAGTGGTCGCGCAAGTTCTAGTGATGGAGCAAATGGCTTCGGTTTGAGCAAGAGGGGCGCGATCGATTGCGCCCTTTGCTTTGCTCTATCGATAAGTATCAATGCGGAAGTATCAGCAGTTCGTTTTCCAGCAGTTGCTCTGTCAAACGATCCAGGGCCAGCGGGAATTTGTAGGAGATGGCTCGCGGGCTCATACCCAGCAACACAGCAGCCTCGGCCTGGGTATATTCCTGAAGGACAATCCTGCTCAGCATGGCCCGATCGAGTGAGCCAAGGCGGTCGAGGCATCGCTCCACGTCCAACACAAAGATCACCGCATCTTCGAACGTCCGTATGCGCCGGCTCGAAACCCATCCCCGCCCCACCGGATCGCCCAAAATGGACGGCGAACGCCCCACCTGCGTCGAAGCGTACAAATAACGCCGTAACATGCGTTCCGTATGTTTCCGGTAGAACGCCATGCAGACCGGCGGGGCGCTTGCCGGCTCCTCTTCATCCGGCTCTTCCAAGGGTTTTGCGGCCAGCTGTTCCTGGCACGGTTTTCCCTCTTCCGGCCAAGCATTCAATAAGCCGCTCGATCCCCACACCAACGGCAACTGAGGCGCTGCACTCATTCCGCACCCCCAACTGACTCTGCAACCGCCCAGACTTTTGCAAGCGTTTTGCGGCTCGGCCGCCCGCGCCTCTTTCGTGTCTCAGGCGACGGAAAGTCCTTCAGTTTTACCTCACACTCCTTGCAATACACAGTCCCTTGTGTCTGGGACCGATACCAAAGACAACCGCACCCCTCGCAAACTTTCAATTGCACGCATAATTCCATGACGGATTCTCCGTGAAAAAAGCCCATTCCCGCCTTCGTTCGATGAATGTCGTTGATTGGCGGGGTAACGAGAATCAGGCAAAGCTACTCAGGTTTCTTCTGTCCTGATAGGGGATTTCTGTCTGTTTTCTCTTGTTCTTTGTCTTATATTTAGAGCGCAGATCTGGGAATTCCCACATGCCTGTCCGATGCGCCTCGCTTGGGCGCTTGCCATTTGGAGAATGTCCCGCTGATTTGAATCTAACCATCCTTAGTTATGCCGCATCGGGAATCGCAAACCAAAGAGACCTAACTTGGCCTCTTCGAAGTTGCGCCGACTTATACAAATCTTCGAGAATTTCTGACAAACATGTATGAGATAAAGTAAGCCCAATTTAGATGTATGGCTCTTCTGGGTCAAGGTATCCTTGCTTATTTCCCGCCCCCGAAACTTCCATTCAACCGGCATGCCATCGAATTGAAGGGCCAAGAGCACCGTTTGCATTGCTGCAAGAAAACGGCGACCGTTTTCATCCATTGCTGGAAGCGAACAATTCACAAATGAACTTCACCCAGATGCACGAGCGTCTCCGCGTGGAATTACTTCGCAGGATACAGCGAGGCACACTCAACGTCTCGCTTTTATCCCGCCAAACAGGTCTCGGCCAATCTCACATCTCCAATTTCCTGCGAAGAAGGCGAAATCTCTCACTCGATGCCATGGATCGCATCCTGCGCGCGCAACAAATGGCGGCAGACGAGCTTCTCTCCAACCCTCGCGAGCGCGAAAGCGCGTCCTTCGCAACTAGCGACGAGCAAATCGACATGGTGCCCGTCGTCTCTTATCGATCGGCTCTCTCCGAGCCAATCATTCGTCCATCCGCAATCGCTTCCATGATGCCTTTGCCGGCCGGGGCGCTCCAGTCCATCCGCGCGCGTCCGGCCAGCAGCCGCCAGGCATGGC
>PLKY01000229.1 GCA_003140785.1 Acidobacteriaceae bacterium | reverse complement strand
CCTGCTTTCCGGCGGGAGGCCCGTGCGCACGGATGATGAAGGGACCGGTCGCAATGACAACCGGATCGCCTTCGCGCGGATTGTCACGGAAGTTGAGTTCTCCCGGCACATCTTTGCGCCGGTAAACGACGAACTGCGATGAGGCCTTCTTCAGCTGGTTGTAGACGCGCACTGCATCTTCGTCGGTTTTACCGTATAAGAGCGAGCCCGCAGTTTCGAAACCTGTGAGGTCGGCAAACTTGTCCAGCGTGATCCAGTCGCCCTGCACCTTTGCCATACCGTGGTCGCTTACGACGACCAGATCGATGGGCAGTCCTGTCGCGTCGAGTCCTTCTTTCAACTTGCCGACAAGCTTATCCACTTTCACGACCGCGGCCTTTGTCTCCGGTGCATCCGGCCCGTATTGGTGGCCCTCATGATCGGGTTCGTCGTAATAGAGCGTAATGAAGTGCGGCCGGTCTGCAGCAGGCAGATGCAGCCACGCCAGCACCTGGTCGATGCGCGCGTTGTCGTCAATCTTGTTGTCGAAGCGCAGATAGTAGGTCGGCCGATAGCCGGCAATCTTCGCTTCAGAGCCGGGCCAGAAGAAACACGCGGTGCGCATGCCCTGCCTTTCCGCCAAGCTCCACAATGGCGTACCAGTGTACCAACCTCCATCGGTAACAGCGGTCGGATCGTTAATCGCATAGCGCGTCTGCTTGGCTGGATCGTAGAAGCCATTGGCAACCAATCCGTGATGCTCCGGATACAACCCGGTCACGATCGTGAAATGATTCGGAAACGTCAGCGACGGAAAACTCGGCAACATTCCTTCGGGCGCCCAGACGCCTTGTTTGCCCAACGCTAAGAGATGCGTGGCGCCATCGCGCTTTCCGTAGTCCCAGCGGAAGCCGTCGAGCGAGACAAGGACGACGTAGTGCGCCTTTTGCGCCGCGTCGGAATTCGGCCCATTGTCGACATGAATGACCGGCAGCGCCGGATTCGTTGCGGCATCCTGGCCCGCGGCGAAAATCGACGCGAGCGCCAGCCCCAGAAATAACAACCAACTGCTAAAAACCGCACGACTCCAATCGCGCAATCGCATCAACCACACCCCCGCATCAGCTTACCGCACGAGCTTGGGCGGAACGGAGGGGCGGACAGTCGAGCTCGAAAATTGTTCCACGTGGAACAATTGTGACAATCGCCACCGGTGTTCGGCGTCGTTTGCAGATTATTTCGAAGAAGTGTGATCGCGAAAACCAGCGTGAACAATTTGGAAGAGAGGTATGCCGCCACGTTGCGCGCCGGGGTAGAACACCATCAATCCCAGTAATGGGAACAGACCCTAGTTGCCAGGTGCCGGAGCCGTGGTCGCCGCAGTCGGCGTCGCCGGCGCAGCGGGCTGAGCCTTTCCGAGGCTGCGGATATAAACGATCAGGTTCCAGACTTCGTCGTCCTTCGCCCTGCCGGAGTCTTCGGCAGGCATCTTGTCCTTGCCGTTCCGGATGATCTTGAAGAGTTCCTGGTCCTGCCTGTTCGCCAGCGTTTTGGAGTCGGACCAATCGATCATCGTCAGTTGCATATCCTTCGCGAGATCGGTTTTGCCGTCCCCCGTTTCGCCATGGCATAGGGCGCAATCCCGCGCATAAAGCTTTTGGGCCTTGGCCTGCGTTTCAGGGGTCACCTTCGCGGGAACCTTGGCGGCCGCATCCTGCGGCGGGGCTGCCGATACAGTTGACGGAGCGATCGAGAACAAGGCCGCTGCACAAATAAGCAGGAATGGCTTCAACATGACACTCTCCTCAGTTGCAGGTGTCGCGACAGGCATCTGGCAGCTGTTATTTTGATTCGACAGCATTATAGGCCCATTTGAACGTGAGGCGCATCACTTCATCCACAGCCATGTCCCTGAGAATGCACCCCGAACCCTATTCCTGCCCGCCAAATGCGGGCCGAATGTGGTATACGTTTCCGCATGTTTCAACGCACTTTATCCGCCGCCGTAATTCTTCTTTCCCTCCTCTGTGGATCGAGCCTGGCCTCGGCATCGGCCACAAAACTGGCCCCTACGCCCCCTATGGGCTGGAATAGCTGGGACGCCTATGGCCTCACCATCGACGAGACCGATTACCGCGCCAATACGACGGTGCTCGCCGGCTTGAAACAATACGGCTGGGAATACTCGGTGATCGACGAGGGCTGGTACATGCAGGATCCCTTCGCCGACAAAGTCGAGACCCGCAAATATGTCTGGGACGCAAACGGCATCCTTATTCCGGTTACGAGCCGGTTCCCCTCGGCGGCCAATGGAGCGGGTTTCAAGCCGCTCGCCGATTGGGTCCACGCGCAGGGCCTAAAGTTTGGCATTCACATCGTGCGCGGCATCCCGCGTGGCGTCGTCGACCAGAATCTGCCCATTGCCGGATCCAGCTTTCACGCCGCCGACGCCGCCGACAAGGACTCCCCCTGCCCATGGGACGAAGGCAACTGGGGCGTACGCGACAACGCAGCCGGACAGGCTTACTACGACTCCATGCTCAAGCTCTATGCCTCGTGGGGACTCGACTACATCAAGGTCGATTGCATCTCCGACCATCCCTACCGGCCCTCCGAGATTCGCCAGATCGCCGAAGCCATCAAGAAGACCGGCCGGCCGATTCTGCTGAGCCTGTCTCCGGGACCGACGCAGCTTGACCACGCGGCCGAAGTCGCGAAGTACGCGCAGATGTGGCGGATCTCTGACGACCACTGGGATGTATGGAGCGCCGCGCACAAACCCGGCGAAGGCGAGTTTCCCTTCGGCGTGCGCGACGCCTTCGATCGCCTCGCGGAGTGGGCGCCCCTTGTCAAGCCCGGTGCGTGGCCCGATGAAGACATGCTGCCTGAAGGTTCGCTCACACCGCATCCCGGCTGGGGCGACCCGCGACAGTCCCGCTACACGCAGGACGAGCAGCGCACCGAGTTCACTCTCTGGGCCATCTCGCGCTCACCCCTGATTCTGGGAACCAACCTGAGCAAGTTAGACGACTTCACACGCTCGCTTATCACCAATAAGGACGTGCTCGGAATCAACCAGCGCTCGATCGAAAGCGGGCAAGGGCTGATGCCGCTCAAGGACGGCAAGACGGACTCGTTCCCGCAGCGCTACTGGTATGCGCGCACGCGAAGCCACCAGTATTTGGCCGTATTCAACCTGCAAGACGAGCCGTCGACATCCGATCTGCCCTGGATGGTGTTTCACCTGGAAGACAAGCCGCATGCGGTTTTCGACATCTGGAACCAGAAACGCATTCCGCGCGCGAAAACGTTGCATGTCGTGCTTGCGCCGCACGGGTGCGCGCTGTTTCGAGTGGAGTGATCGAGTGAAAACAACCAAAGCGCTGCTGGAGAGCCGATTCGAATGGCAATTCAAACGTCGGTGAGGGTACCACCCGAGAGCCAGCGAATCGTATACACCGATATGTTCGTCCTTACTGCGCACACGACGAAGAAGCATGAGAATCGGGACACGGCATTTAACCGCCACCATTCGCTACCAATCGCGATTCAGTGATTCACTCTGAGCTTAGTTCTCTACCTACGCAGGCCCCCAAGTGAATGAGATCGGGACCTCAACATTCAGGATGTTGTGAACTGGACACTCATGAGCCGCAGCTTCTAACTTTAGCTTTTGGCTTTCCGCAAGTTCGCCAAAGACATGCACATGAACCGAGATTTTGGCGATTCTTCTCGGCGCATTCGCCATCTTTTTCTCTACCTTCGCAGTCGCACCGGTGATGTCGATGTCCATCGAACTAGCCATAATTCCCATGATGCTCAGGATGCAGCTTCCGAGTGAAACAGACAGCAGTTCACTTGGCGAGAAGCTCGCACCGTTGCCGTGATTGTCTCTTGGGGCGTTTGTCACGACAACGACGCCCGACTCCGAGTGTTCGGCGCTGCATCGCAAATAACCTTCATAACGCACTGTGGTTTCGCTCATTTACCAAGTCTCTCCTGAATTCGTGCTTTCCCACCATGAAGAGGCGAGGCACTGCAGAACATTGTCAGACACGATCCTGATGAAAGAGAAAAATTGCTCGGCACGGTTGCGAACTGTTCCGGGTGGAGTGAAGGTTGAGATCACAAGCCGTGATGTCAAACGAGGAGGCGGAATGCGTTGATGAACGCTTCGATGGATGGCCTCTCCGTGATCTAATGTCGTCACCACGGCTCTTGGCGATCTCGGGACCGGTGTTCCCAAATCCAATGTGGAGCGTGCACCTACCGGACGGTTCCATGAAGAACAAGAAGATCACGCTCCTCGCTTTAGCATTCCTAGCATTGCTCGTGCAGGTTGTCTTGCCCGGCGCAACCTGCGAGGCAGGAATGGAGTCGGAGAAGTCACCCTATCCGGCCGTGGCTCCTCTCAATCAGTACTTGATTCCGGACCGGAATTCTGAAATCGCGTTGGCTCGCAGTGCTGCTCCAAGCTCCATTTCGGACGGAGCCGAAGTGCTGGTGCTGGGACGGGCCGGATATGCGACCGCAGTAGAGGGGAAGAATGGCTTCGTCTGTCTGGTGGAGCGGTCCTTCGGTGCTGCCACTGATTTTCCCGAGTTCTGGAATCCGAAGATCATGGCCCCCATCTGCGTGAATGCGCCGGCCGCAAGAACCTATTTGCCCGCCGTGGTGATGAAGTCCAAACTGGTGATGGCAGGAAGATCAAGGACGGAGATCGCGCAGGCGATCCAATCGGCATTGAACAGAAATGAACTGCCGGCGCTGGAGCCGGGCGCGATGTGCTACATGATGTCCAAGCAGCAGTACTTAAGCGACGACGCGAAATGCTGGCATCCACACATGATGTGGTTTATTCCGGGCGACGCCGCTAAGAGCTGGGGAGCAAATCTGCCGGGCTCACCAGCTATCGCGGCGAATGACCCCGAAGACCGGATGACCATCTTTCTTGTTTGGGTTGGCAACTGGTCCGACGGGACGCCGGCTCCGCAGGATATGCACTGACGCGCAATTCGAGGTTTGAGCAAACTCCGTCTCGACAACCGACAAATCGGTGTCGCTCACCGAAGCATTCCGAAAAAGCCATATCATCGTCGAACAATCCGGGCAGAAGGTCGTTCCGCTTCGCCGAACTGTGGATTTGACCACGTGGGCCTCAGTGCAACGCAGACTTCAATTGCGGTTCAATTTGAGCGGCCGCGCCGTGCCCACGCCAAAGCACCTTCCCTTGCGCGTCGAGGAGAGCGACGTAGGGTTCATTGTCCGTCGTTACGTCGAAGTAAGTCCGCCATAACTGCTCGTCTTCGGTCAAAACCACGAATCTTTCCTGTTCGGCTGCCGAAAGCCCCTTCTTCATGCCGCTGCGGATCATTCCGCGGATGAAGCCGGGAACACCCGCCAGCATGGCCACCTGAAACACCGTCAGATTCGCAAGAACAGGGTCCACGTGGATCGATTTCATCCAATCACTAGTGTAGTGTCCAACAAAT
>PLKY01000402.1 GCA_003140785.1 Acidobacteriaceae bacterium | reverse complement strand
TAGTTTTGCACTGGCGCTCATAGTTCTAGGTTCCGCCGCCCAACTCGAACCTAGGTCTTGCATTTCGCTCGTCCGCTTCGTTCTGCCGCAAATCTCAAAAACCCAAAGTCAATGATGGAAAATCAATCGGATTCGCTGCCGAACATCCCGTTCGATTCAGCGCACACAGGAACCGGTACGCCGACCAACGAGGTAGTCGGTAACGCCGCGAAGCATGGAACCTCACAGACAATTGTCAACCCGTGCATGAGTGACGAAATAATTAGCTCGCCTAAACGCAAAGTGGGGCGTCCGAGAATTCATAAAGACCACGCTGCTGCTCAGCGGGCTTACAGGCTGAGCCAAAAGGTAAAAGCCGCACGAGTCATACGACAAGCCGGGGAGCTTAAAGTAGTACCTCTCCACTTATGGCAAGCCAATGAATTGGTTACCCAGTTACACAGGCATCACAAACTCATTCGGGTACACAAATTCAGTATTGGAGCCACCAAGAACGGTGTGCCGTGCGCTGCGGCAATTTGCATGCGCCCCGCCGCCCGAAGTCTTGACGATGGTACTGTAATTGAGGTAGCCCGACTGGTCTCGGACGGCACAGATAATGCCTGTTCCCTCTTATATGCGAGATGCGCCAAAATAGCCAAGCTGATGGGGTATCTCAAGATTCAGACGTACATCCTTGAGACTGAGCCGGGGATCAGCCTCAGGGGCGCTGGGTGGACGCTGGAGAAAACCGGATGCGGAGGAACACCACAGGGGAAGCGGACTAATAGGCCCAACGGGCATGAAGTCAACGATGTCACTTTCATGAAAAAACAGCGATGGGCAAAGCTGCTCAACAGGGCAAAATAAACCCCTGACCCGTGAATAGGTCAGGCAGCACGCTTCGGATAGTCGAGAACTTTCTTACGTTGAAACAGCGCCTCAACCAGTTCCTTGCGTTGCTTCCTGCCCCTGATTGTATTATCGGAGTAAATGCCGACGTACATGAGCTTTCTGTTGCCCTCTATCTCTTCGTGGGTCTTAAGCACCTCGGCCAGTCGCACAGCTTCTGCTTCTTTCATCGACATTCCAACATACTCCGCCCGAAGACGGTAGGGATACTTATCGGACCCTACAATAATCTCTCCCGAGGGTAGAGTATCCCCATGGTAGTAGTTGTACCCGTCGAGTATAAAATGTCTCCGCCCATCGGGCTCGGCCTGCTCCACGCGCCCAGTGCGGTCACGCAACGCATTCTTGACGCACGTCTGATAGCTCTTCGCTCGTTCTTTGGGTTGTCCGGGTTCAAGGAACATACGATCTGAGGTAGTCTTCCCTACATAGTTCCAGCCACAACTTTGGTAGAGTTGACCTATTTCTCCCGCGTCTGAATCAGCGGTCGCCACAAATACGAATTTGGACGGCATATCTTTACCGTCGCGTGTCTTCCACGGTTTGCCCATCAACTTACAAGCTGCTGTAATTATGTGACTTCCAGAATTTGGGTGAGCCCAATAGGCGCAAGCTCCGCGTGCGAGCCAGTACACGCTATCAGCGTTCTCTGCGCCACAGATGTTTAGAATAGCTGTGGATTTGGGATGCCCAAAACAGTTCACACCGGCAAGAAACCGCTCCCCTGTAGTAGGGTGCTTGAACCATAGTCCAATGGTTCGAACTGTAGTTCCCATGTTGCCGAGCCATTCATAGCGCAGGATAAATTCTTTCGCGGTTTGGTAGTCTATCTCTTCGACGGAAGCATTATCAAACGATGCAGCAGCTTCACGCTTCTCGTCTTCATCTGGGTCTGGAGTGAGTGCGGCTTGTTCTCTGATTACACGTTGATGACAAATCATATCTTCTATTACTGGAATGGAGCGGCCTCTCGGACTCGAACCGAGCCTTCGATGGTGGTGCCATCGCTGCTCCCAGTGGGCTTGGCCGCATTGATTATGTTTCGTGCTTTGTAGAATGCCTCCTTCAATTCCTGTGGCAAATCATAGAAATCCTGCTTATATTTCCAGACCCGGTTGTCACGATCCTCACCGTGATAAACCGCATCCTCTAAGGCACGCACATAACGAATAATATGGACCACGTATGGGGTCAGAATCCCGTCAATAAATCCTGATACTGGATCAACGCCCAGCGCCACTGGCGTGTAGGCGACCGCGTCCCATTCCGCTAGGAATTTCTTCACCGGCTCGTTGGCCTTGATGGCTTCAATCGCCCCTTTAGCCACGTCCAGCGCCTTGGCAGCTTGCCGCTGCTGACGCAGAGTCCAGTGTGATGCCGTTGGCTTTGGCGCAGGGCTGGTTCCACCGCTATGTGACGTGGTGATTTTGCCCCGGAATTCCCTCAGCTTCCGTTGAATCTGGCGCACGCCAATGTCGAACTCTTTACCAAGGTCTTCGAGATAAACCAGCCAAGGTGGTAGACCAGCTAGGCCCGGTATACGGTTGTGGCCTTTGCGGGATAGGATCGGTTCCAGCATGTCCAAGTGGGGCAGCATCCGGTCGAAGCCACGAGCAACGTCTCCGGCGCATTCACGGATTAGTGTATTGAGCCGGTTGAACGTCTCCAGCGCGGTCCTTATTTGTTCTGCTTGACGATCCGCTGCGCGAAACGGCACGACCGTTCCCGAACGCGACAAAATGTCGTGTTCGATCTGTGCCGGGATTTGTTCAGTCGTTGCCATCCGCGATCTTCTGTTCCTTGGTGACGAGATGAATTCCCTGCTTCGTTGGAGATGCGGACGCCGCCTGTTCCCGTTCCCGTTCCCTGCGCTGTTCCCTGAGTTGATCCCTGCTTTGTTCGAAATTCACGAAAAAGTTTTTGAGGAAACATTCTCGCGCTGCTTCAGGCGACCGGTGCTTGTGTAGTCCGCATTTGTAAGCGATCTGTGTGTCCATTACTTTTCTCCTATGCACAAATTCGGTTCTGATGTGTTTCGTTGGCCGGGCTCCACGGATGGTGACTCGGCAGAGACTAGCTCACGTTAGGTTCAGTACCGATGCTGCGGGGGCCCTTGACGGGAACTCACGAACCCGGATGTCCTTGGGCCAGTCGGCCATGTCGCCACCCTTGAGGCTGTAAATTTTGAGTGGGTTGTCATCAACCGCGGGCCGGTGCCCTACCTGCTTAACGAAGCAAGCAACCTTCTGACGGCGGCACTGCTGGATCAAATCCCTTGCCCAGTCAATTTCAAATGGACGCGCACCATGGCCGCTTTCGCCGCCAACGATAGCCCAGTGGATGCCGGAAA
Source organism: Acidobacteriaceae bacterium (assembly GCA_003140785.1). Lineage (GTDB taxonomy): Bacteria > Acidobacteriota > Terriglobia > Terriglobales > Acidobacteriaceae > Telmatobacter. The sequence goes on along the minus strand of PLKY01000402.1, from coordinate 11,333 downwards.
GATCAAGCTTGCCGAGGTCTTCAATGATGGGCTCAAGAGACAAAAACCTTACAGCCACATCCGCGGCTTGCAGATGAGCGATTCGCGGCACGCCATGCTTCCGGTTTCCGCACGAAACTCCCCACCAGATATAAGGGAGCTTGGCGGCGAACTTGAGCTTGGAGTTCAACAAGTCCCGCATCCGTTCAGACCTCTTGGTCAGAACCTGATAGGTGTGCCAATTCGCCACCGCCATCGTCTCGGCGATGCGGACTATGTAGTCATCCGGGGCATCCACGTGAAACGTGTCCGACATGGAGTTGACAAAAATCTTGCGGGGCTTCTTCCACTGGAGAGGCATCCCCAGATTTTCCTCAACCAGTCGGAAATCAAATCCCTGCTCAAAGGCATTTCCCGGCACGCCGCGAAACCGCTCCGCGAATGTACAGGCGTAGCAGATGCAGCAAGTGGGATCAACTTTGTCGCAGCCCCGCTGCGTTGACCACGTTGCGTCCGTCCATTCAATTGTGCTTTTGTCGCTCAACCCGTTCTCCTTTTCACTTGCTGGTTGTGAGGACTTGTAACTAGGCCAGATTATCCGTTTTGCGACGGCTTCTGTGGCTTACACAAATTCCCGTACAAAACACGCTCTTTATACGCACAAAGGCCGCATAAACACAGGGTTTCTGCACAGCAAATAGCCCTTGACTTCCGTGTTTTCTATACGGCGAACAGGTCACGAGCTAGAATTTGTGGTGAGGAGTGGTCCATGGTTAAGAAGCTGAAGTTTACAGGGCTGGAGATAGAGGAATTGATGTCCAGCCCGGACGGACCATGGAGCAGGGAGGAAGTCATCGGCGGGCTGTTAGAAGTTAGGCGTTATGGCCGCGACGAGAATCTAGTTTCGAGTAAAATTCTGTGGGACATCATTCGGGCTTGTAAGACCCGTGAGGATTTCCTGAATATGCAATCTGAAGCGAGGGGCAATGAATCTGCCTTGTTGAAGGTGTGTCGTACAGCTTTCTTTGCGAAGGTTGAGGAAGATGAAAGCCCGTCATTCGCGGACCTTCGTACGCACATTGATTACCTCAAAGCTCGGATGTTTGCCTTTGGTCTCATCAGAGGAATGCAGCAGGGGACGTTGCTAGGCAGAGGCTCCACGGGCAGTGCGACGACCTCACCAATGTTGCAGTACCCGTCAGTGGTCAAACTCCTATTGCGTAGGCCGGTCGCAAGCTCTGCTGATATCTGTGACGCTCTGGATAAGGTACAAGCCGAAATCCCTTGGCCGAAACTGAGGAGCAAGAATCCCTTTTGGAAACCGCACTCAAAAAACCCGACCGTCAAGGCCGCGATTAGCAACGCCCGGAAGGATGCTCAGCAAGCAGCAATGGACGAATGGCTCCTTGCTCTGGTGAAGGGCATTGGGGATGCCGGGTCTGTCTTCGATGACGACGATTTTAAGGTCAAGGAACGAGCGGTAGGGAAACGCCGTACATAGCAGACCCTGCTCTCAAGACAAAAGGGACGTCCCGGTTGGGACGTCCTTCGCTGTCAGCATAAAGCTTGCTACGCAATCGCTACCACGCGGCCTATACGGAGTTTGGGCTTTGCCGCTTGGCCAACGTGCTCATCACCACGGCATCGAGTCGTGTCTGGCGTCCCATGACCCACGTGGCGTGCAAAGGATGGCCGACTTCACCTTGGCAATCTTCGGGCCGCGACTCGGTCTGCCGGAGAACGGCCATGTGCCGCATCGTCGTGGTCGGGTTTCAACTAGCCGAACAATACTTTGGCGCTGTCCAATCAAACTACACTACAGGGTAGAGTACTGTGCTGATCCAAATAGACCGTGAATGCACAAAAGACGACGCCCCGGCAAAACCGGAGTTCCGTAACAGCCGTTCTACGGCAGGGCTTGCGAGTTGAACCCTGCACTAAAACTCGGGGAAGACTAGCTCAACAGCGGCCTGACGTTCACCGCTAAAGGCCGCACTCGGTGCAAAAGCGAGTATTAGAGACAATGGATGCACTCGACTATCTTGAATCACTAAACCGGCTCCTTACTGTAGAAGAGTTTGCTGAGTTTTCCCGTCTCAGCGAGAAGACCATCTACAGACACATCCGTTCTCATCGGCTACCTGCCATCCGTGTGAAGGGCCGAATTGTTTTAGAGCCACGTGCGACGGCGGCATGGTTGAGGGAGCGGTTCAACTGACGACGTGAAGCTCACCAAATAGAAAGCCCACGGTTTCCGCCGTGGGCTTCGCTGCGTGTGTGATGCCTTCCTATTCAGTCGCCCCGAAAGCCTTATTGCACGCCTTCTGGAGAGCGTCCATTGCGGCTGGCTTCAGATAGCGCATCGTCGTCTTGATGTCCGAGTGCCCAGCCAGCGCCTGAACGCTCGGAAGTGGAACATGCTCGGACATGGTTGTCAGATACGTGGACCGAAACGTCTTAATCTTCGCCCGTGAACACTCGTTCCGATTGCCCAAACACCCGGCACAATGACCGCAGTTGAGGCCAGCATCACGCCAGTCGGACTTGAGAGCCTTAAGCAGCTTGATATCGGCCTGACCACCACGGGTGGGAAACACCAGCGGGTTCGTGGATTCAGCGTTCATCTTGAGTGCGGCCAGTTCCTTGAGGAGACCGACCGGAATCGGAATGTCGCGCTCTTCACTATCTTTGCTCTTCCACGCCAGTTCCCGGTTCCACCAAAAGGTAGCTTTCGGCTTGAAGCGGACCCTCCAAACCGCGTGGTCAAAGTCAACATCGCACCAAAATGCGAAGCACAACTCTTCCTCGCGGAGTCCAAGTTCCCGGTAGGCCCGCCAGATAACACGGTGACGCTCAGAGGATGCAGCGAACAGCTTAAGGAGTTCGTCCTCCGAGTATGTTTCTACCGCCAACTTTGGCTTGGCCTTCAGCTTCTTGTGCTCTTCCGGGGAGATAAGCTTGTTTGGGTCGAGTCCGCAATAACGAAGGAAGCAGCGGATGTACCCGTAGCGCGTTGCACGGGTGTTTTTCTTGTTCCCCTGTGCTTCGAGCCAGCGGTCGAATGCAATGACGCTATCCTCATTGATGTTGGCCGAAATCATCGTTCCCCGCCGTGTCATCAGGTTAACGAAGGATGTGGCGGTGTACCGGTATGCGTACACTGTGTCTGTAGAACCGTGAGCATACTTTTCGATGAATGGACTCAGGAGGTCAGTAAGAAGTTGCTGCGTCCTCTCGTTTGTCATGCCCAGCTTGCGCCGAGCGGTAAGAAGGGTTGCTTTTGCTTGAAGTTGAGCCAGCCGTGCGAGGGCCTGTTCAACGTCCGTCCCGCAGTTGGTGTAAATGCTCTTGCCGTTCTCGTATTGGCGAATTTGGAAGTGGCCGTTCTCTGGCTCTACCGTGTATTCGACGCCGTTGTAGAGGACGGCATTCGGTTTGATGCGCCCGTTCTTTCCTTGTACTAATGCGCCCCTCCGCCAACCCAAGCCGGGAAGGCTTGCGTAGCGAAGGAGACTTGCTGAATTTGCCATTTGGGATTTGCTCCAGTTTCGGATACCCTACTTTCAGCAGCAACCAGAGTATGGTTCGCTGTCGGTAAGGTTCTCCGTCTAATACCGAGTCGCCGGGCAGATTCACTAAGTTCGCACTAGAAACCGCGCAACGTGTTAATCTCCAACGACTTGGAACTGGCAGCGATTGTCCCTTCTTCGGCACCAACAGAACTTCCAAATTCCATTCTGCTGAGAGCGGATCAACCCAACAAACCCAATAGCTCGGCTCTCAGTCGGATCTCCGTTTGACATGCCTTTTGCACGAAGCGCAGGCTATTACATGGTCGACATAGCGTGACAGTGCATCCTCGTGAGCGGTCTTCGCGCCATCGGTGCGGCGCGCAATCTGGCGCCACTCTTCCTCTCCCAACTTGGCTACCCCCGCTCGTTTTTCCGCTTCCGCAAAGATCCATTCGTTAGTTTGTCGAATGAAAGCGCTGTGCAGCGTAAGTCCCACCGCGCAGTGTGAGCGCTGCAGGGCTGTCTCCGCTCGTTTCTTCTGCGCCTTCGATGGAAGAATCGTCAATCCTCGCTTCATTGTGTCGCGCTCGATCTTCGCGAATATTCGCTCAGCAATAAATAACCCCGTCGGACAGAAGGCGGCGCGAGAACATGCGCATCGCACAACGGGCATGCAATGACATGATCGAGATAATTACATTTTGCTTTTTCGTATGCCGTCTTGGCTTCTTCCGCGCGGCGCGCAATCTTAAACCATTCGCCTTTTGACGCCACACATGCTGCCGCCCGCTTCCGTGTTTCGGCGACTCCCCAAACGAGGGTGTTCTGCGTGTAGAGATTGTCGAGTTTGTCCCCGTCCTCGCAGTGTCTTCGCTGCATTATTCCTCCGCGGGTCACCGCGCTGTCTTCATGCATCCATGGGACCCTACCTCGTGGGATGCCAGTGTGCTTTGAAAGGTTAATCGGAAGAATATTACGAAAGTTATAGATACCGCCGGCGAGAATATCTCGCGCGACTCCATCACTTCATCAGGCCTGGTGTCCCTCAAAATGGGCTTCGATTTCTTCCAGAGTTTTCCCCTTCGTCTCAGGTAGCAGGAACACCGCGGTCAGAAAATAGATCACTGTGAAACCGGCAAAGAGAAAGAAGATCGATGAGTAGCCATGTTTGCTGACAAATGGCAGAAAAATCCCGGCCAGCGTGGTCGAAACCAATTGATTGATGACCAGCGCAATGCTCATCCCGTTCGAGCGGATTCGCGTTGGCATCAACTCTGAAAGCGCAAGCCACACACAAACGCCGGGGCCCATCGCATAGAACGCCATGAAGGCGTAGAGGCCTAGCGCAACCAGCCAACCGTGGCTTTCGACGGGTACCGCGCCGATCAAGGCTTTTTCAATTTTGAGCGGTGCCGTGCGGGCTGCCTGCAAATCTGCGAAGGGATTCTTGAACAGCGCCTCCACGCGGTTCGCCGGCACGCAGCTTTCGCGCGTAATGCGCAGAGTTTGCGGTGTTGGATCGTCGGAGCGTACGAAACTTGTAGAAGCCGTGAAATCTCCATACGAATAAATCACCGCGAACGACGCACGTTCAGGGCGAATTTCGTTACTAGCTGGTCCTTCCGCGGCGAGCAATCGTGCGGCCTGCGTTGGATCAAAGTGCAGCGTTAGTGTCTGGTCTTTTCCGATCTCGGACTGCAGCAGGTTATAGCAATCCACGCTCTGCTTTTCTGTTCGCAGAAAGAGGGTCCCGGTTGTCACCATCGAAAGAATCACACCACTCGTTCCAATAATCAGCAGGAACTTTCGTCCGCTCCGATCGACCAGGGACAAGCCCACGATCGTCATCAGGAAGTTGACGACTGTAAACACCACGTAACCCCAGTGGGCCTGCAAATCCGAGAGCCCGCTCTGCAAGAGGATGCCGGTGTTGAACCCGATGATGGAATTGACGCCGGTTGCGGTGTTGCAGAAGAGAATCACGCACGCGAGCAGAAATGGGATGACATACTTTCGTCGTAGAAGCGAATCGTGCCCCACCGCGCCGGAGTTGCTGCGGACGGCAACTTGAGCCGTCTCTTCCATCTCGCGCAATTCGTTCGCGGCCTGCTCCGGGATTCGGGAGCGCAGCAGGGCCGCGAGCGCCTGTTCTCTGCGTCCATTGCGAAAAAGCCAGCGCGGCGATTCACTCACCAAAAAGCTGCCCAAAACAAACAGCAACCCCGGCGGCAGCGATACCCAGAAAATCCTTCGCCACGCCTGGTCCTTGAACGCAAAGAGCGCAGCTGCATCCGCCGCTTGCGCAACTGCCGCCACGCGATAGCTGTAATAAATGCCAACCAGCGCGGCCGCGACGATGCCCAGCGTCAACAGCCATTGAAAGATTCCCGTGCCTTTGCCGCGGCTCGATGCCGAGAGGCACTCGGCAAGATACAGCGGAACTACCACGCCGATGAATCCGCCGCTCATTCCCTGCAACAGCCGGCCTAAAAACAGTGGCGCATATCCCTGCGACAGCGCAATCACCGGGATGCTGATAATGAACGCGGCACCGCTGAGAATCATGAGCGGCTTGCGGCCCATCCAGTCAGCAAACAAGCCCGCAAAAAGAGTGGAAAATACGCTGCCCAGCAACACCGCCGCCACGATGGCGGACAGCTCAGACGCGTTCAGGTGCGACGTTGCCTCCAAATAAGGCAATGCCCCGCCGATGATGCCCACGTCGATTCCATACAGCAGACCTCCCAACCCCGCCACGAGCAGGAGGAATTGGTTGTAACCGCGTTTGGCAGAGGGATCGATAGGCAGTTGGGCAGGCAATTCAGCGTTGGCTGTCACTGGGTTGGACCTTTGCGAAGATTACGCTGTGCAGCGGTTCAGCGCAACCCAACACGTCAACGCACGGACCCGGGTGCGCATGCAGTGATCCTGCGACTAAAGGTATTTGGCGAAGGATTCGATCTGCCGAGCGTGATACTCCCTCCGCTCCACGGGCGATGACAGCACCGTCGATGTGGACGTTGCGCCCAATGCGGAGAGCCGGTCGATGCAGCGTTTCCAAATGCAGAATTGATGCTACCTGCGCTTCAATTGCAGAAGGGGATCACGGCGTCTTTCGCGCTCACGCGTCGAAGGAAGGCCTGCCCAGAATCGGATTTGGTGAGTGCGCGGTAATGAATGTGGGGCCTAATGACGGAACACGACGCATTACTGCGCACGCGGATGGATGAAATAGATGAGGCCGAGGTAGTCATCGCTGAGCAAGAAGCTGTCAGGACCGACGCGCAAGATACCGCAGGGGCGGCCGTGGACAATGGGCCTTCCATTCGCGAAGGTGAGAAAACCTGTGATGAAGTCGCGCGGCGCTCGGTCTGTTGGTGAAAACTGGATGACACGATAGCCAGTGCCGATGTGCGGGTGACTCGCGCCGTGCAGGGCGACAAGAAAGCTCGAGTCGAGTAATGGATCGGCGGGTCCGAAGTATTCGAAACCTAGCGGAGAACTGTGCGCGGTGAAGGTGGTATAGGCCGGGGGAACCTGTTCGCAGGATTTGAGTGGAGCCGGTGCACGGCCGAGAGCAGCGTTTGGATCGAGCTTAAAGGCATGTCCGCCGCCAGCGGTGAGATTGGTGCCGGCTGCGGCGACGCCGGTTTGCTTGCCATAGACAGAGTCGTTTGCTTGCCCGACAACGGATGCAGTCGGAGGGGGAGCGATCGCGCTTGGGTCGTTGAAGGACGGCAGCGGTGTGGTGTCGTGAACGGGCTTGCCGTGGGCGAAGTAGCAGGTGGGCCAGCCGTAATTCGGCGGACTGGTGGATCAGTGTCCAACTTAAAGAAGGTGTCTTCGGGTAGCTTGTCGCCGAGGTGATCGTCTCCCATGTTTGTGGCGAAGAGTGCGCCATCGAGCGCGGCGATGGAGCGCAGGTCAACCGCGTTCCGCATTCCCTGCGCGACGAGCGACGGATGTTTGCCATCGGGATCCATGCTGACGATGGCTGCGCGCAGGACTTCGCGCTCATGGCAGTAGTTGCAGGATGACCCGGCAGAGACGAAGATGCGGGACGCTCCGCGCACCTGAGCAATGGCGACGGTGCGCGTGAGGTGCCAGCCGCGATATTTGTAATTGAGGCCGTAGTCGGGGAAGCGGACCAGTGTTTCAGGTGGAGAGGTGGGCGCGTTGTCGCCGGCGTTGAATTTGTAGCGGATGAGCTTATCGGTCAGGGGAAGATAGAGCCAGCTCTGGTGCGTTGCAGGGTCCGTCCAGAAGGCGAGGTTGTTCGGGTTGCGGAGATGGTCGAGATAGTGCGTGATCCGCGTGAAGGAGTGTGTCTGCGCGTTCCAGCCATCGAGGATGAAGACCGAGCCCCGCGGGTTGTCGGCGAGATCGTACATGCCTGTGACAAAGATGCGTCCGTCTGGCGCTTGCGCGAAAAAGCGGACACGTCGCAAACCAGTGGCTGCGATGTTGATGTCGAACCGATCGGGGAGCGATAAGGTGATCGACTTGCGTGGGGCGTAGGCGAGGGTATGCGGCGACTGCGCGGCGCATTCGAAAGACACTGTTGCGCATGGAACCAGCAGCGCGAGCGCGATGCGGCAGAAAGGCAGGTGCATGCCATGAGATTAGACGATAAGGCGGGCGACGATCGACTCGTGCGATCGCGCGAAAACCCGCACACGTCAATTAGGCAGATTTACGTCGGCCTGCAGTCTTCGCTGCCTGCTTGACCAGACCGATGCCCCGGCGCGCTGGTTCTTTCTCGCTCTTTACAGGCTTCCTGGGTGGACGCTTCGCGGTGGAATCGCTGTCGATGCTTTTGCGAAGCGCGTCCATGAGATTGACGACATTGTTGCGACGAGTCTTCGGGGCCTCGTCCTTTGGCACTGGAAGATGGTTGACCTTGGCGTCGACGAGTTCCTTCACTGCGACCTCATAGCCATCTTCGAACTTACCGAGGTCGAACTTTGCCGATCGTTTGGCGATGAGGCTTTCGGCCAGTTGCAGGGAATCTTCATTGATTTTGGCAGGCTTGATGTCGCGGAAATAGTCTTCCTGATTGCGCAGCTCATCTTGATAGCGCAGCGTGTAGCCCATCATGCCGCGGCCGCCCTCCGCGGGTTTGATGGCGATGATGTGTTCGCGGCCTGCAAAGGCGATCTTGCCAATAGCCGCCTTGCGGGTTTTAACGAGGGCTTCGCGCACGACGGCGAAAGCCTCCGCCTGGGAATCGTCTTCGGGAACGACGAAGTAGGGTTTCTCAACGTATTCCGGGTCGATTTCCTTCACGTCGATGAACTGGGATATTTCAATGGCATGTTTGGAGGGGACGCGCAGGTTTTCGAGTTCGCTGGGCTCGATCGTGACGTACTGCCCTTTGCGATACTCGTATCCCTTGACGATCTCGTCCTTCTGGACGATGGCCGCCTCGTCGCTATCCACCGTGCTTTCGAGCACCTTTTGATGGCGTACGCGCTCGCCGGTGCTGCGGCTGATCTGGTGAAAATTGATGCGACTTTTGCTTTCGGTTGCAATGTAAAGGCTCACGCCAAAAGAGACGAGAGAAATCTGCATGGGACCGGACCAATAAGGACGCGCCATCGACCACCCCTGATAACAGGTTTGATTCTAAGGATCGCGGCGGAGGTGTCTAGTGAAAAGGAATTCGATCTTCCTTCGTCTTACCTTCGCTTCTGATCCGTTTGGACCGTCGTTCAGTTCGTAGCCAAGCTAGCGATATAAGTTTGCAGCAACTTCACAATCATGGGCCAACCGTTATTGCGTGCGCGCAGGCGTTCACTGGTGAGTCCTGAGTGGGTGACACGAACCGTTGTGGAGCCGTCCTTTTCTTCGAGATCCCAACGAACGAGAGTCTCGGGAAGATCCTCCTCTTCACGAATCCAGGTGAAGAGGAGCAAGCTCGGCGGCTCAACGACGCGGTATTCTCCGCGGACTGTGGAAGAGGGTCCGTCTGGCCCGCAACTGCCAGCGACCTGCATCGACCATTTGCCGCCGGGGCGCAGATCGGATTCGGCGTGAATAAGTTGGAATTTACCCTTAACATTCCACCATTTCAAAAGCTCTTTGGGATCTGTCAGCGCGTCGAATATCCACCTTGCAGGCGCTTTGATTGTGATCTGCTGAACGATCGTGTCGTCGCATACCAGCGCAGGATTCATTGTTTCTCCTCCAGGTGTTTCTTCAGGCTTTGCAGCGACTCAGTCCTGAACATCTCGTAGTCCTGGAGCCATTCGCTGATGATGCGGAGAGGTTTGGGGTCGAGGCTGCAGAAGTTTGCGGTTCCCTGCTGACGAGTGACGACCAAGCCGGCTGAATGCAGGAGGCGCAGATGCTTGGAAATGGCAGGGCGACTCATGCGGAAATTCCGTGCGATGCCGCCAACTGTTTGCTGGCCGCCACGAAGGATGTTAAGGATTTCCCGGCGAGTGGGATCGGAAACGGCCCGGAAGACAATGTCACGGTTTTTGCGTTTATTCGTAACCATACGGTTTCATTAAATGTAACCAAATGGTTTCCATGCGTCAAGTATGATATTCAGACAATGCCGAGCAGTAATTGTGCCCAGCGCATTTTTTCGTTCTGTGTGTACACGATGATGGCGAGTCTGCTTGCGGGGCTCGCGCTAGACTCCGAACTGTCGAAGGTGATGGTCCAGATGTTTGTACATGAGCACCGCCCACTCGTTTGGCGTGAGCCGCCCAAAAAAGCTGTGGGGATGGGTGGTGCATCTGTCTGGGCCGGATGCGGAAAACCGATCGATCAGCCCACATAGGCGCTCACGTTCCGGCCCTAGGTCGCGTTCATCCTGTACCACGAGCCCCTTGACCGTCGGAGAATTCCGGCGCATTGGCTCGTCGTTGCCGAGCACCATCGGTTTGATGATTCCGCCAATGATCCGACCAAGAAACATCTGCGGCGTAGTCCGGTCACCCAGCGCCAACTCCAGACCCGCTGCACAATGCGCCATTGCCTGTGCCGCATTCATCGTGCCCCACTGTCTCGGGCTTTCGGGCTTGAGGTTCGCTATCCGCTCCTTCACTTCTTCCGCCCTGGCCGCTTCAAAAAGATTCTTCATAAGAAAAGCATGCCTCTTTGAGATTTCCGCCGTCGGCGGCCCTATTTGCGTAGATCGAATCTTCGCGGACTTCAGGAAAGAGCGCGCAGGCTCGTGCGAAGTTCGTCGGGATTTCCGTTTGGAACGAGTTGCTCGATGTCATGGTGAGTGCTTTGCCAAACGGGCATTGCGCTCGCCAGCAGGTTGCGCCCTTTGCCGGTGAGCGTCAAAACACGGTTCCGCCGATCCGTGGGATGATGCGACACCTTGACCAATCCGCGACGCTCCAGCGGCTTCAATGCGGCAGTTAACGTGGTTCGGTCCATCGCGAGTAGAGAAGCGACTGGACCCATGGGTGGCGGCTCTGGACGATTGAGAGACATCAAGAGAGAAAACTGCCCGTTGGTAAGCCCGAATGGGCGCAATGCTTCGTCGAAACGCCTTGCCAGCGCACGAGCCGCGCGCTGCACATGGAGGCAGAGACAACAGTCCCGGACCAGGAGCGTCGTTTCGTACGGGAGCATTTTTTCGCTTGACACGGTACCATATTAGTTGATATCAACATATTCGTCAATTGAGCTTCGGAGACCGATGCGCATCCGATCGCGAGACCTGCAAATTTGCCGCCAAATTTGTGACCAATGGTGTTGACACTTGGAAACCATTCGGTTACGTTGATGGACATCGAGCGGTCGCACTTCGAGGCCTGGACGCTCGCGGCAAGAACATTTTCCCCAGTAAGAAATAACTGGACAGTGCTGAGTTCGCAG
>PLKY01000224.1 GCA_003140785.1 Acidobacteriaceae bacterium | reverse complement strand
AGCTCGTACGACGCTGTCCAAACGCCTCGGCAGGCGCATCAGGCGGGAAAGGCATTTGGCCGGTTTCAACAGATGCTTGCCCGCATGCCGGCACCGCGCTTGCACGAAACGATTCCGGACTTCCACAACACGCCGAAGCGTTTCGCGGCGCTGCAGCGGGCGATCTCAGAGGATGTCGCTAATCGCGCAGCGGGCGCCTGCGCAGACATTGACTTTGCTCTGGCGCATGAATCGATCGTCGGCATCCTGGTTTACGCGAACCTTCCAGAGCGCGTCACCCACAACGACACCAAGTTCAACAATGTGCTTCTCGACGATGCCACCGGGGAAGGGATTTGCGTTATCGACCTCGATACTGTCATGCCGGGACTGGCTTCCTACGATTTTGGGGACATGGTCCGGACTACAACGAGCCCGGCCATGGAGGATGAGCAGGATCTCTCCAAGGTATCGATGGAGTTCTCGATGTTTGAAGCACTCACGCGAGGTTATCTCGATGCGGCCGGCTCCTTTCTGACTAATGCGGAAAAGCAGCATCTCGCGATCGCCGGCAAGCTCATCACGCTCGAAGTCGGATTTCGGTTTCTTACGGACCACCTGGCCGGCGACACCTATTTCAAGGTCCATCGCGAGGGACACAATCTCGATCGATGCCGCACCCAATTCAAACTTGTCGAGTCGATCGAGCGACAGGAAGAGAAGATGGGCCGGCTTGTAGACAACCTCGCGTAGCTTAGGTTTTCGGTCGCTTTCGCGCCTGAGATACACTCGTCCCGAGGTAATGAGTGAAGAGTCGCTTTCGTTCAACCATTCTATTCGGGATAGTTCTCGTTGCTGCTCCGACCTTCGCGCAGTCATCGGCTGCCATCACGCCAGCGCCTTATCAGGTGGCGTGGCAGGATCTGGAATTCGGCGTCATTCTTCATTTCTCGACCAATACTTTTCTTAACCGCGAGTGGGGCGACGGCACTGCGAGCCCGGCGGTCTTCAATCCCACGCAATTCGATCCTGACCAATGGATGCAGGTCATCCGTGCCTCTGGGGCGCGGTATGTTGTGCTAGTGGCCAAGCACCACGATGGGTTTTGCCTGTGGCCGACTCGGCAGACGGATTACAGTGTGCGCAGCAGCCCGTGGAGGAACGGCAAGGGTGACGTGGTCGGCGACGTGGCGCGTGCAGCCCGAAAATACGGCTTGCGCTTTGGAATCTATTTGTCTCCGTGGGATCGGCATGAGCCGAAGTACAAGGACTCGGTTGCCTACGATGCGTATTACAACGCCGAGTTAGAGGAGTTAGCGTCGAGTTATGGAGACCTTGTCGAGTTCTGGCTGGATGGAGCTGGATCGGAAGGCCATGTTTATAACTTCCCGAAGATTATTGAGACGCTGAGAACTTATCAGCCGAATACTGTTGTCTTTGCCGATACCGGCCTGTTTGAGTATGGGGATGTGCGCTGGGTCGGGAATGAAGCCGGCGCTGTCAATTACGAGAACTGGAATGTGATTGACCGGCACGGGTATCTTCGCTGGCGGCCCGTCGAGGCAGATACGCCTCTGCGCAGACTGCATTGGTTCTGGCATCCCGACGATGAAGCCTCGGTGAAATCGGTGGACGAATTGCTTGCTACTTACGACGCTACCGTTGGGCGCGGTGCACAACTCATGCTTGGAGTCGCGCCAGACAATCGCGGCTTGATTCCCGACTCCGATGTGAAGCGGCTTGCGGAGTTTGGCGCGGCCCTGCATCGACGGGAAGCGGATAACCTGGCATTGCATCATCGGCCTGTTTCGCCTGAAGTCGCGGCTGCTCTCGACGGCGATCCGGATACATTTTGGTCGGCTCCTGCCGGTTCGCATCATGCAGAAATCGAGGTCGACTTTGAGAAGCCCGTGACCTTCGACCACACGCTCACCATGGAATGGCTCAACGACGGTCAGCGTGTGGAGAAATATGCAATTGAGATTTGGGATGGGAAATCAGGTCAATGGGTGCGCGTTGCCGAGGCTCAGGCCATCGGCCATAAAAAGATCGACGCTTTCGCGCGCGTGACGACGGATAGGGTTCGGCTCAAGATTCTTTCGAGTACGGCGGAGGCGCACATCCGCGAGTTTCAGATTTATCACTGGGGTGCTCCTCATACGGAAAAGTCTGCCGAGAAGTAACGAGGACGCCTGCGTTTGGACTGCCGTTAATGCAGATGATCCGCCAAGTACCCGTTTGAGGGTGCGAGCACGTGGGAGTTGCACACGGGGCAGGCAATCATGTGCTCCATATAGTCCCGCAGCGCCTGTTCATGGCCGGTCTTGGTGTCCTCGGCTCGTTGCACAATCTGGTCCCACTCGTTGGCGCTCACTCCTCGATTTAAGCCGACCGCGACTCGCTTATCGGCTTCCGCACTCACCCAGATCCGAGTCTTTTCGAAGTAATTGGTGTCGAGTTCTATTCCTTCTTCGCAGTATCTCTGTTGCACGATCCCTCCGCTCTGACTGATTCGTGGGCTTGATCGCTCTTGCTTCAAAGGGGTATGAAGGACACCGCTTGCCCAATCTCAATACCTCGCACTGCACCTCGGTGCGAATCGTGCCATTCAAGCGGTTCTTGGTGGAGATTGCCGGGAAGTCCTTGCCTGCGCGGATTAC
>PLKY01000220.1:153-12571 GCA_003140785.1 Acidobacteriaceae bacterium | reverse complement strand
CTAAGTGGGCCAGGATGGAACCGTCCTGCCATGTTTTTCCAGCGCCGGACTAGGGCCGCTTTCGGCCCTCGCTCAGGATGGCGCTGTAAGGCTCTTCTGCATACGAACGTATGCAGCGCTTGTCGTGCCTCTACTACGCAGAACTGACTGTGAAGCTGGCGGCCGTTTCGTCCCCACAAACCGAATTGAATCGCCACGCCCGCAAGTTGATATAGAGGAGCTGCGCAAAAAAAAACAGGCGCTCGATAGAGAGTCGAGCGGCAGAAATGGCGGCAGAAATGTCGAAAGGAATGGCGGAAGAGCGCTAGCGGGAAAACTGGCGGTGCCTGAGATGTGGGGAGGACAGACGTTTCCGATGAATCGACTCGGTTTGTGCCCCTCAGTGATCGTGTCCGCGAAGCGCTGAGGGCGCGCTCAAAGGGGGCAAAAAGCGAGTGGGTATTTCCATCCAGACGAATAGGGACGAGGACTGGCCACATTACTCATACTGGGATTGTGAGGCCGTATCGAATCGTCAGAGAAGCTGCCAAGCTGCCCAAGGAACTGGTGCTCTACTCCGCACGGCACAGCTTTGCGACCGAGCTCCTCGACCGAACCGGGAACCTGAAACTGGTAATGGATGATCTCGGACACGAAAGCGTGACCACGACGCAGAAGTATCTGCATCCTTCTTTCAAGAATATTGCTCATGTAGTGAACGAGCGAAACAGGGNNAGCTGAGCTACGGGCGCACACGGTTCGGGGATGAACCTCTGTCAGATTAACAAGAATTTGAGGGCTGTGCAATTGATCGCATTATGCCGCCGGCGCGGATTCGGGTGTCGGTTGGGGCGGAATCAAGGGCAGTTCTTCTTCGATGTCAAGCCCTGCCTGGCGCACCAGCCCGGTCACCGCGGGTGCATTCAGACGGGTCGCGTCGTACTCCACACGCAAGGTGCGTGCCCCGCGATCGAATGCGAGGCGGCGAATTCCGTAGACCTCCCGGATGTTCGCGAGCGCAAACGTGACTGCCTCGGTTGGCGCGGCTCCGTAGCGATAGAGAATGTCCACCTGCGTCATATAAGAGGATGATAGCAGCGATCCCGATGAGCTCCCCTGGGTCGAGAATTCGGTCCACCAGTTTTCAGAGACTCTTTAGATATTTCCGGATCTCAGGGTCGGACCAATCGGTTGCACCAACAAATTTGCGCCGAATGACGCCGTTGCGGTCGATGAGGTACGTTTCGGGCCACATGTCTGTGTTGAATAGCCTGGCAGCCGTTTCACCTGGATCGCGGACTGTAACCAGGTCGACATGGCGGCGTCGGATGAAGTTCGAATAGGAGTCTGGATCCTCGTCGATGCTGACAGCCAGGACAGCGAGGTTGGGGTCGTCGTGATGAAGCTGCAATAGCGAGGGTAACTCTTCGATGCATGGCCCGCACTGGCTCCACCAAAAGTTCAGAAGCACAACTTTGCCGCGGTAGTCGGCAAGATGAATCGAAGTTCTTCCGTCAGAAACTGTGAAGTCCGGAGCCGGTTTTCCTGCCTGCTTCGGGTGAGCGCCACGGTCGCAACCTGGGACCGCGGCCAGAGCGATGAGGAGAACAAGGGCTGGAAATCTAGAGTGCCGCACATCCTTATAATACTGAACGAAAGGGCGCTGAGTCTTGGGGACCGACGAGTCAAAAAACGAAGGTTCGACCGAAGGACGAGCCTGGAAACCGGTCCTCGGTCTTTCCACTGAATCGTCCGAACCGCTCACAATTCCCGCTCCAAAGGGCACAGTCTTTGACCAGCCTGAGCCAGAAGAGCTGCTTGAGCTGACGGTCATCGTTCCAGCGCGGAATGAAGAAGACTGCCTTCGGGCTTGCCTGGAGTCGCTCGTGCAGCAGTCAGATCAGGTCTTCACACTCGGCCGAGACTGGGAGCTGATCGTCGTGGACGACCAATCGACGGATCGCACTGCCGAGATCGCCCGCAGCATTGCAGGTGTGACGGTCACACCGGCCAACAAGCTGGAGAAGGGATGGACCGGCAAGGCAAATGCCATTTGGACGGCGGCACGAAAAGCACGCGGACGCTGGCTGCTATTTACCGATGCAGATACCGTGCACGAGCCGGGCGACCTGCATCGGGCGATGCACGAGGCGGCACGGCACAAGGTTGGGATGCTGAGTTACTCGCCGCGGCAGATCGTCAGCGGAATCATGCAGCGCACCCTGATGCCCCTGATCTTTTGCGAACTGGCGCTGGCGTATCCTCCGGCCGAAGTCTCGGACCCCAACCAACGCATCGCGGCCGCAAATGGTCAGTTTCTGCTGGTGGAGCGGGAAGCCTACCGTCGTTTGGGCGGACACAAGGCGGTGGCCGACAGGGTATTGGAAGACGTGGAACTTGCAAATCTAGCCAAGCGGCGCAAGATTGGGCTGCGATTCCGCTATGCCGAGGATGCGGTTGCTACGCAAATGTACCGAACAAGCTCTGCAATGATAAAAGGATGGACGAAGAACCTCGCGCTCTTGTTTAATAATGCATTGATTCTCGCGGCCTGGAGGGTCCTCGATATTGCGCTCCTGATTGGGCTGCCGTGGTTGGCCATCGAGCTGTGGAGCGCGCGCTTTGCGGCTCACTCGCTGGAATGGCTGGGCGCTGGTTGGTTACTGTTGTTGCTGTGGGTGCGCAACCTGATCCGCTTCTATGCACGGGTTGCCAAGTCGAACTTTCGCTTCATGGATTGCGCTTTATCACCACTCGGCCTGCCACTGTTTGCTGTGCTTTTATACCGCAGTTGGTTTCAGCATAAGGTCCTTAAACAAGTAAGCTGGAAGGGACGCACGTATGCCGGTTGAGTGCGCATTCGTGCGTGCAAGTCCATCTTTTCGTTGCTAAGGTGTTCTTCCTGCGCAATTGAATGAAGCAAATTATAGAGTTTCGGCATCGTCTTCAAGTGGAGATTGAATGGTTGAACTGACGAGACGAGCGACATTTTCGGCCTCCCATTACTACTGGAACGACGAGTGGTCGACCGAGGAGAACGAGAAGGTTTTTGGGCGTTGCGCGAACCGCAACGGACACGGGCATAACTACACATTGGAAGTAACCGTCGCCGGTACCCCGGACCCAATCACCGGGTTTGTTGTCGATCTGAAATGGTTAAAAGATGTGATTGAGCGCGAGGTGTTATCGGCGTATGACCACCGCCATCTGAACCTTGAGGTTCCCGAGTTTAAGACAGCCATTCCGACGACCGAAAACATTGCCATTGCGGCATGGAGGCGTCTGGAACCTTCGCTGGCCGAGGCTGGAGCAGCGCGCTTGAGAAGAGTCCGGGTCTATGAGACGCCGGAGATTTTTGCCGAATACAGAGGGGAAGCATGAAGGCGTACTTTGGTCGACGGTACACGTTGAGCGCCAGCCACAGGCTGCATTCGGATGCACTCTCGGAAGAGGAGAATCGTGCAGCATACGGGAAATGTAATAACCCGCACGGCCACGGGCATAACTATGTGGTGGAGCTTCTGGTTGGAGGGCAGGTTCAAGCGGAAACTGGAATGGTGATCGACTTAGCGGCATTGGATGAAGTCGTGCGAACAAGAGTGCTGGTCCGCTTTGACCACACGAATCTGAACCTCGATCCGTTCTTTGAGAATCGAGTGCCGACGACTGAGAATCTCTGTAAAGCCGTCTTTGGATTGCTGAAGACCGCACTTCCGGTTGCCAAGCTGGAATACGTGCGGGTAGAGGAGACGGAGAACAACTTCTTTCAGTGTTGGGACACGGATGATGAGGATATGAGCCTCATGGAGCGTAGGAGCAGTTAGAGGCACAACGCCTAGAATGATCGAGCTGGAGGACGAAAGAGATGGCGCAACCGATCGCAGTGAGTAAGCCGGTTCGGCGGGTAGCGGCGGAGGGACTAAGCGAATTTAGCACCCAGGAGATGTATCGCGAGATCCTTAGCCGATTGGGCGAAGATCCCAACCGGGATGGTCTGGTTGCGACTCCGGCAAGAGTTGAGAAGTCGATGGCCTTTTTGACCAAGGGCTACAACGAGGATCCAACTAAGATTCTGCACGGCGCGCTCTTCGATGTGGACTACGACGAGATGGTCATTGTGAAAGATGTGGAGATGTTCTCGCTCTGCGAGCATCACATGCTGCCATTTTTTGGTAAGGTCCATGTGGCCTATATTCCCAAAGGCAAGGTGATCGGACTTAGCAAGATTCCGCGGCTGGTCGAAGTCTTCGCGAGGCGTCTGCAAGTGCAGGAGCGGCTCACGCGACAGATCGCGGACGCAATCCAGGATGCGATTCATCCCCAGGGTGTGGGAGTTGTGATCGAGGCCCGGCACCTTTGCATGATGATGCGGGGCATCGAGAAGCAGCATTCCTCCACGGTCACTTCGGCGATGGTTGGCTGCTTCCGCCAAAAGGAAACCCGGTCCGAGTTTCTCTCGCTTGTTAGGCAGCCAGCTTCCTACGGATTATGAACCGTGGACGAAGTTGCACTAGAGTTGTTGGGTGAACGGACTTCTAGTCATCGATAAGCCAGGCGGCATGACCAGCCACGATGTGGTCTCGAGGCTCCGCAAGATTACGGGAGAGCGTTCCATTGGTCACCTGGGCACGCTCGATCCCATGGCCACAGGCGTTCTGCCTCTCTTGGTCGGTAGATACACTCGGCTCGCACAATACTTTTCTTCAGCCGAGAAAAGCTATTCAGGAACCATTCGTTTTGGGTTTGCGACGGATACCTACGACGCAGAAGGTGAGCCTGCAGGCGCATGCGTCAAGCCGCAGTTGACGCTTGACAAGATTCGCGTGGCAGCCGCTCGATTTCACGGGGAGATCGGTCAGGTCCCTCCTCCATTTTCTGCAAAGAAGGTCCAGGGAACTCCGGCTTATAAGTTGGCGCGCGCAGGCAAGCCGGTGACGTTGAAGCCTGCAACAATTCGTATCTCTTCTTTTGTGATCGACGGGTTGGAAGGCGACGAGGCGCAGTTTCACATGAGTGTCAGTGCTGGCGGCTATGTGCGGTCCGTGGCGCATGAACTCGGACAGGAGTTAGGTTGCGGGGCGCACTTGAGCAGTTTACGGAGGACCGCGGCCGGTGCCTTCGGGTTAGCCGAGGCTCACATGCTCGAAGAGTTAGAGCCCCTGTCGGGCAACGTAGAAGCACTCGAAGCGAAATGCATTCATCCCCGGAAAATGTTGCCGGAGATGCCCGCAGTGACCGCCGACGAGATTGCATTGGGTCGGCTGCGCAATGGGGGACAAGCGAACCTCGCTGAATTCTCGCAGATCGAACTCGTCAAAGTCTTCTCCGGGCAGCGCGACCTGGTAGCGATCGCAAGAAGATTGGCAGGGACGCTTTTTCAGCCGGTGATTGTGCTGGGATAAATATCCTCGAGGATCAGCGGCTCTTGCGCAGCAGCGGCTTCAGCGCAGCAAGCAAAGTCCGGGCAATGATCTCCGAGCCTTTCGCCGTGGGGTGAATGCCATCGGCCTGGATGGTCCCCGGCTCTCTAACCAGATCCTTGTAAATCATCGGTACAGCAACCACGTGGTGTTTTGCGGCAAGGTCGATGAAAATCTGGTCAAACTGATGAATGTATTCGGGACCATAGTTCGGTGGAAGTGTAATTCCCGCGAGCAACACCCGAATGTGGGCGCTTTCGAATGTTGCGAGGACAGAATCAAGATTCTGGCGTGTTTGGTTTAGGGGAAGACCGCGGAGGCCATCGTTGCCACCGAATTCGACAATCACGATCGACGGTTGAAGAGAAACGACGGAATGCAGCCTCGCGACTGCGTCTTTCGTGGTTGCGCCACTGGTTCCCATATTCTCAACGTTGTAGTGGTAGCCCAGCTTATCCAGGGCACGTTGAAGCGCGTCGGGATACGACTCTCCGACTCCGAGACCATAACCCGCGGTGATGCTATCGCCAAAGCAGGCGAGGATCGGCCGATCGGCAGCGACCAGAGGGGTTCCGAAAAACAACACACAGAGAGAAACGATAAAGGTGCGGCGCACGTCCACAACAACAGTGTAGCTGCGCGAGGCAGGGAACAGCCGGCTTCCGACTTGCGTACCTGATCAGGGACGTATCGCGCCACTCAGTATGATGGCACATAGATGAGATCGACAACCCGCGGGGAGGCTATTGGGTGATTGAGGTCCGTGACGTTAAGAAATGGATACAAAACGGCTCCCGAAAAGTTGAAATCTTGAAGGGAATCTCGCTGAACATTCCGGCAGGCCAGTTTGTGGCTATTGTTGGAGCGAGCGGCAGCGGCAAGAGCACGCTGCTCGGCTTGCTGGCTGGGTTAGACACTCCCAGTGAGGGCGAGATTTGGATCGACGGGACTCCAATCCATAATTTGGTCGAGACGGAATTAGCTGCGGTGCGCGGGCGCAAGATCGGCTTTGTCTTTCAGTCCTACCAACTGATTTCCACGCTTACAGCGCTCGAAAATGTGCTGTTGCCATTTGAACTGAATGTCGAGGGAAATGGGTTGAATCAGGCTCGCGCGCTGCTTGAGTCGGTTGGCCTGGGCGAACGCGTGGATCACTATCCCATCCAGCTTTCGGGCGGCGAGCAGCAGCGTGTTGCGCTTGCGCGGGCGTTCGTCGTCGATCCGCCCATCGTGATGGCCGACGAGCCAACAGGCAATCTGGACTCGAGCAACGGACGCTTGGTGCTGGATCTTCTTCTCAAGCGCAACAACCAAGCGGGAACCACACTGGTTCTGGTAACGCATGATGCGGAGATCGCCAGCCAGGCCGATCGCAAGATCGTATTGAAAGATGGAATGATTCTCGAAGATACGCTGCAGCGCGATGAACCAACTGTCCTCGCGGGCCCGGAGCGCGAGATCAATGGCTAAGCGCGCGTTGACCTGGAATCGCGCGGCGGCGATTGCCTGGCGGGATTTGAAGTCGGCGCCGGGCAAGTTCGCGTTTGTCGTGCTGTCCGTCGCCATCGGTGTGGCAGCGCTGGTCGGAGTGCGCGGCTTCAGCGAGAGCTTCCGGCGAACGCTCACGACGGAAGCACGTTCGCTCATGGCGGGCGATCTCAGCGCGCGGATTTTTCGCCAGCCAACCTCCGATGAGACGCAGAAGATCGCAGACCTCGACAAAAAGGACGGAGGAGCGCAATCAACATGGGTCGTCGAGACAATTTCGATGGCTTCTGTGCCGCCTGATCCCGTACCCTTACTCGTCACGCTCAAGGCTGTCGACCCTTCGCAGTATCCGTATTATGGCGAGGCACAGTTGGAGCCGGAGATGCCTTTGCCGCAAGCGCTGCAAGGGGATTCCGCAGTGGTGGCGGAGGAGTTCCTCATCCGGCTGAATGCGCATGTGGGCGACACGCTGCGACTCGGCGGAAGGAATTTCAAAATCACAGCGGTTTTGAAGCAGGAGCCGGACCGCATGTCGGCAGGCGCAGGCATGGGCCCACGTGTCATGGTTTCACGCGCTGCGCTCGATCGCACCGCGCTGCTGGCTCTGGGGAGCCGCGCAAGCCAGCGATTGCTGATCAAGCTGCCCCCGCAGTCGGATCCTGTTGCTGTGCGCAAGCAGGTGGAGACAGCGTTGCCCGATGCGCAGGTCATGGATTTTAAAGAGGGAAATCCGGCGTTGAGCCAGGGACTTGATAACGCGACCGCCATCCTAAGCCTGATATGTCTGGTAGCGATGGTGCTGGGCGCCATTGGCGTGGCGATGGCAATGCATGCGCACCTCGAGCAGCGCATGGACATGCTGGCGATTCTAAAAGCAGTGGGAGCGCGGTCTTCCGACCTGCTGCGCATCTTCCTTTTGCAAACCCTCGGGCTTGGGCTAGCCGGCGGCTTCCTTGGAGTGGCCGCCGGAGTAGGCGTTATGGCCGCATTGCCGGCAGTGTTTGGCAAGCTGCTGCCTGTGGCCACCGAGCTCGGATTCCCGTGGCGCTCGGTCTTCGCTGGTCTGGGAACAGGGCTGCTGACGACGCTGCTTTTCTGCCTGCCGCCGTTGCTCGATGTGCGCGCGGTGCGGCCTGTACTTGTACTTCGACGATTGGTGGAGCAAGCGCCGCCGGGTTTCCGCGCATGGCTCGGGCGCTGGTGGGCGCGAAGGCTGCAGATTGGGCTTTCCGTGCTGGTCGTGTTCGCGCTTGGTGGGATTGCCTGGGGCCTTTCAGACTCCGCCAAAGTAGGCGGATGGTTCGCGCTTTTGTTTGCTATCGCGTTGGTTGTCCTTCTCATCTTGGCAGCCGTGGCGCTGCGCACTTTGCGCTTCGCGCTCAACCGCGTGCGTTTGCATTTGCCGTCGTTCCTGCGGCACGGCCTCGCCAACCTCTATCGACCAGGCAACCAGTCGGCGGCTGTGCTGGCGTCACTGGGGACGGGCGTGATGCTGATTCTCGCGGTCTATCTGATGCAGGCCTCGCTTCTGCGCGACCTGCGCAACACGGCCTCTCCGAAACTTCCCAATGTTTTTCTTATCGACGTAACCACGGATGAAGTTGCAGGTGTCAAAGACTTCTTCCAGCATCAGACGGGCGTCACCCAGCCCCTTGACCTGATGCCAGTGGTCGCCGGAAGATTCGTCTCGTTGAACGGGCAGCCGTTGGACAAACTCAAAGACAAGCACTTCCCACGGCGCATGCTTGAGAACGCTGAATTGAGTTGGTCTGATGCGCCTCCTGCTGGCGACAAGGTTACCCAGGGTAAGTGGTGGAACAGCGCGGCCCCGGCGGAACTTGCAATTGGTGAGGGCGCAGCAAGGCGCCTGCAACTTGGTCTTGGCTCTGCTGTCCAGTTGGAGGTTGGTGGTCGTGTGTTAGCGCTCAAGGTTGCCGCGATCTACCGGGCCGATGGAGAGCATCCCGGCGCACGAGTGTCCTTTATATTGCCTTCAGGACAATTGAAAGATGAGCCTGCGACTTGGTACGGAGGCGCTCATATCGATACCAAACAAGTGCCTGCGATGGAGCGCGCCCTCTTTGCTGCGTATCCAACGGTCACGGTCATCAATATTGCCGACGTACTCGATCGCATCGAGAGTGTGGTCGATCAGATCACGTTTGTCGTGCGGTTTTTGGCGGGCTTTTCGATACTGGCCGGATTGATGATTCTCGCATCGAGCATCGCAAGTTCGCGATTCAGACGCATGCGAGAGGCTGTCGTGTTGAAGACGCTGGGTGCTACACGCATGCGAATCGTTCGAACCTTCAGCGTGGAGTTCAGCGTGCTTGGTCTGCTTGCTGGGTCGGTGGGAGTGGTGTTTGCGAATATTCTTACGCGGGTACTCTTACGTAAGCTCGAAGTAGACTTTCATATCGATTGGTATGCGACGCTCGTATCGTTGGTAGGGACGGCAATTCTAGCGACGGCGACCGGCTGGATCGCCAGCTACCGAATTCTCGGCTTGCGTCCACTGGAAGTATTGCGCGAGGAATAACTCCGGCCCCACCAGAGACGGTGCAGCATTTCAGTACCGGAGTCACCGCTATTTTTCGCAATTCTGCACCAACACATGTGACAGATGCCGCAATTGTTCCACGTGGAGCAATTTTGCCAGCCGATGCAGCCGAATCAACCGCGCGAAGCTCTTGCCTGGACGGCAAATCCCCTAGAATTCCTCACTGATTTCTACCGGCGGCAGAATGTCGTCCTCGCGTGCCAGCCAGACATACAACGTCGGTAAAAGAAAGATGCCGATTGCCAGGTTGGCCAGCAGCCCACCGACAATAACGATGGCAAAAGGCCGCTGCGAGTCGGAACCAATGGCATGAGAAAGAGCTGCAGGAAGCAAGCCCAATGTAGCAACCAGCATAGTCATCATGATTGGGCGCAGGCGCAAAACTGCGCCTTCAATTGCCGCTTCGATAATGTGCTCCTGGTTCGGTTCTTCCACCATACCCTTGCGGCGCGCACGCAACTGATTGATGTATTCAAGCATAATAACGCCCGTCTGCACTGAAACTCCAAAGAGCGCAAGGAAGCCAACTGCCGATGAAACCGAGAAATTGGTATGGGTGAGGAATAGCGCAAACGGGCCGCCGATAGAGGCCATGATGACCGACGCCAAAATTAGCATTGCCCATTTAAAGGAGCGGAACATGGTGTAAAGGATGAGAAAAATACCCAATATCGTGATCGGAATGACGATCGCCATCCGCTTGTCGGCGCGCTTCTGGCTTTCGTATTCGCCGGCCCACTCCAGATGGTAACCCGCGGGCAATTGAACATTTCGATTCACCTTGCTGATGGCCTCTTCGACTGTCGATCCCAGGTCGCGTCCGCGCACTGAGTATTTGATCGCTATGTAGCGTTGTCCGCCTTCTCGATAAATCTCTTCTGCGCCGTCATCTGTTGACGCTTTTGTAAGTTGGGCCAGGGAGACGCGCTCGCCGGATGGAGCGAGGAGGCGGATGTCATCGATAGCCTCGCGTGTGTCGCGATAGGGTTTTTGATAGCGTAGCGTCACGTCGTATCTTGCTTCGCCCTGCTGAACCTGTGTGAGTGCGTTGGCGCCAACCGCGGTCTGCACTGCGTCCTGAATGTCGGCGACGTTAATGCCCCATCGGGCAGCAGCTTCGCGGTCCACCGTGTAATTCAGATTGGGCTGTCCGATGATGCGGAAGATGCCAAGGTCTTCCACCCCCTTTACCGAAGCCATCTGGGCTTGCACCTCTTCCGCTTTGTGTTCGAGCATGCGGAGATCGTCGCCGTAAAGTTTAACGGCAAGCTCGCCTTTTACGCCGGAGACGGCCTCTTCCATGTTGTCGGAAATAGGTTGGGAGAAATTCCAGATGACTCCCGGGTACTTCTCCAGTTCTCTATCCATTGCGGCGATGAGTTTCTCCTTATCCTGATGAAAGACAGGCCGCCAATCTTCCTTGCGCTTCAGGTCGACAAAGTACTCCGTATTGAAGAATCCGGTAGTGTCGGTTCCATCGTCCGGTCGCCCGGTCTGGCTGACGACTTGCGTAACCTCAGGAAAGGAAGCCATGATTCGGCGAGCTCTGTTGGTGAAGTCGATGCTTGCAGTGGGACCTTCGCTCGGTGGCAATGTTCCACGCACCCAAATGGAGCCCTCATCGAGGTGCGGCAGAAACTCCGACCCAATGGGGCCGCCAATCGTGAGATAGAGCGCAATGCCAAAGAGCAGAGCCGCAATTCCGAAAGTGATGTAGCGATTCTCGATGGCCTTCCGCACCGCATCACGATAGTGGCGGATTAGCCAGCGCATGATTGGGTTCTGCCATTCCTTCGCACCGTTACGAAACAGAATGCTGGCGAACATCGGAGCAATGATCATGGAGAATGTGAGAGCGCCGAGGAGCGCGAACGCGACCGTCCACGCCATCGGCTTGAAGAGACGCCCTTCGACAGCCTGCAAGGTGAAGATGGGCAAATAAGCGGTAATGATGATTCCGATGGCGTAGAAGACAGGGCGCTGTACCTCGTGGGCGGCGTCGCGAATCTTTTGAAATGGAGTTCGTGTGTCGTCATGTTCGGCGAGATGGCGAACGATATTTTCGATCATAACCACAGAGCCGTCGACGACCATGCCGAAATCGAGCGCGCCAAGCGACAGAAGGTTGGCGGGAATGTGACTAAGGTCGAGGCAGATGGATGCGAATAGTAAGGCGAAGGGAATCGTTAGCGCGACGACGATTGCGCCGCGAATATTTCCGAGAAAGAGAAACAGAATAATCGAGACAAGGATCATGCCAGCGGTTAGGTTGTGTTCCACTGTTTCGACGGTGAATTTTACGAGATCGGAGCGATCGAGAAACGGGACAACTTTGACGCCCTTGGGCAATATATTCGTGTTGAGCTTTTTTACTTCTTCGTGAATGCCCAGCAGTACCGGATCCGAATCGTCTCCCTTCTGCAAGAGCACAATGCCTTCCACGGTGTCGGGATTGTCAATGATGGTGCCGTCGGGAAGATGGGTGGCTTTGCCAATCTGACCGAGCCGGATCTTTGGGCCCTGCGCGACGTTTGCAATGTCTTTGACCTTGATGGCCGCGCCGTTGGCTGTCTTTATCACCGTGTTTTCGATATCCTGCACGCTCGTGAAGAGGCCGAGAGATTGGACATTGACCTGTTGTGCTCCTTGTTCTATAAAGCTACCGCCCCCATTGGTGTTATTGTTCGCGATTTGCTGTTCGACCTGACTTATCGAGAGTCCATACGCGACGAGCTTTCCGGGATCAAGTCTGATCTGGTATTCCTTGGTCGGGCCGCCGAAGCTTGAGACATCGACGACGCCCGGGACGCTCTTGAAGGACTTCTCAAGTGTCCAGTCTTCGAGAGATTTCTTCTCCATCACATCGTAGGAAGGGTTGGTACTCTCGACGGTGTACCAATAGATTTGACCCACCGGACTCCAATCGGTTCCCATCTGCGGCGATACGCCCGGCGGCAAGCTGACCTGCGCC
>PLKY01000220.1:0-126 GCA_003140785.1 Acidobacteriaceae bacterium | reverse complement strand
CGGGCCATTGCGTGATGATTTGTACATAGTTGTTCGCTACGTCTGGATAAGCTTCGACGGGCAAGTTACGGAACGAAATGATTCCCCACGCTGTGAGCACCACGACGCCGCCAAGAACCAGCCAAC
>PLKY01000137.1 GCA_003140785.1 Acidobacteriaceae bacterium | reverse complement strand
TGCTGCTGGTGACGCACGATCACGACTTGATCGACGAAGTGGCGACGCGTCTGTGGAATTTTCACGAGGGTGGGATTGAGGATTTTCAGGGGCCCTATTCGGAGTGGAAGGGCAAGCACAACTAGGGGACTAGCCGTCCAGGCGGGAGCGGCCTGACGGCCGCAAATGCACTGCCCTGCGCAATCAATAAACTTCACTGGCCTCGCTATGCACCGAACTGGCGCAGATGGTGGTCCATGTGACGGTAGCCGAGGCGCTGCCACTCGGCGTCGCTCATGTGGCCAAAGATGGCGTGTTCGCACCACTCGAAGGCGCGGGGCTGCTGCGTAAAGCGGTCGAAGAGGCGGTGTAGTTCGGCGAGGTCTGCTTCGAATTGTGTAGGCGCGGTGCCACCTTTCGTCTGATCCCATTCCGCGCGTGCCGGGAAGCCATGCGGCCATGGAAACGGCAGCCACAATGCAGTCCAACGCATCGGCAGGCGCGGGATCCAGTTGCTTGCGCGGCTTGCTTCCCTTTCGCCCATGCTAGATCGGAAGACGTCGCTTAGGTGGCAGATCATCTGGTGCGCGGACATCTTGCCCCAGCGGCTGGGATTTGTGGGTTTGATCGATTGCAGACGCCTTACGATCTCGACCTTGTCCTTCGGATTGGTGAGCGTCTTCATGCTTTCCCGCGATCATTTTAAGACGGCCACCAGTTACTCATCGAGGTGCAGGAGACGTCGGTGATTGTTCCGCTTCGGCAGTAGGTTTCAACCGATCCGCTTTGAGCATTCAGCTGTTGTGTTAGTGCACCGACGTGAAGGGTGAGGCGGGCAGTCCTTCGGCGTTGAACAAATTGCATTGCGGGCTATTGGCCCAGCCGTAGCGAATCTGGATGGGCTCGGACACGGACGGGCTGGAAGCTACGATGGATTCGCCTTCGATTTTCGCGGTGGCAGAAGAGAATTTGCCGTCGGGTCCGGCGACTTCAAAACCTGTGACGTCGCCGCCTTTCGCGTTGAGCCCTTTCGCATGATCGAACCAGGCGCGGATGGATGCGCCTTCGGGTGTGGCCTGACGAAAATCCGGACCGTCATACTCGACCGACTCGCCATAGGTAACAGCTCGCGCTGCACGGGCCAGACGGAGGCCCACGTCGACTTTGTCCGTGGGGTGTACATCGTCGGGGTTGCCGATGTCGATGGTGACTGCCATGGCAGTGTTGCGCATCTCGAGTGTGCGACGCTGCTGCTCGCGGAGAGCGGCCCAGTCTTCGGCTGGCGTGGATTTGAAATTGGAAATCTGCACGTAGAGGAACGGGAAATCGCCGATGGCCCACTCGCGGCGCCAATCTTCAATGAGGGTGCGGAAGACGTGGTTGTAGAGCGGGGCGCGCTCGAGTGCGCTGTTGCTCTCGCCTTGGTACCAGAGGACGCCGCGGATGGGAAACGGCGCGAGGGGCGCGATCATGCCGTTCCACAAAAGCCCAGGGCCCCAACTGGCAAGCGGCGGATGCCATGGAAATTGCGGAATGGGCTTGCCTGCAGCTTTGGCTTCGTCGCGCTGACGCTGTTCGTCTTTTTCTTCGAATGCGTCCAAGGCACCGTGGTCGGTCATCTTGCCGCGCGAGATGAAGAGTGGCGCGAGCGAGGCGTCTTCTCCAAGAGCGGTGAGACGGACCCACGACTCGGCGATGGTGCCGCCCCACGTTGAGTCGATGACACCGATGGGGACGTGCTCGCGCTGCTCGATGTCGCGCGCGAAGTACCAGGCGACGGCAGAGAAGTCTTTCGCTGATTCAGGACTGGAAACGGTCCATCCATCGGTATCGAGGTCGGTCTCTGCGTAGTCCGACGCGCGCTTTTTCACCATGAGAAGGCGGATGCGCGGATTGGCTGCGTGCGGCAAATCCTGCGAGGCCCTTGCGGCGCGGCTCATGGGAAATTCCATGTTGGACTGGCCGGAGGCCAGCCAGACGTCGCCGACAAAAACGTCGTCGAGAACGATGGGCTGCACACTGGATGTGGTTGCGCCGGGGCCCGCGGCTAGTTCCTGAACTATTAACCGAAATGGTCCTCCTGCGGAACCTGGGGCGAGATAGAGGCTCCACTGGCCGAGGCGGCCGGCGCGGGTGGTGCGCGACTCGCCGCGGAAGCTCACGGTGACTTCTTCGTTTGGGGCGGCCTTGCCCCAGACGTGCACGGGAAGGTCGCGCTGGACCACCATGTGCGAGCCAAGAACTTTAGGTAGAGAAATTTGCGCGAACAATGTTGAAGTTTGCATCCAAGTAGAAAGAAAAAGCGGGACGAGCAGGCGGAGCTTCACTTGGGGCCTCGCGAAGGCGGATTCTCCGATGGCTTCCGATCACAGTTGCACCAGGAAGTTGCCGGAAAGAGAACGTTATCAGAGCAGACACGGACGCGTCAGTAGAGGGCTGCGACGCGAACTTATTTGGTTAGGAAAACATTTCGCAGCGAATGGGGTCGAAAAAAGAGATTGCAGTGAGCGGTTGCCGATGTCCAATACGCGATGTTTGGGGCACGTGGTTGGTTGGATGCGCGTGGTCTCGAACAAGAGTCCCGATGTAACCATGCGATGCACCGTTATCCGGTACACGATGCGAGGGTTGAATCGGATTTCGGCATCCTTAAAGAAGATCGACAATCCGACCAGGAGACCAATGCCCTATGCGAACCCTACGCACAGCTGCGTTCGCTCTCATGGCCTCAGCGCTTTTGTCGTTCGAAGGTCCGCGCTGCCATGCTCAAGCTGCCTTGCTGATGGAAGAGCCTTATGGTTTCTTCGGCACTGTCAACCCTACAGGACACACCGCAATTTATTTCGAGCGCATTTGCGCGGAGTCGCTGTTGACGCTGCGTCGCTGCCAGCCGGGCGAGATTGGCGCCGTGGTTTCGCGGTACGAGGGAATCAATGGCTACGATTGGGTAGCAATTCCGTTGGTTCCCTACCTCTATTCGGTGGACACTCCGGAAGCAGTTCCTGCGCATGTGGACTGCCAGACGGTGAATCGGCTGCGCAACCGATATCACGAACAACATCTGCTGAGCCTGGGCGACGATGTGCCTGCTGGGAATTTGTTGCGCGGGGGTTGGACCGAACTGGTAGGGGTAGCCTACGAGCGCAGGATCTATGCGTTCCGCTTCGACACCACCGAGGAGCAGGACGACGCGTTCATTTCGCAGATGAACGATGCGCAAAACCGCTCGCACTTTCAACTGCTGTTCAGGAATTGCTCGGACTTCGCGCGGGCGGTGCTGAATGAATATATCCCTGGGACTTTCAAGCGCAGCATCTTTCCCGACGCAGGCATGACTACGCCGAAGCAAATTACCTATAAGCTTGTGCGGTACGGGCAGAGACATCCTGACACCGATGTGAAGGTGTATGAGATTCCGCAGATTCCTGGGTATCGGCATCTGAGCAGAGCAAATAAGAGCATCTCGGAATCGTTGATCACGTCGGGATATGCGATTCCGATTGCCGTGTTCAATCCGTATCTGGCTGGCGGGTTGTTTGTGGATTACCTGGTGCGCGGGCGATACCACCTGATTCCGAAACACCCGGAGATTGTAGGGCCGAACGATTTGGCGGCATTGACAGCGTCCGGCGGGCGCGAGCAGAATCCGGAGAGCGCTACTATCCAGGCCACACGCGCCGCTGTGAACGGCTTTGCGGAGACGCCGGCGTCCTCAGCCCATTCCGGCCTGAAGGAATTGACGTCCGCGCATGAGTAAAGCCCCGCAGAGTGCCAGCAATCACGGCAGATTCGATCCGATGTTCCACATCGTCACATTTGGCCTGTACCTGGCGAACTTGGTATTCGCTGTCATCAGCGAGGTTCGGCATACCGACTGGGTTTCGACTTGGTATCTGGTGCTTTCGATCTTCGTGATCATACCGATCTTCAAGGTCCGGCAGTATCCATTGAAGGTGCAGGACCGGGTGATCCGGCTGGAGGAACGGCTGCGGCTGCAGGCGCTGGCACCGGAGGAGTGGCACGCGCAGATTTATCGGCTGAGCGAGGATCAGTTAATCGGGCTGCGGTTTGCCGGCGACGATGAGGTGGTGGAGCTGGCCAAGCAGGCCCTCGAGCATGATCTAAACCGGAAGCAAATCAAGGAGCGGATCAAGAGCTGGCGGGCGGACGATTGGCGGGTGTGAGGACTAGCCGTCCAGGCAATAGCTTCGCGTGGCTTGCCGAGGCGTCGCAGGTGGGCGATTGATTTCGCGTACCGGAGAGCAGAACGCAGCTGCAATCACCTTCGTCAGCGATCACTCAAAAGGATCGTTTGCCTGCCGTATCGCCCAAGATCTGCATTCTCGCAGCTGCTTTTATCCGGCCGGATCGATGAGTTTGAGGTAGTCCGGCTCGTCGGCGATGGTCTGGTAGCGGAAGCCCCGTACGATTCTGCGCTCTTTCAGGAAGAACACGCCCGGCATTTGGTGTCCGTCTTCCTGAATGCGACCGATTCCATATTTGCGCAACGCGCCAGAAAGCCAGCCTTTCCAGACCTTCAGACGTAGAAGATTCAGATAAGGGTTCATGCGCGACAAAGCAAAGACCGGGTGCTGGTAGAGGGAGGCATCGGGATTGCTGACGCGCTCGACGGTTGAGAGCTGGTAGTAGTCGAAGTAGGGCTTGGCGCGCTCGGGCGAGCCGAGATGAACGAAGACGGGTTGTGCGCCTCTTGCCGCAATCTGAGTCCGGATTTGGGCCACCTGATCGAGCGCCTGCCGGCAAAAAGCACATCCGAAGTGGCGAAGGAAGATCAGCAGAACCGGAGACTGATCGACGACCTCAAGCAACGAGCGGCCCGTCTCTGTTCGATACTCGCGCAGGACCGCGACCAGTTGCTCTTGATCGGCGAGTTGTGCGGTTGTCGGCAAAATGGTCTGGACTCCATTGCAAAGTCTGGATGGGGAATGGTAAACCGAATCACCGCCAGTGTCTGTCGGCTCGGTCAGGTTAAACCATTTGCTGACGGATGCGGGACTAAGCTGTGAACGTTCGGCGGGCCACATTGGATTTGAGAAGACGGCAAGATTCTGGAGAGGCGCGGGTGGACGACTGGCGCGTGTGAACTACAGCTTCCAACGGGCAATTCGTAGCGCTCTCTCCTTTGAGGTAATCATGCAGCCTCAAAGCACACGAGAAGCAGATCCTTCGCCCCGCTTACCCTATGAACGACTTCGTCGTTCACAGGGGCCCAGACGTGCGGGTTCTCAGGATGACACTGTAGATAATGGACCGAGTGCGATGGACGACCGGGCGACGCTCTAGTTGTTCGCCGAATTCGATGCCGGTTTTTCTGATGGATCCTGGTGCAATGACTCGACATCGAGCGCATGCTCGTGCTTGTAGAGCTCGACGGGCATCTTGCCGTCCCACCAGGCGCCGTTCATCGGATAGACATCGGGGTCGAAGAAGACCTGGTAGAAGTGCCACACCACAATGGCGAGCGTAGCGAGGATGGCTTCGTAGTAGTGGATCGCGGTGGCGACATCGACCCACCAGCGCGCGAACAGGTCGCCTACCCAGACCTTGGCCCAGAGCATAATGCCGGTAAGGCCCATGAGGGCGGTGCCCCAGACCAGAGCCCAGTATTCGGCCTTCTCGGCGTAGTTGA
>PLKY01000127.1 GCA_003140785.1 Acidobacteriaceae bacterium | reverse complement strand
CGCCTGCGGCTTCGTTCTGACCTTGTTATCGGTACTCTGCGGCAAACTGTTCTGCCTCGCGATTCCATTTCTCGGGAGCCGCTTCACCCGAAAGCAAAATCACCCGATAGCGAAACGTGACAGCCTGATCTTTCTCCATCGTGAAGTTGAATGCCGGCTGTTTGGGATCGAAGATGCTGCGGCCCAGCGGATTCGCCGCAAACAGCCCATAGCCACGCGCATGCCAATAGGTTGGATAGCCGGGATTCTTCGGGTGATCGAGAATTGCGACCGTCACCGTGTGATCGCCTGTATGACCGGTTAACGCGCACCACTTGCCGCGAGTGCTCCAGACAGCGCCGCCCTTCACGCCCTCGCTGGTCAAATAAACTCCGGTCGCCCCGCTCGTGTCGGTCGAGTCCACTTTGGTCGGGCGTCCATTCGCATCCAAAAAGACACCGCCCTTTTCGTCAGGCGATTCGAGCCAGTGCGCCACGCGCATGCCCAGCACGCCTTCCTTGTCGTCGTTAAAAACCGCCCGATCGAGAGCTTTCAACGTAATCACTTGGTCGATCACGCGGGCATTTTTGCGGCGCAGAAAAATGTAGCGAGTGGTCTGATCCAGCAACTGTTGCCCTGCCCCGGTCACCCACACCGATTCGACAACTAGCTCTCCGCGATCGCGTCCGCTCTTGGTGGATACGATCTTCGACTGAAGAATCGTGCCCATCTTGGCGCGATCTTCCGGCTTGATAGCATCGGAATTATTCCAGAAATCGAACCCGTTCACATTGCCGTAGTTGAACCACAAGCCCGCGTGATGCGGATGGTCGACACGCTCATTGGGCCGCGGTTCAAGCGGGTAGCCGCGCGTCACCGTGATCCCTTCATCGGTGATCAGCGGGTAGAGCACCGGCTTCTTCAGCGTGGTCGGCCACAGGTACGAAGTGAAGGGCTGGCCGTCGATCGTGATGTCGACGCGGCGCTGCGCTTCATTGGCGATCACCTGCACACCCGGTGCGGCTGCTGCAACGATCGAAGCTGAAATAGAAAGCATGGCCGCGGCAAAAACTCCAGGCACAGCAATGCTACGCATAAACCTTGCCACCCACCATCACCTGCTGCGTCTTATCGTCGAACGTCACCTTCTGGCCGGTCTGAATCGCGGCCACATTCATGCAGAGCGCGATGGAATGGCTGTAGCCCGCCTCGATGGGCGCATTGGGCGTCTTGCGCGAGCGCACGCTCTCCATCCAGTTGCGCATGTTGGCAGAGGTCTGCGGATCGGCTCCGGTATCGGCCGCCGTTGAAGCCGCCTCGGCATGCTCAACAAACGAGAAGCTGGAAAGCAGATTCGGCTTCATGCCCATCTCCGCCGCAAAGCGCGCGCTCAGCCCGCCCGTGGAAGTCACCGTCTGCTTGTCCATGTCGATCATGCCGCCGTTCGAGTAATAGAGTTCCTTGACGCCCCCCGCGGAGTTGGTGAAGCGCGAAGTGTACTGGACTTGAAAGCCTTTTGTGGGATCATCGAGCGGGCCGTAGTCGAACACCGCCGTCATCGTGTCCCAGTTCTGGCGGCCGTCCTTCCACAAATAAATTCCGCCATTCGCAACCACGCTACGCGGATGCGGCAGCCCTGTGAACCAATGCACCGTGTCGATCTGGTGCACAAGCCATTGATCGGGAATGCCCGAGGAGTACGGCCAGAACAGGCGAAACTCAAGATATTTGCGCGCGTCGAACGGGACATGCGGACGATTGAGAAGGTAGCGTTTCCAGTCTGTGTCCTCTTCTTTCAGCAGCGGTACGACATCAGGTCGGCGCCAGCGCCCCGGCTGATTAACATTCCACGTCATCTCCACCATCACGATATCGCCGAACTGACCGGACTTGATGTACTCGGCGGCCTTCTGATAGCTGGGCGTGCTGCGGCGCTGCGTTCCCACCTGGACAATCTTGCCCGTCTTCTTCACCGCGGCCAGAAATTTGCGCGCATCGTCCATCGTGTGTGCCGTCGGTTTCTCGACATATGCGTCGCGTCCAGCTTCGACGGCCCCTACGCCATGCAGTGCATGTTGGAAATCGGCCGTGGCCACAAGCACGGCGTCCACATCCTTGCGTGCATATAACTCGTCGTTGTTGCGTACCGCATCGATCTTGCCCCCGCCGAGCTTCTCAATGTACGCGGCACCCTCTTCGCGGCGGCGATTCCAAATATCTGACACAGCGACAAACTCGAAGTTCATCTCCTTCGAGTGTTGCAGAAAGGCCGGAATTAACGCGCCCTTCATGCGGTCGCCGCAGCCAACCACGCCCACGCGCACACGGTCGTTGGCGCCCAGGATATCCGCATAGCTCCTGGCATTCCACGAAACTGCGGTGGCAGCCAAGGCCGCGCTGCCCGTCTTCACAAATTCTCTGCGAGTACTCTCCGGGAATCCCATGGTTCTCCTTCTGCCATCCTTTTTACCTCCAAACGCGCAAATACGCACCCATCGCACAATGGATGCGATCACGATGCGTTCGATCGCGGAGGTCTTCGTTCTTACTCAAAAACCGCGAGACCTATCGGAAATTCTCGGCAGAAACGAATTTCCCATAGGTCTCGCGTAGATCCATCGCCACAGCTTCACTGGACTCGGCATTTCATCTGCCGTGGCTTTACTGCCTTCGTGCGGCTTCTAGAAGTTCAGCTTCACACTGCCCTGGAAGACGCGAGCCTGATTGAATGTTGACGAGACTTGGCCAAATGTCGATGACGTAAGAGCCGCGGCGCTTCCGCTACTTGCGGCAAGCGAGCCGGTTGTTGCGCCGGATGGAGGATTGAAGTCAGGATGATTCAACACGTTGAACGCCTCCAGGCGGAACGTCGTGGACCAGTTTTCGTGGATCGTGAAGATACGCGAGATTTGCGCGTCGAACTGCAGCGCATCCGGTCCACGGAACGAGTTCTTGCTGATGTTTCCGTAGGTGCCGAGGTATGGGCAGCCTCCCGTGGTGGTCGATGTGCAGGTCGCAGTGACCTGGGCGAAGGCCGCCGGATTCAAGTACTCACGATTGGCTTCACCCGCAGCCTTTCGGAACTTTGCCTCGGCATACGGATTCACGCCGGGCACGAGGTTCGGACGGTCGTTGCCCACGTCGGTCAGCGAATTGTCCTGGCCCGCGGTGACGGTGAAGGGCTGGCCGCTTTGAATGTGGATGAGCGGAGCCAACTCCCAGTCATTGACGACGAGTTTCTCGACACGGTTCAACTGGTTGTTGAAACCGCTCTTGGCGACAAGAACCACATTTTCGATATGCCGGTAATCCGAGCCGCAGGGGCCGTAGTCCATGGCCAGGTTGTTGGGATTTTCTACGGTTGTGCTGGCCAGATCGCCCTGGGCATCCTCAATATTCAGACACTTCGACCAGGTCCAGTTGCCCAGCAGGCTGAAGGTATTCGACATGCGGTGCTGAATCGAGGCGATCAGGCCGTGGTAGTTTGAGGTGGCCTCGTCGTCGATGATGACCGAGCCACTGCCGCTGCCCTCATATTGGTTTCCGCCGGTGGCTTTTCCAGCCGAGTTCGTACCCGCCGGATTCTCCTGGGTGAGCAAGAAACGAGAGGTCTCGTTCCCAGTTGTGGAGCAGTTGCCGTTGGCCGCTCCGGGTTTGACGGCTGCCGGTCCCGTGGTCACGATACCCGCGCAACCCGTTCCACCAGGACCCCACACGCCGGGGATAAACACGGCCGGGTCGAATGGGTAGCCAACCGGATCGTGCCGCGTGGTGTTGCCGATGTAATCGATCGTGGCCTGCCAGCCGCGGCTCAATTCCCGCTGGACGCTGAGGGTCCATTGAATCGTGTATGCCGGCTTGAATTGCTGCGGCATCACAATGAATTGCGACTGCGCGAAGAACAGCGCCTGTGAGGGCGATGGAACCGCGGGCTGAGGGAATGGACTGGACGTGATGGCGCCTTGGGACCACGGAGCGCTCAACAGGACCGGACCCGATGAAGACGTCTGCGTGTTGGTCACAGCCGTGGCAAACGGCGGGTTCTGCTGGTTGCGCTGGCTGGTAAAGAAGGCGGGGTTATCGAACATGAGAGCGCCGCCTGCGCGAAGCACAGTTTTGCCGTTACCGACGGGATCAAACGAGATTCCGACATTAGGCGAGAACTGTCCCCAGGAGTTGTTGGTGAATTGGCGGGTCACGCCGGGGTCGCCGTAGTAAAGGGTGCCCGCGGGCGCGTTCGGATAAACCGAACTGGTTTTGTTGGCCACGAAGTCGGCCTGGTTAAACACAACGCCGCGATTGAAGTAATCGTGCGGCATGACATTGGGCCCATAGCGCAGCCCGCCAACGAGCGTCAAACCTGGGGTGGCGTGATAAGTGTCCTGCACGTAGAGGCTGGGAATCGGCCCGCGTAGTGCGTTCTGCTGCTGCTTGCTCTGCTGGAACGGACTCGATGATCCCAGCGTCCCCATCAGAAAATCGAGATTCTGATCGCCGATGGTGTTGCCGCCCTTGGGGCCGCTGCCACTGTACTCGCCGTTGAACGTGAAAATGCCGTTGCCCTCGTAGGCATTACCGATATTGAGCTGGTTCTGTACCCATTCGCCGCCGAACGCAATCTGGTGTTTGCCCTTTATCCACGTCACGTCGTCGTCGATGGAGGCGGTATTGTCGTTGAAGTGCGCGACAGAGTTGGTGCCGCCGCCGATGGTGAATTTGCCTTCGGACATCTGCAGTCCGTTGGGGACGGACTGATAGACATCGACGCCCAGTGTGGCGGCGTTGATGTCATTCGGCGCGTAGCCGCGATCGTTTACCCGGCGCAGGATGGAGATGTGAGCCGCGTTCACGAACTTGGGGCTGAATGTATAGGCGTCGCCGAGTGTGAATGTCTGGACCCGTTGAATATTGCCTGATTGGGTGGTGATCAGAATATTGTTCTTATCAAAGTATGCCGGGAACTGATACCCATCGACGAAGTAGCGGCCATAGATGTTCTGTTTGGGGCTGACGGTGTAGTCGACCCGGGTGACGAACTGGTTGTCGGTCACCTTGTACGGAATGGCGTAGAAGACAAACCCGCAGTTATTCGGGTCCAGGGCCGGATTGATCGCGGGCAGGTATGCCTGCAGCGCCAGCGCGGAGGCGTTATAGGTGGGCGCGGTCGCATACTGATTTCCCGCCAATTTCGTGCCGGTGAGAGGGTCGACAAGCTGAATGGGCGCATGGGTCGAGTTGCACGCGTTGCTGCCCGAGATTCCTGGAGTGCCATCTGTAGCCGACCAATTGCCAGTCAGGTCCTGTGCTGTGGGCACCGTGGCCTGCGTGTTGGACTGCGACTGATCGGCCTGCCACCGCTGATAGGCTGCGAAAGCAAACAACTTGTTGCGCAAAATGGGACCGCCGAAGGTGCCGCCGTACTGATTCTGGTGCAGCGTGTCGGGTGTCGATGAGAAGAAATTGGTGGCATCGATATAGTTGTTGCGGATGAACTCGAATGCCTCGCCGTGGTACCTGTCGGTTCCCGACTTGGTGACGACGTTGACCATGCCGCCTACGTGGCCGCCGTCCTGCGCGCCCAGATCGGTCGACTCAACGCTGAATTCACTTACGGCATCGGGAAACGGATAGGGCAGGTTGCCGTTGCCCATGTAGTCCTGATTGTCGCCGCCATCCAGACGCCAAAGTGTCGTGTTCCCGCCGCCACCCGCGATCGAAACCGAAATCGTCTGATAAGAGTACTTGCTGCCGGTGAANNGCGGGAGCGATATTGGAGCCGCCCGAAAGAGTGATCAGCTGGGTCATCTGGCGTCCGTTCAGCGGCATCTCCGTCACTGCTTCCTGATCGATCGTTTGTTTGAAGGTCGCGTCCTCGGTCTGCAACTGAAGCCCCTCGGACTGGACCTCCACCTTCATCTCCGCAGTGCCGACCGACATGGTCGCATTGATGGCGATGCTGCTGCCGACTTCTAGTACGATGCCCTTTTGCTCGTAGGTCTTAAAGCCCGGCGCGGTCACAGTGAGATCAAATTTGCTGATCGGAACGCCTGGAAATAGATAGACGCCGGCGTTGTCGCTGGTGGTTTTTCGGGCCACACCAGTGGACTCGTCTATCAAGGTGACGGAGGCTTGGGGAACCACTGCGCCTGTCGTGTCTGTGACGGTGCCCTGAATATTTCCCGTTCCGGCAATTTGCGAGCTGCTCGGTGTGGGAAACACAAGTAGAGCCGCGCAGCCAAAAACGACCGCGAGGCGTACGACCACTCCATGTGCCATGGTGCGCATGTAGGTCATTGAAGCCTCCAAAAAGTGTGTCGATTTTTTCATTCCGGGAGAATCTGAGTTCGGAGTGGTCCGACCTCTCCGATTCCCGAAAAATATTTGCAGGTGCTCTAAGCGTTTGTCAAGGCCAAATTGACGGAATCCATCGGGAATCGAAAGGATCGAGGGTTAAATTGCGTCGGGCCTGCCCTTCGAGTGGTCCGACCTTTGCATTTCGTCTTGGCACCCCATCTTCGGCTCCATTCCCAGCGGTTGACCACAACTCTGTTCAGGCGTATCAAAGCTTGGGTATGCTCAAAGCAGCAATAATTGCACTTTGCCTGTGGACGACTGACGTCTTGCGGCCGGGCACATCCGTTGCTCAGAAACCGGCTTCGGGTCCGCCGACGAAGATGTCTTCATCGTCTCAGCACGATCCTGACAACCCCGCCAACAGGGGCCGAGCGCGCGTCAACACCTACTTGGATGAGATCGCCGCAACCTATACCGCAAAGCGCGCAACCACGCTGGCTCGAATCCGCATCCGAGCGGAATCCGAAGCACGGCAAGCCGCGGTCCGAAATGAATTGCGAGCGCTTATCGGCGAATTCCCCTCCCGCACCCCGCTGAACGCACGAATCCTCGGCGAGACCGAGGGCAACGGCTTTCTGATNNCGAAAAGTGATCTTCGATAGCCAGCCGAATTTCCCAGTCACGGCGTTGCTCTATTTGCCCAAAGACTCGACCCGCGGACCAGCTTCCGAACCAACCTCCGGTGAGAAGCATCCCGCCCTCCTCATAACGCCCGGTCATTACTTCACCGGCAAAACCAGCGACGCCGGTATGGCAGCGCTCTTCGCGCAGAACGGGTTCATCGTTCTCACGTACGACCCCATCGGCG
>PLKY01000435.1:1785-6403 GCA_003140785.1 Acidobacteriaceae bacterium | reverse complement strand
CTCCGATGTTGGCTAACGGTGATCCGACCGGAACGACAAAATTGGACGTTGCTTAGCTGGCCAAATTCATGGCGTCCAACACTTCAGGAGGGAACTTTCTCCGGGGCCGATTGTCAGACTCGCGAAACGGCGGCAGGTTGGGGTCGTTGGTGCGTGCGCGTAAATATTCTCTCTTGCTGACCTGCTTGTTGTTCACCCAGTACCGGGGATAACCGCGTCTCAAACGGCCTTCGCTGTTCCAGCTTCTTTGCACACCGTGCTGCAGATTCTCCCAGAAGTGGTGTTCGTCGTGAACGCTCTTCTGATCCTCATTGAGCCAACATTCAAAGCCGTGCCATTTTCCTTCTTTGATGTGCCGCGCCTCTGCCAGGAAAACCCGTTTGTTGCCCCAAGTCTTCTTGCAGCGCCACAAATCAAGGCCCGTTCCATGGTTCATTGTGTAGGTGCCAATGAGTTCGCCATCGTAAGACCACTGCTTTGCCGTCCCGTGGGCTAGGCCGTTGCGGTAAGGCTCGGCGAAAGTTACGACGCCGTCGTCAATGTCATACAGCGTTCCGTGAGTAACGCCATTCTTCATGGGGCGTTCAAGTTCGAGTTGGCCGTTCTGGTCGAATTGTCGCACCCCGACGATTTCTCCATTCAGGAGATACTCTGTCTTGTATTTCTGAGGTCCATTTTGGTGAGTAGCAAGAACGCGCTCCGTCGCTGCTTTCGGGATGGATGAACGGTAATGCTTCATAGTCAAACATTGTAGTTTCTGGGCAAAACCGCCTCCGGGCGGATTGTTTGAATGATAAGTCGAGGAGGAGCACAAGGGTGTTGCAAAGGCTGAACTCAGCTGTGAGGCTGATTCAGAGAACTACCCAAGGAGGCTCCTCGAGACAATATGTATTACATCGGACTTGATGTTCACAAGCGCACGATCAGCTATTGCGTGAAGGACGCTGCGGGCAAGATCCATCAGGAAGGCAAGATCGGATCGACGCGACGCGAACTTGATGCCTGGGTCAAGACCCTTCCCCAACCCCGGATGATCGCGATGGAAGCGACGATCTTCACCGGCTGGATCTATGATCACCTGCTTCCGCACGCCGAAAAGGTGAAAGACACCCATCCGCTGATGCTGCGGGCGATTGCCGCAGCGAAGCGCAAGAACGACAAGATCGATGGCAGCAAGATCGCCGACTGTCTTCGTTGTGATTTTCTTCCGGAGTGCTACATGACTTCGACTGAGATCCGCGATCGGCGACGGACGCTTCGCTACCGGGGTCTGCTGGTCAAGCAGATGGTACAGATGAAGAACCGCGTATCGGGGCTGCTGCTGGAAAAAGGAGTGACTCATACCAAACAGCGGCTACACAAGGTGGGCTATTTTGCGGAGTTGATGTCCAGCAACGAAGAGATCGATCAGAGCATCCGGCCGTTGTTGAAGTTGAGCCGGGAACACATCGTTCGCGCGCAGAAGCTGGAATACGCCCTGGTCAGTTCTCTGGAGAGAGACCCTTTGTTGACGGAGAGACTGAAACGGCTGAGAACTGTCCCGGGA
Source organism: Acidobacteriaceae bacterium (assembly GCA_003140785.1). GTDB lineage: Bacteria > Acidobacteriota > Terriglobia > Terriglobales > Acidobacteriaceae > Telmatobacter. The sequence continues at coordinate 4,857 of PLKY01000435.1, read as the reverse complement.
GTCGGTCCGATCACGGCGCTGACCTGGGCTCTGGAGATCGGCGATGTCTCACGTTTCCGGTCGATCAAGCAGGCCATCAGTTATTGCGGCCTTTGCGGGGCGGAGAGAAGTTCAGCCGACAAGGTGGCGCGCATGCCCATTTCCAAGCAGCGCAACAAACACATTCAGCACGTGCTGGTAGAAGCCGCCAAGCTTGCGCCGAGACAGAACCACGAACTGGCGCTGATCTACGAAAAGGAGATCGAGCGAGGCAATCGCAATCGGGCCACCCTGGCCGTAGCAAGGAAGATCGTTGCCTATCTGCTCGCCGTAGAACGCAAGAAACAGGATTTTGTGCCTGCTGAGAAGTTCGGCGGCACCGTGGCGGCCTAAAAGCCTGCCCATGAATGAAAAAACATCAGGATATTCTTACGATGCGCAGACTGCCAGGTCCCGCAATTAGGCCACTGTGCGAAGGAGTTCACACTCCGGAGGCTCACCACGAATTGTTTCGGGACTGGCAGAGAACACAAACTCAATCTTCTGTGCGGACTCTTCGGAGTCTTAGACAGCAAATGGATGTGTGGTTCTGCTTGATGCAGGAACCATCGGCCGAGAGGCACTGTTGCGTAACGGCAGAATCTGATCAGACCCATTGCGCGCCCTCCGGAGCGCGCCCAGGAATTCTGTGCTTTTCTCTTGACTTTGACTTACATAGAGGTGGCCCAACCGTACACGACCCTAAAAACGTGTTAGGGAAGGGATTGGCGGTTATTCACCCCGGATGGCGTTTCTCAATGGATCTATTCGGCTGGCCAGCTCGGAAGCGCCCACGGTTCCTTGTACCAATGTGATCGTGAGAGCCACCAATCGCGGAACCATTTCGGGGCCACGGTCCCTTTCCCTAGCCACCAGTACTCAGCCCATTTACTTCGAAATGTGGCGTGATAGACGACTGGAAGAACCTTCCAGTAGGTAATCGAATAGTCATGCAGCACTTCGAGAGAAAGCGTCTTTCGGTCGATCTCGACGCAATGGAGTTCTCGGCACCATCCAAGCTCGGTCATAAGAGAATCAAGATTGCTGGACCAAGCATCGCCGGATCGAGCATCAGTGCAGAAGTTGATAAAGCGTTCCCAATTCAGTTGAGCGAGTGCTTCCCACTCCTCGCCACCCGCTTGGGTCAATTCCCACCCGAAATCGGGGCTTCCATCAGTATTAATGGGCGAATGACGAACACGCCCCGGCCCCATGACGATCTTGCTTGTCACCGACGGCAGCAGCAAACGGGCCCCCAAGACTGATTCCAACTCGGAGCGACTGACAGCAATCTCGCCTTCCTCATCGTTCGATGGGGATCGCAATCGGATGGATCCCGAATCGAACAGTTCGAGAAACATCGCGGCATAGTCTGTCGGTGCGACACCTGGAATCTTGCGCACATTCAGGTGCTCCTCTTCGACGAAGGGCACGAAGTTCGAAAGCTTTCTTGGAAATTCAATTGCGAGATTGAGAATCCAATAACGCGCTATCGCATTTGTGACAGGCATGAAATGGCCGACCGAAGCGGAAGCACTTGTACTCTTCTGACTTGAGTTTAGCTGAATGGCGCCCGCGGCTTTCCGAAGGAACGTCGAACAGCGGTCAATCTGCCGCCACTTGGCGCGAACGCGCGATGATGCTACCGAACTCTCCGATCAGGACATTCGGATCATCGTTTTTGGATACGAAGCGCAGGGTGCCGAAGCTCTTGCACCTCTCGCGCTCGCGGGTTCCCAGAACGGTCCAAATGACAGCTGGAATCACCTTGAGGATAGTGTGGGCATTCCGGAACCTCAGAAGCTCGCAACCAGCGTCGAGACCTCGATCCAGGTCGATGAACAAGGCTTCGGGCATTGGAACTTTCCCGGCCATTGCCTGTTCAAGATACATGCGCGCCTCAATCACACGCTCGCTGATTTCGAATTCGTCAAACCCAGCGCGGCGCGCCGAAGCCGCAACTGTGCGAAGCTCGGCGAGAGCGTCCTCGAGAACGAGAAGTAGGGGCATAAGCGTGGATCTGCGGTTAGTGTACCGCGGGCCTACGCTAATCGATCTGCTTCTTTCGAGGCATAGACGATCCCCGCGCTATTTATCCTTCTTATGGACTTCCCAATGGCACATCGGGCCCCTTTACGACAAGTCGTAATCCGCTTCCTTCTCGGTCGGAAAGCGCTGTCGCATGCGCTTGGCTCTAGCTTGTCACCTGAATCAGGATTGAGAAGAGCATGACGGCGATGACGCCAGCCAGAATGCTCGGAGGGTGAAAATCTCACGATCCGCTTCGCTCGGCGAACGGATCGCTGTCGATTTTCAGGGCTTGATCTTAAGGCGAGCGGAGTGGTTTATCATCGCTGCGTTATGAGAATGAAGATGGTCGCACTCCTGGTCTTCCTGCCATCAACGGTTTACGCTGGCGATGTCGCGCGCTTCAACGGCGCATGGGACGCAACATTAAGCTGCCCGACATCGCCCGACGGAGCCAAGGCCTTTTCGTTTGAATTCGACGTGCAGATCAAGGATGGCGTGCTGCTCGGCAAACGTGGCACGGAAGGCCAGCCGGGCTGGATGCGCCTTGGAGGTCCGATCAATGATGACGGTTCAGCTTCCCTGATCGCAGAAGGAATCACCAATCTTTCGGAATACGCCATCAATCACGCGCAGAAAGGGACACCTTACAAACACACCGTCTCGGCGCAGTTCGATGCGAAGCATGGCACCGGCAAATGGATCACCGTTCGCACCTGCGAGTTCACTTTCGACAAAACGAAGATAGATTAGCTCTGCCGCCGCATGGCAAGCAGGCCCCATAGCGAAGCATAGACGAAATCTACATGTAATATGAATGCCGTTGACGATTCTGGTCGTCCTTTTCAGTTCGGCGATGAGGTATGCTGCCAAGCCTGCGCGATCGCCTGGAGCGCGAGAACAGATCGTTCTTCGGACCGAAGAGCTTTTCGATATCAAGATTGATGGACGATGAAGCCGCTGGCCAAACAGGAAACAACCCCATTTCGGGATTACATTCCGGATTGGCGGTGAGAACGAAGCCGC
>PLKY01000435.1:0-1748 GCA_003140785.1 Acidobacteriaceae bacterium | reverse complement strand
TCCGATGTAGGCTAGCGGTGATTCGGCCGGAACCGACAACTTTGTGATTCTTTGAAAAATGACTTCCTTCCTTCATGCGGTATCAAGAGATGTCACCCGGCGCGACGATCAATGCGATTCTTGTGTTCGGAAAGTCTGGATGAAGAGCCAAACAAGCTCGAAAAGAATTGGCCAGACGATAACCATCGACACCAGCCAGCCTGATCTCGACCCGATGCTTCCTGTTGTTTCGCTGTAAACGACGAGGCACAATGCCGCGTTGGCGAGATAAGCGGCGATGAGACCTGCGAGGCACGCCCGAGTTGGAGAAATGTGATGGCGGCGTAGGAACAGAATAACGGCACTGGCGATTACTATGCCAAAGCCGAGACTCAAGACCGCGAGGCGCTGCCAGTCGCTGGTTCCGGCAAGATGCAACAAGAATGGGGACTCCACGGCTAGTGTTCCTGAGATCGATAAACCGGCGGCGCTCCAGATCAGTCGTCGTCCTATCGCCGTCGATAGCTGCGATGAAAAGAACCCGCGCAGATGGATCCATATCGTCGGAAAGGCTAGAAAGAAGGGAGCAGCGGCAAGAGAGTGCCACCAATTACCTTGATTTCCCGGAACGCGCAACGTCAGAGCATCCCACGGTGACGTGTCAAAAGCAAAAGGGAGGAAAGCCACAGCACCAGCCAGTAGCCATATGAGCAGTGCGATGGCGTTGACCCATGCTGGATATAGCCCCTCTTTTGACCAAGCCCTTCCATTGCTTTCTGAAGCTCTCGAATGAACTTCCACGGTTAACCCCCGAATTCACCTACGCAGAGCGACTTACCGAGGTTCCATGGCCTCAGAAGAGAACCTTGGCATTGCTTTGCGGTTCCGAGCGGATCGTAGCTAGGTTAGATCGGAAACGCCTCGACCGAGCTGCTGCAGAAAGTTGCGTGACTCCTGCGAGGCGTTTTCGATTAACGCACGAGAAGGAAGGCGCAGGCGTTTTTAGCGGACGCGGTGAGTGCGAGGGATTATGGATTTTGAATACTGTTTGGGGATGGGGTGAAGAGCTCCATGGGGATGAATCGGAGCCGATGGTGGTGGCAGCAGGTCTGTATAGACGCAAGTCGTCGCTTGTCGAGGGCTGGATATGGATAGAGCAGAGTGATAAAAGGGCCGCGCGTCGAGCGGTTAACACACGCATGCGCAGGCGTGCGGGAAGCAAGTCGCTGGTCCGTATTTGAGCCGAGTCTCATGACGAATCGGGATCTCTGATCAGGGATAACTCGGCGGCCAAGAGTGTTCGCGCCACGCACATGGGTCCGCCGCATTTGGGACAGCGCCAGAGTGGAGCGCATTCGGTTGGAGCTTTCGGTGAAGGCTTTGGAAGCGTCTCGCGACCATCGGGAGCGAGCAGTCTTCGTGCCAGGGGCAGGCACTGTTTGCGGAAGCGGTTGGAGAGCAGTCCGAAGTGGCGGATGCGGACGAAGCCCTTTGGCAGCACATGGAGGAAGAAGCGGCGCAGGAACTCCGTAGCGTCGAGCGTCATGATGCGCTTCTTTCCGCCGTGAGCATAATCCTTCCATCGGAAGGTGACCCGTTCACCATCGAAGCCGAGCAGGCGATGGTTGGAAATGGCGATGCGATGGGTGTAGCGGCCGAGATAGCGCAACACATGTTCGGGACCGCCGAAGGGCGGCTTGGCATAGACGAGCTGATGTCGACCAACGAAGAGGTCAGCGAGAGCATTCGTCCGCTGCTCAGGCTCTGCC
>PLKY01000335.1 GCA_003140785.1 Acidobacteriaceae bacterium | reverse complement strand
GCGCAAGGATGGAAGCGAGTTTCCCATCGAGATCATGCTGAGCCCGCTCGATAGCGCCGAGGGCATCCTGGTGACCGCAGCCATTCGCGATATCACCGTACGCAAGGACGCGGAGACGCACCTGGCCCAGATGGAAGGCAGATATCGGGGACTTCTGGAGGCGGCGCCGGACGGAATGGTGGTCGTTAATCAGCGAGGAGAGATTGTCCTGTTGAATGCTCAGTCGGAGAAACAGTTTGGGTACCTCCGCAATGAATTGATCGGCCGGAAGGTGAAGAGCATCATCCCCGAGGGCTTTGCGGAACGGCTTATTGCCGACGAAACACGCACAGCGGCAGAGGCGCTCGCGCAGCATATTGGAACGGGAATCGAACTCTATGGCCTTCGGAAGGATGGAAGTGAGTTTCCCATCGAGATCATGCTGAGTCCGCTCGAGAGCGCCGAAGGAATTCTAGTTACGGCGGCGATTCGAGATATTACAACTCGCAAGGATGCCGAAGCTCATCTTGTGCAAAACGTAAAGGAGCTGAATCGTTCCAATGAAGAGCTGGAACAGTTCGCCTATGTTACCTCGCACGACTTGCAGGAACCCCTCCGGATGGTGGCCAGCTATACGCAGCTTCTATCCCGGCGATACAAGGGAAAACTGGACTCGGACGCTGACGAGTTCATTGCCTTTGCGGTAGATGGGGCCAACCGCATGCAACGCCTGATTCAGGATCTCCTGACCTTTTCGCGGGTTGGGAAAAAAGGACAGGATCTGCTCGATATTTCAAGTGACGACGCGTTGCAGCAGGCGATTCTCAACCTGCGCGGAGCCATCGAGGAAAGCGGTGCAATCGTGACGCGTGGCCCCATGCCTGAGGTCAAAGCGAATGAGACTGAACTAACCCAGTTGTTTCAGAATCTGGTCGGCAACGGTATCAAGTACCAAGGACCCGGAACCCCGCATATACACATCTCCGCGGTAAAAAATGGCTCGCCAAAATGGATCTTCTCGGTCCAGGACGACGGTTTGGGAATCGATCCGCAGTTCTTCGAGAGGATTTTCGGCATGTTCCAGCGGCTGCATAAACGGGACGAGTTCGCCGGTACAGGAATGGGATTGGCGATCTGCAAGAAGATCGTCGAGCAGCACGGCGGCAGCATCTCAGTCGATTCAACACCAGGGAAGGGATCAACGTTCCATTTTACTTTGGCGGAAAGCGAGAGGAAGTCATGAAGTCATTCGGAGAAGAAAGATGTCGATAGAAGTCCTCTTGGTCGAAGACAGTCCCGGCGACGTGCGCCTGACGCGGGAAGCGTTTCGCGAAGCAAACAGTCGCGTCCGTTTGCATGTGGCTTACGACGGTTTCGAAGCAATGGCTTTTCTGAGACACGAAGGGGTCCATGTCGACGCACCGCGTCCCGACTTTATCCTGCTCGATCTGAATTTGCCCAAGATGGATGGCCGCGAGGTTCTCGCTCACATAAAAAAGGATGAGAGCCTGAAAACCATTCCCACGATCATCCTGAGCATCTCTCAATCGGAAAAAGATATCGTCAAAAGTTATCAAGCGCACGCGAATTGCTATCTGAGCAAGCCGGTACAGTTGGATGAATTCGAGAGCGTCGTGCGGAGCATCAACGACTTTTGGTTGACGAAGGCCAAGTTGACTCAGAGGAGACTGGACGGATGAGCCGGCAACCAAACAATAGCGGGCCTGAGATGAACTTTGGATATCACTCTGGCTGGAAGCAAGAGGGAGTCATGAAGTTAAGAGGAGAAAAGAAATGTCGATAGAGGTCCTTTTGGTCGAAGACAGTCCTGGCGATGTCCGGCTAACGACAGAGGCATTTCGGGATGCAAACAAAATCATTCATTTGCATGTGGCCTTGGACGGGATAGAGGCTATGGCCTTTTTGAGGAATGAAGGAGTTTATGTAGATGCCCCGCGTCCGCACTTCATCCTGCTCGATCTGAACTTGCCGAAGATGGATGGCCGCGAAGTTCTTGCTCAAATCAAGAACGATGGGAACCTGAAGACCATTCCCACGATCATCCTGACCACATCCACCGCGCAAGAGGACGTCGTTCAGAGCTATCAACTGCAGGCGAATTGCTATCTCAGCAAGCCGGTACAGCTGGACGAATTCGAAGCGGTAGTAAAGAGCATCAACGATTTCTGGCTGACCAGGGCCAAATTGCCGCAGCCGAGGTAAGACGCATGATCAAGCGACAAATTAACGTAATGCTCCTGATTGAAGATAATCCAGGCGATGCTCGCCTCATCAAGGAGATGCTTCAGGAACAAAGCTCTCAGAAGATCGAATTGAAGCACGTGGAGTGCATGGAAGACGCCGAAAAGCACCTTGCGGCGAATGCGATTGACGTCATTCTGCTTGATCTGGGCTTGCCCGATGCCCAAGGGCTGGATGCCGTGCGGCGGGCGCGTGCCGCTGCTCGTGGGATCCCGCTGGTCGTGCTATCCGGCCTGGACGACGAGTCAATGGCCATACAAGCCATGCAGGAAGGTGCGCAGGACTACCTCGTCAAAGGCCAAATCGAGCCGCGCGAGCTCGTGCGGGCGTTGCGATATGCAGTCGAGCGCAAGAGCATTCAGGAAGCCCTGTTCGAGGAACAGGAACGCGCCCAGGTCACGCTCGACTGCATCGGCGATGGCGTGATTAGTACTGACGTTTCGGGAAACATCACGTTCCTCAATATCGTTGCCGAGAAACTGACGGGCTGGTCGCTGCATGAAGTGGTCGGCCGTCCAATGGCCGACGCATTCCGCGTTTTGAATGGCAACACGCGAAAAGTCATTCCGAATCCTATGGTCAAAGCTTCTCAGCAAAATCGAAGAGGGAACCTGCCGACAAACAGTGTCCTCGTACGGCGTGACGGAACGGATATCTTCATCGAAGATTCCGTCTCCCCGATCCACGATCATAACGGGCAGGTAATCGGTGCGGTTCTTGTCTTTCGGGACGTGAGCGAGTCGCGGGCAATGGCCGACCAAATTGCCCACTTGGCCGAGCATGACTTTCTAACCGGATTGCCGAATCGATTGCTCCTGAACGATCGCATTGGCCAGGCAATCGCTTTGGCGGAGCGTAACCGGGGCAAGATCGCCGTGCTTTTCATGGATATGGATGGCTTTAAAAATATCAACGATTCCCTTGGACACCCTGCCGGTGACGATCTCTTAAAATGCATTGCAAATCGTCTGCGCGATTGTGTCCGTGGACCGGACACAGTAAGCCGGCAAGGAGGCGACGAATTCATCGTTCTTCTTCAAGGAGTGAAGAAGCCGGAGGATGCTGCCATTGCAGCGAAAAGGCTACTGAAATCTCTCTCGGAGACCTATTTCATGGGTCCGCATAATCTCCACATCACCTCGAGCATTGGCGTGAGCATGTATCCCGACGACGGCCCGGATGCGGAGACGCTCATCAAGAACGCAGATACCGCGATGTACCAGGCTAAAGAAAACGGGCGCCAGAGCTTTCAATTCTTCAAGCCCGAGATGAACGTCCGCGCGGTGGAGCGTCAATCCATCGAGGAAGATCTTCGGTGCGCCCTGGAGCGGAATGAATTCACACTGCATTATCAGCCAAAGATCAATCTGACGACACGTGCAATCACCGGAGCGGAAGCACTGCTTCGCTGGACGCATCCCACTCGAGGGTCGGTCCCTCCGGCGCAGTTTATCCCCGTCGCGGAAGATTCCGGCCTGATTGTACCGATTGGTGCCTGGGTGGTGCGTGAAGCATGCAGGCAAGCCCAGGCGTGGGTGGCCGCCGGCTTGCCTATAGGGTCCATAGCCGTCAACGTATCCGCATTGGAGTTTCGCAACGAAGACTTTCTTGAAAGCTTGTTCGCGACCCTCAAAGAGACCGGCCTGGATCCGAAATCGCTCGAGTTGGAGGTGACCGAGAGCGCTCTAATGAAGAACGCCGAAATCTCATCGACCATCCTCCAAATCCTCCGGAAAATAGGAGTGCGTGTCGCGGTGGACGACTTCGGCACGGGCTACTCCAGCCTGAGCTATCTTAGAAAGTTTCCGCTCGATGCCCTCAAAATTGATCAGTCCTTCGTTCGCCAGATTGCCGACTCTCCCGACGGAAACACGATCGTAAGCACGATTATCACCATGGCCCGAAGCCTTCACCTGCGGGTCATTGCTGAGGGAGTTGAGACGCCGGAGGAGTTGGAGTTTCTCCTGGCTCAACAATGCGACGAGGCGCAAGGGTACAAATTCAGCCGCCCAATCCCTGCCGAACAGTTTGAGATGTTGCTCAGGGATGAACAAGTTCATCAATCCTCCAAGTCCAATGGCTCGATGAAAGAAAGTAACAACGGGAAGAGAAGACCGGAACCGGAGGTTGTTGCATTCACTATCGAGAATATAAGGCTTCCAGATCACGACACACTGAGGCTCATCGCGCGAGAGGGAAGCCCCGAATGTTGAAATTCTTCGGATTACCTGATTGGCCTTCGTCGGTATTGGAACGGAATGTTCTCACAGGTCCTCCTAGAGGGGCCGATCATCTCGTGAATGGAAAGTTTCGCGGAATGGAAACACAAGATTGCGCGCCAGGCTATCGGGGGAATACTCGCACTTGTCAGAAAACAGAATGTAGATACGGCTAAGTAGACAGATGGCGGAAAGAGATAAGCCAACACCAGGTTGCAAGCTAATTATCTAAGGGGGCGGCTGCATGGAATCGCAAAAGCGTAGCGCATACAATCAGACCCGAGAATGCTTTCTCGGCTTAAATGTTACTGCTGGTGACTTCTCAAACTCGAGTCTCAACGATTTGATGCCGATTCTCACAAGCAACTCGGATGCGGGCCTCTGGATGGTGCCCTTTCGAGGATTACCTGTCACGGGTGTGGATGTCCTGCTAGATCTCGTCTATCTCGACGGCGATTGCCGTGTCATTGACGTAGTTGAATTCTATCCTGCCTACCGCATCGCGCCTGGCCGTCCCGTCGCTGCAAGTGTGTTGGCATTGCCGTCCCGCACTATCAATTCGTTGCAGACTCAACAAGGCGATCAACTGATCATATGTGCTCACGCAGAGATGCTCTGGCGCCTTGAGCGGTTCAACCCAATTGGAGCCGGAGGCGCCATACCCAAAGCAATCCGGAACCCCGTCATCCCAGGGCGAGATCGCGAAATGCTGCAAACAAAGGTCTCGGATCTAGCGCAAGCACAAGTTCTCCCCTCGCAGAAGCGCATTCCTTTGGATGAGGTAAACGGGAAAATCCCGGTCACACCTGAGCCCAGAAGCATTAAGCCTCAGAGGAATTGGTTGGATCGATGGTTTTCCCTTGATCCTGCGGACAAGAGGAAATCCCCACGAAAGCCGGCGTCCGGTCTGTTTGCTTTTTTCTGGACCGGTGGGCCTCCGCTGGCGCACAGCATCCGGGATATTAGTGCGACCGGGTTGTACGTGGTTAGTGAGGAGCGCTGGTATCCCGGCACTCTCGTCCGGATGACGCTCGCAGCGGCAGAAAGTGGAGAACAGTCCGAGACCAACTCAGTCACCGTGCTGGCGCGAGCTGTCCGCGATGGCAACGATGGCGTCGGCCTCGAGTTTGTCCGGCCTAGAAGGTTAGATGAGAGGACCGCTCGACTCCTAAGGGGGGTGACTGCAGGCAAACCTATGGATTCCTGAAACGGTCGCGCGGTGCGCGCCTCAATACCAACCCGCTTTCAGAACAGGCGGAGGAGCCGTAATGATACGAGCGAGACTAGTTGAGACAGGACCTGTCAACATGTTCGCGGTCGAGCAGCGTAGTCATTACAGACAACGCATTCAACAGCCCGCAGAAGATATCCCTTTCGGGGACGGGAGACTAAACCGGCTTTGCGCGGCGCCATGCGTGCGGGAAGAACAACCCGGCTCGTGGCGCCCACCCTTCAGCCGTGACCGCCGCGGCGGACGCAGACGTGGCGGGCTGCAATCAGGTCCGTCTATCGGAAATCGAGCTATGCCTCTAGCGAAATCAGTTAAGTCGTCGCCGGTGGTGCGGTCCTATTCAGCGCATCGTGAGAGCGCCTATTTGAAGCGGCGCATCAAACGGCGACCTCGCGGTTTTGCGCCTTCAATGCAAAGTCGGTTGACGCTTCCTCCACACGAGTTCCACGAAGCTGTCCCCGGCGCAACTCTCTGCGCTTCATGAGAAAGAAGAAGACCGGAACAAGAATCAGCACATGAATGGTTGAAGTAATCATGCCGCCGACGATGGGGGCGGCAATCGGCTTCATCACGTCGGATCCGATGCCGGATTCCCAGAGAATGGGCGCGAGGCTGAGGATCACTGCGGTCACCGTCATCAGCTTGGGACGAAGACGCTGCACGGCGCCGTCAATTGCGGCCTGTTCGAGAGCAGCCTCTGTGATCGGGGTGCCTTGCGCGAGGCGATGCTCGAGCGCCTCATGTAGATAAACGACCATGACGACGCCGGTCTCGACGGCGATGCCGAAGAGGGCAATGTAGCCGACCCAGACCGCGACGCTGAAGTTGTACCCGAGAAGCCATTGCAGCAAGAGGCCGCCGGACAGGGCGTAGACGGTGGGGAAGATGAGAACAGCTGCCTCCGCAGCGGACTTGAAGACGAGATAGAGCAGCAGAAAAATCACGAAGAAAACGATGGGAAGAATGACGCGCAGGCGTTGTTTGGCGCGAAGTTCGAATTCATATTCGCCCGCCCACCGCCACGTGTAGCCCGCGGGCAGTGTGAGCTTTTGCTGCATGAGCCGATTCGCGCGATCGACAAATCCTCCGTAGTCGTTGGTTTTCAAGTCGAGATAGACGTAGCCCGTGAG
>PLKY01000305.1 GCA_003140785.1 Acidobacteriaceae bacterium | reverse complement strand
CATGTCGATGAAGTCGATGATGATGATGCCGCCGAGGTCGCGCAGACGAATCTGGCGCACGATCTCTGGAATCGCGTCGAGGTTTGTCTTAACGATGGTGTCTTCGAGGCGTGCGGTCTTGCCGACGTACTTGCCGGTGTTGATGTCGATCGCGACCAATGCTTCGGTTTGATTAATGACGATGGAGCCGCCGGACTTGAGCCAGACCTTGGAGCGCAACGCCTTCGAGATTTCATCCTGAATACCGAAGTGCTCGAAGAGAGGTGTCTCTTTGGTGTAGAGCTTCACGCGGCGCACGAGAGTTGGCGAAAAGCGATTCAAGAAACGCACGATGCGTTCATAGTCGGCTTCTGAATCGACCCAGATCGATGAGAAGTTTGCGCTGACCTGATCGCGCAGGATCCTCTCAATGAGCGAGAGATCGTGATAGATCAGCGCTGGCGATTTCGAGTTGTCGGAGCGCTGCTTAATCTCATCCCACAGGTGAATGAGGAAGCGGAGATCGGCGCGCAATTCCACTTCAGACGCGCCCTCGGCGGCAGTGCGTACGATGAATCCGCCGGACGCTTCGCCACGTTCGTGCGTGAGGATGCGTTTCAGGCGCTGGCGCTCTTCGTCCGAGGCGATCTTGCGGCTCACGCCCACGTGGGTCACGGTCGGCATGAACACCAGGAATCGGCCGGGGAGGGCGATGTGACTGGTGATGCGCGCGCCCTTCTTGGCAATCGGCTCCTTTGCGATTTGGACAAGGATTTCCTGGCCGGGCTTGAGGAGATCCGAAATGATCGGTAGATCGGAGGTCTGCGCCGAACGCCGCGAAGGACCACGCCGCTCTCCTGGCTTGTGCCCGCCCTGTTGCGCCCCACGCCCGCGACGGCCGCGGTTTCCACGATCGCGCCGCGGTTGAACCTGACCATCGCCGGCGGGTGCGCCCTCGGCGGCGACAGGCTCTTCGTCTTCGTCATCGGAATCCAGGCCTTCTTCTTCTTCTTCCGCTACGGCCTTGTCGTCAAAGTTCATTTGAATGCGATGGTCGAGGTGCGCCTCTTGCAGCATCTCTCCTAGTTCGCCGGAGCGAATCTGGGTCTGCAGAGTTTCCTCTTCGTACTCATCCAAATCGTGCTCGTCGTGTTTGTGGGCGTGGCGATGGAGAGGAGTTTCGAACTCTTCGCCTTCGATCACTTCCTCCTCCACGAGGCCATTGCCTGGTGCGAAGGTCGATGCGACAGAGACCGACGAAGCCTTGGGTTCGGGAGCGTGCGTCGGTTGCGAAGGTGCGGAGTGCTCTTCGTCCTTCTTGTTCTTCCCGCCAAAACCAAAGAGCCGAAAGCCGCTCGGAGGCAGCGGATCGACTCGGTGCGAAGCACTCGCGTCGCTTTCCGGTTCGTTGCTGTCCGAGTCGCCTTCGTGAATCTGAGCGGAATGCTCCGTCTCGTGCAGCGTCGAGGACTCAGGGACAACCACGCCGGAAGCGGCACGGGTCGCATCCGGGACGGCTGTATTGGACTCGGGCTTTTCGGCGATCACGCCTTGGTCGACAAGAGTTTCCTCAATGAACTCCTCGTCCGCTGAATTTCCTTCTCCAGCCTGCGGTGGAAGCTCGTGCGTGACCTCTTCAATCTGCTCCTCGAATTCCGCTCTCGATGAATTGATATTTGCGGCGTCGGCAAATTCACCTATCGGCTCTGCCTGGACCGCAGGCTCCGCCTCGGGTTGGCGGTTGCGGTGCCGTGAGATCGATTCTCCGGGAAGCAAGCCGCTGCCGTCCCATGCAATGGGTGCATCGATAAGCGTGGATGGCTTGGAAGTGAACGCGGGCTTGGCGAATTCAGCGGCAGGTTTCTTTTCGGACTCAGAGGGGACGGCGCCATATTTCGAAAGCGCTTCACCAGGAAGAACGAAGGGCGCGGGCGCGCGATCAGAGCGTGGCGCGCTGACAGCGGATGCGTGAATCTCATGCGATTCCTGAGGTGCGCTTCGCTCTGTGACAGCTGGTTCTGTTCCCGTGGACTCTTCGTTTTCCGCTTGCGTGCCGGGAGCACCGGAGCCGCTTCGGCCGCCGCGACGGCGGCGACGTCCGCGCCAGCGCTTCGCGCCGGGTTCGCCGGTTGCATCTTGCGAGTCGTCTTTCGGTTCCAAAAAAATGGTTGATTCGGGCGCGGCGAACTCGGCTTCGGCGGGGGCCGGTTCAACTTCGATGCCTGGACGTTGCTCGCGCGCGGGACGATCCTGACGCTGTCCGTTGCGAGGTCCGCCATGCCGCACTTCGCGTGGTGGTTGGTTCGGGCTGCTGGCGTTCGCCTTTTCCAGTTCGTCGGTTTCTTCCTGGTCTTCCAGTTCCATGAAGTCCGTTACATAGAGGAAGGCGTCGCGTTCGAGTCCTACGTCGACAAATGCCGACTGCATGCCCGGCAGGACGCGGGTGACTCGGCCGTTGTAGATGGAACCAGCCAGCGTATATTCGTTTTCGCGCTCGTAATAAATCTCCGCGAGTTGATCGTCTTCAAGAATCGCAAGCCGCGTTTCATGCGGCGTGCTTGAAATGCAAATTTCCTTGGCCATCGTACCTTTCCGCCCAGCGGTCATCGCTTGCTGGGGCCTGCGGCGAGGCCAGATGGAAACGCACGGAACCGGAAAGGACGGAGATGGGCGGAAGAGAATACCTGTAAGCCTGTCTGCGGCGATTGGTCCATTGGGGAGGACTGTCGTGACAGACGAGCCGTGTGAAACGGGGATCCTTTTGCAGAGATTTTGTGGCCAAGTCTGCCGTACTGAACGGCCGGGCCGTTATCGCACTGGCGTATGCACGGCTGAACCGCGTGACCGGGGCAAGGCTGACAAGCCCATCCGCTCCCTCGCGATCCGTGCAATCGGTACGCTGCCAGTAGTTCCGGGATCCACGGCAACGAGTCTTCGTTGCCTGGGTGGAACTGCTTTCCCGTCTCTGCGTGCTCATGTGCTCAATCCTGCCGGGCCTGCGGTCCACCGGGACCTGGCCGGCGTAACTATTTCAAAATACAATTCTTGTGAACCGGCTATCCAAGCGTGTCACAAGAGTTCAAGCTGTTCGATCGTGTCCGATACTTACTGACTGAACACTTCTAGCAATCTCAGAACACTGAGAACATCTGAGAAAGTCTTAGTTTACAAACCGGCGCATGCGTACGTTCATCGCAACGCCCAGCGCGAGGAAGGTAAACAACACCGAAGACCCACCATAACTCATAAGGGGTAAAGGGATTCCGGTGACGGGCATAAACCCTATGACCATACCCACGTTGACCGCGATCTGGAAGGTCAACACAGCCACAACACCCATGATAATGAGGGAGCCGGGCAGGTCGGCGGCTGTCTGAGCGTTTTGAATCAAACGCATCAATATAAAGAAGTATAGCAGTAGCACAAAGATCGCACCGATGAAGCCATGCTCTTCGCTGAAGGCTGCGAAGATGAAATCGGTGTATGGAATGGGGAGAAAATAGCCTTGGGTCTGGGTGCCCTTGGCGGCGCCTTTGCCCCAGATTCCGCCCGAGCCGACGGCGATCAGGGACTGTCGGATCTGGTAGCCGGAGCCCTTCGGATCGGTGTCAGGGTTGATAAAGCTGGTGAGGCGCGCCTTTTGGTAGGATTTGAGGCCTTTGCCGCTGGTCCAGGCTCCCGCGCCCAACGCCAGAACCACTGCGATGAGAATCAGTGCCTGCTTCAGGTTGATTCCACCCAGGAACAGCCCGGCGACAAGGATGGGAGCGTAAATCAGGGTCGTTCCCAGGTCCGGCTGGATGAGGACCAGAAGCATCGGCACGCCGACCATCGCGAGGGCCTTGAATATGTCCCGCCAGGTCAGGTTGCGCCCGCCCAGGTTGGCAAAATAGCGTGCGACCATCAGGATCAGCACTAGCTTTACCCATTCCGATGGCTGAAACTGCATCGGCCCGATCTGGATCCAGCGTCTGGCGCCGAGGGCCTTATGCCCCACCAACTTCACGGCCACGAGAGCCACGAGGCAAACTCCGTAGGCCCAGGGGGCCCAGTCGATCAGACGGTGGTAGTCGATCTTGGCGAGGATGAACATCAAGATCATGCCGACCACGATGAAGACGATCTGCTTGTTGTGAAAGGTGGCGAACTTAGTACGCAGCGTTGCGGAGTAGATCTCGAGCACCGAGATGGTGCAGAGCGCCAGCACCATGCCGAGCAGACCCCAATCGAAGTCGCGAAAGCTGAGGAAGCGGCGCACTTGGCTCATGGCTGATTGATCCGCCGTGTGGGGATTGCCAGGCCGAGTTGGGATGCCGTTGCGAGGGGCGACGGCAGCTCCGGGGTGTGGTCTTTGCCTGGATTCACAAAGAACCGTCCGGCATGAATGCGGGCCGTTTGGCCGCCTGGGTTGTTCTTGTCGGGGGTGGTCCAGACGGCGCCAACTTCCACCGGCTTGGCGGGCGCTGCGGCTTTTTGCGGCTGCAGATTGTTCGCCAGGCGGCGCTGCTTTTCAACATAGGCAGAAACCACTCTCGCGCCAAGGCGCGCTGGATAGTAGCTGAACTCGCCGTTCTGCCAAAGTACGGCGACCACCAGCTCTGGATTGCGACGCGGTACTACGCCCACAAACCAGACATTGGGGCGGGTGACCTTGCCCTTGCCGGTCTTGTCGAGGGCCTGGTGGCTCATCAACTGGGCGGTGCCGGTCTTGCCGGCGAGATCGATCCCTTCTAAATGCGCAGAGCCTGCGGTGTGGTAGAGGGCGGGCACGGTCACCTGAGCCATGCCGTCTGTGATGATCTGCCAGTTGTCGGGATCGATGGGAATGTCGACCTTGCCGGAGCCCGGATAGGAGTCCTGCAGAGCGCGACGGAAATCATCCGGCAGTTCATCGGGGAAGACCGTGTGCGGGCGGACCAGATGACCTCCCGAGGCGATGCCGCCGATGATGCGGGCGAGCTGGATCGGCGTGGCTTCCACAGCTCCCTGGCCGATCGCGACATCGAGCGTCTCATCGGGATACCACCGGTGGTGATATGCCTTCATCAGCCACTGGGCGGATGGCATCAGACCGGCCTGTTCGCCGGGCAAGTCGATGCCGGTCTTCTGTCCATACCCGAATTCTGTTGCGTATTTCGCGATGCGGTCGATGCCGAGCCGGTCGCCAAGCTGGTAGTAATAGGTATCGCAGGAATACGGAATCGCGTTGTAGATGTCCACAACGCCATGATGTTCGTCACAGTGGTGGAAGAAGCCGTAGGGACCCCAGCCGCCGTTGCAGACGATCTTGAGGTTTTGCGCGATGCCTTCCTGCAAGCCGGCGACTGACATGAGGATTTTGAACGTGGATCCTGGAGCCAGCTGTGCCTGGATGGCCTTGTTCATCAGAGGGTGCTCGGGATCCGTGATGAGCTTGTTCCACTCGG
>PLKY01000390.1 GCA_003140785.1 Acidobacteriaceae bacterium | reverse complement strand
GCGTTTTCCTCAAGAAAACGGTACCTTTCGATGCTCTCAAGAAGTCTACGTGTATTCCGAAATTGCTCTAATCTAATAAACTAGATCTCCACCAGGAGGAACCGTGGGCTACTACACGCGGGTTCTGTCGAAAGATGACGCCTTCCCCGCCTTCGATGAACTCGCCGGGCTGATTCGTGACGCGCATCCTGAGTACAAGCTTGTCGTCGAAAGCAGCGACGAAGAAGATTGGGACACACTACTGCTCGTCGGCAATGATGAAGTCGAAGTCGCCGTGATCGAGCGAAACCCTATCTTCGATGGCTCAACCGGCCAGGACGAGATCGCCGACTTCCTCGAAGAGATTCAGGATTGTAAGCCTGCATCAGGGGTTGAATGGCTTGTCGAGTACCTGGGGGAAGTCAAAACAGTTTACGCATTTCAGCACCTGCAAGGATCGGAGACAGAGGAGGGCAGCAACGCCCTGCATGCGTTGCGCTCGGCCCTTTGGGAACGCGGCGACGCAATTATTCAAGCAGACGGCGAAGGCTTTACCAACGAAGACGCCTACCACATCGTCTGGCAGTTCTCCGATTCAGTTTCCGGACCGTGGAACATGGGCGTCTTTCAAGACGGAACCTGGTATCACTTCAAGATGGACCTCGGCGATCCCGATCATCGCGCCGCATTCCTCAGCGGAGAAATGCCAGGCGATTTATCCGCGATTCGCGTGACCGGCCCGCAACACTAGACACGCCGACGAGAATTCCTCTATCCCTTTGCTGGGAATATCGATGTTCGAACGCATAATAGATCCACGAGATCGATCACGCACTCCCCGCGCCGATGCCTTCGTTTGAGGTTCCAGAACCGGCACTTTTGACTGTGGTGTACCTGTAGACTCGGCGATTTGCAAAAATGATCCGTAAGCCCTTTGCCGAGAGGAAGCTGTGGCTAAGCCCCATCGGCAGACGTATTTGGCTCAGATCCCCACTGGCTAAACCCTCGCCGCAGAACAACTTGCTCCAAAAGACCGGGGGGGGCGGCGGGGGGGGAGGGGTATAGACCGGTGGTACGGACCGGTCACATTCCTGACAGATTGAACCGGTGCCGTGGTGGGGTGGGAACGCGCTAGGAGAGGATGGTCCGTTGTGCTCCCGGTCACCCGGCGCTCAGGATCGGTCCGATAAAATCGGCCTGAGGACCCCAGAAAAAATGTCACGTACGAAACTGATCGCCGCAAATTGGAAGATGTACAAGACTCCCGCCGAAGCCAAGGCGTTTGTTGATGCTTTTTTGCCCCTGGTCGCCGGTCACACGCGCGACGAGATCGCCCTGTTCCCCTCCCCGGTTTTATTGCCGACCGTGATTCAAGCTGCCAAGGGATCCAACGTTGCCATTGGCGCGCAGAACATTCACTTTGCCGAGGAAGGCGCTTACACTGGCGAGACTTCAGTCGGCCAGCTCATCGCCGTCGGCGGCACACACACGTTGATCGGCCACTCCGAGCGTCGCCAGTATTTTGCCGAGACAGACGAGATTGTGAATAAGAAGCTGCACACAGCGCTCAAGCACCGCATTGTTCCCGTCGTCTGCATCGGCGAAGTTCTCGCGGAGCGCGAGGCGGGCAAAACTGAGTCTGTGCTCAAGACCCAGGTCACTGGCGCGTTCGCAGGCATCACGGCGGCTGCCGCAGCGCCTATCGTCATTGCATACGAGCCTGTGTGGGCTATAGGAACCGGCAAAACGGCGACTCCCGAAATGGCAGAAGACGCACACAAGATCATTCGCGCCGAAGTGGCGAAGCTATTGGGCGCCGATGTCGCCGCGAAAATGCGCATTCTCTACGGCGGCAGCGTGAAGCCTGACAATGCCACTGCCCTTCTCGGCAAAGAAGAGATTGATGGCGCGCTCGTCGGCGGCGCCAGCCTGAAACCCGATTCGTTCGCGGCCATCGTTAAGTATTGAGAACGTCGATTTAGAATCAGCGGCCCTTGCATCTCGCGTTTCATGCGGGTGCATGGGCTTTGCTGCGTTGACCATCCTGGACAACTGCGTTCAGGGGATGAGCCATCTGACAGTCGAGGAGAGAACAAAGATGGCCACTAAGAAAAAGTCGAGCAGCGCCAAGAAGAGCAGCGGCAGGAAAAAATCCTCGGGCCGGAAATACTCGCCTTCTGCCAGCAAAAATGTCGAGACCGAGATGAAGGAAATGAAGCGCGGAACGCTTAAGTCGGGACGCAGCGGCAAGAAGGTGACGAATCCGAAGCAGGCCATCGCCATTGGACTTTCGAAGGCAAGAAAAGAAGGCAAGAAAGTGCCTGCTAAGGCGTCGTAGTTTCGTGGGGGATTTGTCGAGCCGCGAGCCCTTCAGTATCGGCGCACGAAGAATCGTCTATAACTTCACGCGGAGTTCGCCGTTCTCGACCTTCGCTTCAAGCACCTCGACCCTCAACTCGGCATCGTCCTGCGGCGCGCCTGTACGCACATCGAAGGCGTACGAGTGCCACGGACACACCACTCTTCCCTTTTCCAAGGTTCCCTCGCCGAGCGGTCCTCCCTCATGCGGACATGTTCCATCGAGCACGCAGATGGCTCCATCCACATTGGCAACGCAAAGGGCGCGACCCGTCGCGACGAACTCGCGGACCTGGCCGGCCGCGGGCAATTCAGATTGCGCACAGATACGCACGAAGTCGGTCATGGTGGACTCTCCTTAAGTCGGCGCGCTCGCCTCGAGCCCGACGTTCAATTAGCATAAGGCAGCGCCACCTAATGGTTGCAAGCGCCGATGAGCAAGCCGATCCCGCCAAGAAAGTCCTCTACCGTAGCCGCAAGATCAACGTCGGGGACAGATACGACTCGCAATCAACCGCCAATCGTTTCCGCGCGTTGGATTGGCGCAGCCTTGGCTATCATCCTCCTGGTGGCCGCATTTTGTGTCTGGGGCGCACTTTGCCTCACGTTCTGGCAAGGCAGCTGGCAGCTGCTCTACCATCCGACCGCGCCAGTAACACGCACACCGGCAAATGTGGGGCTCGCATTCGACTCTGTCGATTTTGCAGCGGCAGAATCGGGCCAGCCACAGCTTCACGGGTGGTGGATTCCCTCCGCCTCCGGCGTCCGCTTCACGGCGATTTACCTACACGGTGCAGACGGAAACATCGGCGGCACTGTCGATGCGCTGATCCCGCTGCACGCGGCCGGGATGGACATCCTCGATTTCGACTATCGTGGCTACGGTATCAGTCAATTCATTCATCCGAGCGAGGAGAGCTGGCGCGAAGATGCGGAATCTGCGATCGAATATCTGAGAGACACACGTCATATTCCGACCAGCTCTCTGATCCTGACTGGACAAGGCCTGGGCGCAAATCTCGCATTGGAAATGGCCGCGGCGCATCCCGAGATCGCGGGCGTAGTGCTGGACAATCCACTCGACAGGCCCACGGACGCGATCTTCAACGACTCGCGTGCGCGACTAGTTCCCGCCCATGCGCTGGTGCGCGACCGGTGGGATCTGATACATCCAGCAACGACCTTGCGCGTTTCATCGCTTTGGTTTTATCGGACACCTGCGTCAGGCCAGCCGCCCGCAATCAAGACAGAAGCCTTCGAGAAAGTGACAGCGCGTAAAATGCGGGTTTGGCTCACCAACTCGCCGGATCTAGTGACGAATTACGGCTTCGCGCTTTCCCGCTGGCGCGACGATTTTCCCGGCAACAGACAATACCGTTAAAAGGAGCAACGGATCAACGCGAAGTGTTACGCGGCTCACTTACCGCGGAATGTCGCGGTGTACTGCCTTCACCTGATAGCCCGCTTTCCTGAGACGCTTTGTCATCTCCTCGGCCATCATTACGCTGCGATGCTGGCCGCCTGTGCAGCCAAAGCCCACGGTCAAATAGCTCTTGCCCTCTTCTACGTAATGCGGCAGCAGGTAAAGCATCAGCTCCGTGACCTTGCCCAGAAATTCCTTGGTCTGCGGAAAGCCCCTCACATAGGCTGCGACCTTCGGGTCCTTGCCGGTTTTTTTGCGGAATTCGGGTACAAAATGAGGATTGGGCAGAAAACGCACATCGAAAACCAGGTCGGCGTCCAAAGGCACGCCGTTCTTGAAACCGAAACTTACTACACTCACCAGCAGGCGCTTGGTTTGCTCTTCAAGGCTGAATCGCTGTTGTATGTGTGCGCGCAATTCATGCACGTTGAAGTTTGAAGTGTCGACCAGAGTATCGGCCACGTTTCTGATCGGTTCCAGTAGCTGACGCTCTTCTACAATGGACCGCTCGACGGTTTCGGACCGGCGCAGCGGGTGCGGGCGTCGTGTCTCGGAGTAGCGCCTCACCAACACGGCGTCCTGCGCATCGAGGAAGACGACGCGCGTGGGAAGGATTTGCTTGACCTGCTTCAGGATTTCAGGGAGC
The DNA here is from genome assembly GCA_003140785.1 of Acidobacteriaceae bacterium. Lineage (GTDB taxonomy): Bacteria > Acidobacteriota > Terriglobia > Terriglobales > Acidobacteriaceae > Telmatobacter. Next base: position 7,061 of record PLKY01000390.1, on the reverse strand, counting down.
CGATCCAGTGTCTGACCTTCGCGCACATCAACCACGATGGCTGCGCGTTCGATCTCGCTTGACTTGCCCACCAGGCCGGCGAACTCGGTCAGGAGCTCCAGCGGAAGATTATCCACAGCGTGGTAGCCCAGATCTTCAAAATTCCTGAGAGCCGACGCCTTGCCGGCGCCAGAGATGCCGGTCAGGATGACCAGTTCCTTTTCCGGTTTCGTTTTTGCCACGATACCGTCGGCAGGCAATTTGTTGGATGGAGTGGGGGACACCTGCGACAAAGGTATCATGGGCACATCGTACACCGAATCGGTGCGCAAATGAATGGAAGCAGGATGAAAGCACCGGTCCAGGTAACCGGAAACCGGTGATTGGAATCTGCGCGAGACTTTGAAGGCTCGCGCGAACAATTCTACGGAATCTCGACCAGTTCCATCTGTCCATCGCGCCGCCGATGGAGCACGTACAACTCTCCACCTGCATTGCGAAAGACCAAAAGATCACGGTCTCGAAACTCAGCTTCTTTCACAGCCTCCTCAATGGTCATCGGCTTCATGGCAACTGCCTCAGCGCTGGAGACTATGTGGGGCTCAACCACCGCAGTATTTGTCGGGAATGAATGTACGGCAATAGCCGCCCGAGCCTTCGGGCCCGCAAGCTTTCCGTTGACAAACGCTTCCGGAGGCATGGAGGGCCGTGACTTGGGCCGGACGACCGGCGGCGCGGTCAGCACTTTTTCCTCTTTCGGCATGCGCTTGCGCGTCAAGTGCCTGTCCCGATAGCGCAAGGCCTGGTGCTCCGCATGTGCCAATGCTTCGCGCAAGGCGGACTCCATCGAATCGGCTTGACCGGCAGCCACAATGGTCTGGAGGCGCGCCTTCACCGTCAATTCGGCAATCTGCAAATGCCGCTGGACGCGAAAGATGACACTTGCGCTTGTGGTCCGGCCAAGTATCCGTGCAATTCGGTCCATACCATCCTCGGCTTGCGTACGCAACGCCTTGGAGACTTTCACCTGTCTGGCTGTCAACTCCACTTGCATCGTCAGCCCCTCCGGTCCTGTTCTGCTGGCATTTTGGTTCTTCTGGCGTCTGACTCCGGCCGAGAACTACGAATAACGATGGCTCATTCGACGGGGCAACGCAAGGACGCTCATCACCAAGTTTTACGACGAAAAATCCTATAGGTGTAGACAGCGCACGGACCGCCAGCGGAGCGAACCTTCGAAGTCGGGATCAGGGAACGACTCACCGCGCTGCAGCGCATGTGAGGAATTATAGCGACCCATGGCGAAAGCTGGGATTTTTGGCGGTGGAAATTAAACGTCAATCCCGTTGTCGAGCCCCGAAATGGTCTTCCGGACTTTGGGACATCTGCGGCACTTTTGTTTCAGCGTAAGAGCGTCGTCTGCATGGCAGGATTCGAGGCCTCCGACGCTCGCCATTCTCCATTGCCGTTGTTCGTGTGTGCCCGATCGAGACTCGCTGCGCCATCGCTCCCGTCCTGAACAAGATTCAACGTTCCATTTCCAGGAATGAACACACGGAAACAGGTGACGCATCCACTATTGCGGCGATAACTTCGGTACGAAATGCGCCCGTCATATTTTTGCAGAATGCCTTTGCTGATCCACAGTCCCAGGCCTGTGCCCTTGGCCGCCTTGGTGCTATAGAAGGGCTCAAACAGCCGCTGTGCGTCTTCGGGCTTGATGCCGACGCCGGTGTCAATCACGGAGATTGTCGGCCCGCGCCTTTGCGTCAGCCAATCAGTTGCTTCGTGTACATGAAGCCGCAAGGTTCCTCCGCTTGGCATGGCCTGAACCGCATTGGCAATCAGGTTCAGGAACACCTGGCGAAGTTCCACGGGGAAACCTGTCACATTGCTGGCGCTGGAATACTTCTTCCGCAATTGAATTTTGTTCACCTGAAAGGCACGATTCTGAAGTTCAGCAACATCGTCGAGGAGCTCGTGAACCCGAACCGGCGTGGGCTGTTTCGATTCCCGGTAGAAGCTGAGAGTTTGGCGGGTTATGTGGGAAACACGAACCAGTTCCTGCTCGGCGGCATCCGCGTAACTGCGCGCCTCATCATTTAAGGATGGGTGGTTGCGCAGCAGGTAAAAAATGTTAGTGATAGCCGCAAGGGGATTATTGATTTCATGCGCGATGATGCCTGCGACACGCCCCATCGCGGCCAGCTTTTCACTCTCGCGTAACGCATCTTCCGCCTTCAACTGGACGGTGATGTCGCGGCTCACCTCGAGCACCGTATTACTTTCGCGGTTCAACGTCTTGCGGCACGCAACGACGATTTCACGTCCATTTCTGGTTTGCTGAACCAAGTTTCCCCGCCAGCTCCCGTTCTCCGTGAGAGCCTTTTCCACGTCCTCTTGAGAAACGGGAAAACCTGTATGCAGCATGACGTGCAATTTCTGGCCAATCGCTTCTTCACGGGTCCAGCCATAGAGCGATTCAGCACCGGCATTCCAGAACTGGATTTCTCCTTCAAGGCCGCGCACGATAATGGCCTCGGACACAAGCTCCAGCAGATTCGCCTGGGTGCGAAAGCGCGCTTCGCTTTGCTGCAGTTCCTCGGTGCGTTCCATTACACGCCGTTCGAGCTCGCTGTTCAGCTTCTCCAGCATGCGCGTCTTCCGGTGCAGTTCGACAAATACGGCAACCTTGGCGCGCAGCACCTCCGGAATGACGGGGACCGAAATGTAATCGACCGCACCGCTGCGGTAACCTTGGATTTTGTCGGAGTCGGCAAGGTGGACTCCGGAGATGAAGATGATTGCGGTCTTCTGAAAGCGAGGATGCTGTCGGATCACGTCGGCGAGCTCGAATCCATCGACATCCGGCATGCTCACATCCATCAGCACAACAGCGATGTCGGTCTTCAGGAGAATGTTCAGCGCATCGCTTGCCGAATGCGCCTTGATGAGATTCTCCCCCAGGTCCGCGAGGATCACTTCATAGCTCAGGAGCTTAGCCGGTTGGTCATCGACCATTAGGATGTTGATTTTGTCTGCCGTCATCGGTCTTTGCTCCTCGCATCTCCGCACGAAGCGGCTACCGGCATAACCAGAAGCTTTACCGCCCGATCAAAAATACTCATTCGATAAATGGCGTTCTCCTCTGAAGCACATCGACAATGAGGAACATTAACGATGCAACCACATCCGCAATGCTGCAAGCAACTGTTCGGTGTTTACTGGTTTGGCTAGGTACTCTGAAGCGCCTGCTTCCAGGCATCTTTCGCGGTCGCCCTTCATCGCCTTGGCTGTGAGCGCGATGATGGGCAGCCGCCGAAGTGAAGCGTTCTGCCGAATCACCTGCATGGTTTCGTAGCCGTCCATCTCAGGCATCATGATGTCCATCAAAACAATGGCCAGATCGGCTGTTTTTTCGATGGTTTCGATCGCTTCCCGTCCCGTACCAGCGGAGAGCACTGTCATTCCGCGGCGTTCCAGCACGCTGCTAAGCGCGAAAATATTGCGCACGTCATCGTCGACCACGAGCACCTTGCGTCCTGCCAACGCATCGTCGGATCGGTGGAGGCGGTCGAGCATCTGCTGCTTCGACTGCGGCAGGTCGCCAACCACGCGATGCAGGAAGAGTGCGGTTTCATCAAGCAAGCGTTCGGGCGATTCCACATCCTTCAAGACGACGCTGCGAGCGAGGGTGCGGAGTTGCGCATCTTCCTCAGCCGTCAGCTCGCGGCCGGTGAAGACGACCACGGGTAGATCCTTCAATTGTGGCCGATCGCGCAGCTGCTCCAGGACCTCAAAACCGGTCATGTCGGGCAAGCGCAGATCGAGCACGACGCAGTCGTAGCCTCCCTTCTCCAATGCGGCAATCGCGGCCGCGCCGGAGTCTGCGGCCTCAATGTCGATGTCCTCATGCCACAGCAATTCACGCGTGCTCAGCACCTCGGCAGGATTGTCCTCCACGAGCAGGAGCCGCTTGCGGCGCGGCTGCGAGTAGTCCTTGATGCGCGTGAGAGCCGCGTCCAGGTCCTCGGTTGAAGTGGGCTTGGTGACAAACGCGAACGCGCCGCGCGACAGGCCATGATGCCGGTCTTCATCGAGGGTGAGCATTTGCACGGGAATGTGGCGGGTTCGCGCGTCTTGCTTCAGGTGATTCAGGACAGTCCACCCGAGCATGTCGGGCAGAAAGACGTCGAGCGAGATCGCCGTCGGGTTGTACTCCTGCGCCAGCGATAGAGCCTCGGCGCCGGTCATCGCGCTCAGAACCTTGAAGCCTTTATCTCGCGACAAATCGCACAATACGCGAGCATAGTGTGGATCGTCTTCGACAATCAACAGGATCGCATCACCCTCACTGAGGTTGTTGCGATCGTCTTCGATCCTGGCTTCCTGTTCGACTGCGGTAACGGTTGTGATGAAGACAGGCATGGCTTGCGGCGATCCGCCTGTCTTCTCTGTTCTAACGATGCTTGTTGCCGCGGGACCAACATAAGTCTGAGGAAGGTAAAGCGTGAAAGTGCTACCGTGCCCCGGCGTGCTGCGCAATTGGATTTCGCCGCCGAGCAAGCTCGCGAGTTCGCGGCTGATGGCGAGGCCGAGGCCCGTTCCACCGTATTTGCGGCTTGTGCCTGCATCGGCCTGCTGGAAAGCCTCGAAGATGATGCGCTGCTTCTCTGGTGGAATGCCGATTCCGGTGTCGGAGACTGAGAACGAAACCACCGAACCGGCCCCGCTCAGAATCGGGTGATCGTTGCTCCAACCCTCTGAAGCGCTGGAAACGGTAAGCCGGACGCCTCCCTGTTCGGTGAATTTGAACGCGTTCGAAAGCAGGTTTTTGAGAACCTGCTGGAGACGCTTCGAGTCCGTCACCAGGCTGCGGCCCATGCGCGGATCGCTCGTCACTTCGAAGAGCAGCTTGCGATTTTCCGCCTCGTGACGGAAGGGGCGCGAGACTGTGTCGAGCAGTGCGCCGAAGAATATTTCTTCCGCTTCGACCGAAACCGTTCCAGATTCGATCTTGGAAAGATCGAGAATATCGCTGATGAGGTTGAGAAGATCGGTACCCGCCCCATGAATCGTGCGCGCGAATTCAACCTGCTTCGCCGTCAGGCTTCCATCCGGGTTTTCAGCAAGCTGCTGGCCCAACACGAGGATCGAGTTGAGCGGCGTGCGCAACTCGTGCGACATGTTAGCGAGGAACTCGGATTTATATTTCGAAGTCAACGCCAGTTCGCGCGCCTTCTCCTCCAAAGCGCGGCGCGCCTGTTCGATCTCCTGGTTCTTGCGTTCCACTTCGTAGTTCTGTTCGGCCAGCTGCTGTGCCTTTTGCGCGAGCTGCTCGTTGGTCTGTTGCAGCTCTTTTTGCTGGGTCTGCAATTCTGTAGCGAGCTGCTGCGACTGCTTCAACAGGCCTTCGGTCTGCATCGTGGCTTCGATGGAGTTGAGCACGATACCGATGCTGGCTGTGAGCTGCTCGAGGAACGCGAGATGTGATGCGGTAAATGCGCTGAGGCTGGCCAGTTCAATGACCGCCTTCACGCGATCTTCGAAGAGCACCGGCAGCACGATCACATTTTTCGGCACTGCTTTGAAGAGGCCCGAGCGAATCGGCACGGTTTTCTTCGGCAGTTCGGTAATCAACATGCGGCGCTTCTCCGCAGCGCACTGTCCGATCATGCCTTCGCCAATTCTGACTTCCTTTATGTAGCCGTCCGGTGTGTCGGCGTAGGTCGAGAGCAGCACGAGGCTGCCGTCGGGCGCGGTCGACTCGATGCCCATCTGATAAATGACGCCCTGCTGCGCGTTGACCAACGGCGCGAGTTCCGACAGCAACATGCGACCCACGGTCGCCAGATCGCGCTGGCCCTGCAACATGCCAGTGAAGCGCGCGAGGTTCGTCTTCAACCAATCCTGCTCGGTGTTGCGGTCGGTCGTGAGCCGGAGGTTGTCGATCATGGTGTTGATGTTGTCTTTCAACTCGGCCACTTCGCCGCGAGCTTCCACTTGAATGGAGCGGGTCAAGTCGCCTTTGGTCACGGCTGTTGCGACTTCGGCAATCGCGCGCACCTGGTTGGTCAGGTTGTCCGCGAGCAGGTTCACGTTGCCCGTCAAGTCCTTCCACGTACCTGCAGCGCCGGGCACGTTGGCCTGCCCGCCAAGGCGGCCTTCCACCCCCACTTCGCGGGCCACCGTTGTCACCTGGTCGGCGAAGGTGGCCAACGTGTCGGTCATGTTGTTGATGGTCTCGGCGAGCGCTGCCACCTCGCCCTTGGCGTTCACGGTGAGCTTCTGCGTGAGTGCACCGTTAGCGACGGCAGTCACGACCTTCACAATGCCGCGGACCTGTTCTGTCAGGTTGGCAGCCATCACGTTGACGTTGTCTGTGAGGTCCTTCCAAGTTCCGGCCACACCGGGCACCTGCGCCTGNNTCACGTCGACGGTGATCTTGCGTGACAAGTCGCCGCGCGCCACAGCCGTGGTCACTTCGGCGATGTTTCTCACCTGCGCTGTAAGGTTGCCGGCCATGGAGTTCACTGAATCGGTGAGATCCTTCCAGGTCCCGGCCACGCCGGGCACGTTGGCTTGCCCGCCCAGGCGGCCTTCGGAGCCCACTTCGCGCGCCACGCGTGTTACTTCGGCGGCGAAGGAGCGAAGCTGCTCGACCATGGTGTTCAGAGTTTCTTTGAGCTGCAGAATCTCGCCGCGCACATCGACCGTGATCTTACGCGACAAGTCTCCGTTGGCGATGGCGGTCGCCACCTCGGCGATGTTTCTCACTTGCGCCGTGAGGTTGCCGGCCATGAAGTTGACGGAGTCGGTGAGATCCTTCCAGGTCCCGGCGACACCTGACACCTGCGCCTGGCCGCCCAGCTTGCCGTCCGTACCGACTTCGCGGGCCACGCGCGTTACTTCGCCGGCGAATGCATTGAGCTGGTCGACCATGGTGTTGATGGTGTTTCTCAGCTCTAGAATTTCACCCTTCACGTCGACGGTAATCTTGCGCGACAAGTCGCCGCGGGCCACCGCAGTCGTGACTTCGGCGATGTTGCGGACTTGCGCTGTGAGGTTGCCGGCCATCGAGT
>PLKY01000368.1 GCA_003140785.1 Acidobacteriaceae bacterium | reverse complement strand
GATGCAGGTGCTGCAGCTTGAGCTCGCCGGCGAGTACCTGCTGATGGCAGCGACGCTGGCCGAGGTCAAATCGCGCATGCTGCTGCCCAAAGATCCCGAACTCGAGAAGATATCGCCCGAAGAGGACCCGCGCCGGGAACTGGTAGACCGGCTGCTGGAGCACGAGCGCTTCAAGAATGCCGCGCAGATGCTGCAGCAGAAGCAGATGCTGGAGGCGGCAACGTGGACCAATCCCGGCTTTCGCGAGTTCAAGGACGATGCGGCGGCGGAACCGGAGATTGCTGCCGATACGGTCGACCTGGTGCGCGTGTTTCGCGACATTCTGGACCGCGCGCGCAAGCGACCCATCTTCAACGTGGACGAGGATGCGGTGACGGTGGGGCAGATGCTTCAATTCCTGGCCCGGCGGCTTGCGGTCGAAGACAAGCCTGTGGCGCTGCGGCGGCTCCTGAGCCATACACGATCCGAACGGGCGCTGGTGGCGATGTTTTTGGCGCTGCTGGAGCTGGTGCGGCTGCAGGCGATTTTACTGCGGCAGGATCGTGCGTTCTCAGAGATCTTCATCAAGAAGCATTCCGGGTTCGATGCGGTGATGAACGAGGGGCTGGCGAATGCGCGGGATGATTGGAAATAAAGGGGTTAGATTCCAGATAAGTGAGTGTTATAACTTGTGTTATACTTATTGAGTCTGGAGGTCACTATGGCGACCGCGAAAATCATTCCTGTTGGCAATTCGGCTGGAATCATTCTCCCCAAAGAGATTTTGGCCAGAATGAATGTTGAAAAGGGCGACACGCTCTACATCGTGGAGGGTCCTCAGGGTATTCGACTGATCCCGTACGATCAGGAGTTCGCCACGCAGATGGAAGCCGCGCGCGAGGTGATGCGTGAAAATCGCGATGTGCTGCAAAGGCTTGCGGAGTGACCGAGCCCGTTTGGGTGCGGCAGGACGTGGTTTTGGCAATGCACGAAGAGGCTTTGAAGCTGCACGGCGGGCCTGAAGGGGTGCGCGACATGGGCCTGCTTGAATCGGCGTTAGCTCGTCCGAAAAATCTGCTTGCTTATTCCGAGGAGCCGCCTTCCCTCGCCAAACTCGCGGCTGCTTACGCCAAAGGGATCGTCGCCAATCATCCTTTTGTCGACGGCAACAAGCGCACCGCGTTCACGGTTTCGGTCACATTTCTTCGGCTGAATGGTTTGAAGCTGACTGCGCCGAAGGAAGACCGGGTACTGACATTCTGGGGTCTTGCAGACGGATCGCTTACCGAAGAGCAGCTTGCCGATTGGTTCGAACGATTTACCGAGATTAGTTGACGACCTCCGTTGCGTTCGCCGAGTGCCGTTCGCGATCTTGCGCGAGATCGACAGATAAGGTCCGTTTACACCCCCTTGGACGACCGGTTTGCTCGCTAGACGGCTCTACGGGGTATTCCGCTAATGGCAGCAATTCTGCAGGTGTTTCGCTACGCTGGCCAAACGCACATTGCACAGTGTACCCGGCGTATTTCATCCCTAAATTCATTCCCTATTCATCTCGTTCGTATATCCATTGCTGAGTCTGGTTTCTGCTTCCCCCGGCATTCCCGGACTGAATCCTTATTCAAAGTTTGGAGCACGACCATGACCGAATTGGCGGCAGCCATCCCGGGGCGTCCCCCCGCCGCAGGGCTGCTTGAACAGAAGATGAAGAAGTCGCACGCGATGATCAGTGGAGCCGTTGTCCTGGTCGCGCTGGTGATAGGCGTCGGCTTCATTGGATTCCACATTTCGGCGGACTTCTCTGGCGTGAACCTGGGCAGCGCGTGGCCTTACGTCCTGCTGATTGTCGCCCTCGGGATTGCGCTTGGCTTCGAGTTTGTCAACGGCTTCCACGATACGGCCAACGCTGTGGCAACCGTCATCTACACCCACTCGCTGGAACCAAACATCGCCGTGGTTTGGTCGGGCATGTGCAACCTGGCGGGCGTTCTTACCTCCACCGGCACTGTTGCCTTTACGGTCATCACCCTGCTGCCTGTGGAACTCATCCTCCAGGTCAGCGCGGGCGCCGGATTCTCCATGGTCTTCGCGCTGCTCATCGCCGCAATTATCTGGAACCTGAGCACCTGGTGGTTCGGGCTGCCAGCATCGAGCTCCCACACCATGGTGGGTTCCATCATCGGCGTTGGCGTCGCTAACCAGCTGATGAGCGCTCACGGCAGCGGCACTTCCGGTGTGGATTGGGCGCAGGCCACCAAGGTCTTCCAAGTCCTGCTGATCTCCCCGCTCGTCGGATTTGGTGCGGCAGCTCTCTTGTTCCTGCTGGCCAAGGCAACGATCAAGTACCCGGCACTTTACGAGGCTCCCAAAGACGCCTCGCCTCCACCGTGGCCCATCCGCCTCCTGCTGGTGCTCACCTGCACCGGCGTCAGCTTTTTCCATGGTTCGAATGACGGGCAGAAGGGCATGGGTCTCATCATGCTCATCCTCATCGGTACGGTGCCGACGGCTTATGCGCTGAATCACGCTGTGACCGCAGGAGGCGTGCAGGACTTCATCGCGGCATCGGAGCAGGCAGGGCGCATCCTGGACCGGCACGTCGACAAAACCGGTATGCTCGGCGCCGATGCACGGGCCGAAGTGACCGATTATATCCGCACCAAGCAGGTGCAACCGGATACGATTCTCGCGCTGCGCGAATTGGTGGAAGACCTCAACCACGAGGTTGCCCTCTACAAGGAATACAAATCCGTTCCGGCCAGTCAGCAGACCAACGTCCGCAACGACATGTACGTGGCCAGCGAAGCTCTTCGCTTGCTGCAGAAGCGCGATACCGGTTTGGTGAAAGACGGAAAGCAGCCGCTCTTCAGCAGCGACGAGAATGCATCCCTTGCCAACTACAAGAGCAAGGTCGACAAGGCCACGAAGTTCATTCCGACCTGGGTCAAGGTAGCTGTGGCCCTGGCGCTGGGGATGGGCACAATGGTGGGCTGGAAGCGCATCGTTGTTACGGTCGGCGAGAAGATCGGCAAGGAGCACCTGACCTACGCGCAGGGTGCGACTGCGGAACTGGTTGCCATGGCTACCATTTTTGCCGCCGACAACTTTGGCCTCCCGGTGAGTACGACGCACGTGCTCAGTTCCGGTGTGGCTGGAACCATGGCGGCGAACCGGAGCGGTCTGCAGATGTCAACGATTCGTAATATCGCCGCGGCGTGGATTTTTACGCTTCCGGCGGCGGCGCTGCTGTCGGGTGGGCTCTTTGTTCTGTTCCGCCAATTCTCCAATTAAGGTCCACGTAAGTCATGGAAGGACCGCGGGGACAGGCTTTGGTCTGTCCCCGTTTTATTTCCTGGCAAAACAAAAAGCGCGAGCCGAGAATCTCTTCCGGTATAGTTGCTCCTACAGCGAAACCGGGAATCGCGTGAACTGGTAAGCGGGCGCTTTCGAGGATCCCCTTGAGCGCCTGAGTCAGCGGTAAACGCGGCTGGTTTGGCTGAGATCCAGCTTTGCAGCATCACGACAGGAGATCGTCATGGCTGTTCTTTGTGCAAAGTGCGGCGCCGAAGTGCCCGCTGGAAGCCATTTTTGTGCCGCGTGCGGAACACCCGTGCTCGCGGCCGCTGCGTCCGCACCGCAGGCAGGGCCCGCCTATACGCCGGTCAACGTACCGAGTCAGCCGACTGCGGGTGCGCAAGCAGCAACCGGGTCCCAGCCACTGCCGGGGTATACGCCGGTCGGCGGAGTTCTCCCCGCTGGCTACGCTCCGGCGGGTAGTTACCCGCAACCTCCTGCAGCGCCGGTGAAGAGTGGCGGCAGCGCTCTCAAGATCATCCTGATCATTTTTGCTGTTCTCGTGGGACTTGGCATTCTGGGCGCAGGCGCGGTGGGATTCACGGTATGGCGCGTGGCGCGCGCGTTCCATGTGAACGGAAAAAACGGCCAGGTCACGCTGAATACGCCCAGCGGTAGCGTGACTGCGAGTAACGCGAGCAACTTCACAGCGGACGAGTTGGGTACGGACATCTATCCCGGCGCGCAACCTACCACGGGTGGCATGCGGATGAATCTGCCTACCGGGTCTGTGGTGTCGGGTGTCTTCGTAACGACGGATTCGAAAGAGCAGGTTCTGGCTTTCTACAAGAGCAAGCTCGGGAGCGAAGCTTCAGTTTTCGATGCGGCCAACAGCGCCATGATCTCGGTGAGAAGGCCCTCGCACGACAACATTATGATTTCGGTTTCATCCCGGGAATCGGAGAACGGCGGCAAGACGAAGATATCCATTGTTCATACGAAGAACAACCGGCCTTCGTAGGACACAACCTGCTTGAATTACATGGGATGGGCGCCTGATCGATTCGGGCGCCCTTCTTGTTGTCTCTGATTTCCTCATCCGGTGACGCGCGCAGGGCTTCGTTGCATCCGGTACCATTGCAGTAGGTACCGATTGCTGCATGAGCCTTAGAGCCAAGCTGGAAGCTGTTATTTACGCCGCGGAGGAGCCGGTCACGCTGGCGCAGCTCGCCGGCTTGTTTGCCGAAGAGGCAATGGAATGGAAGGCGGAGCAGCAGGCTGCCGTCGCGGCGGCCGAAGAAGCTGCCAAGCCTGCATCTCTGCTGATGATTGATGAGGGTCTGCAGTATCTGGGGCTGGAGCAGACGCCGGAGTTCTACGCGGCTGCGCCTCGAGCAGGAGACGAGTCTGCCGCACCGGTTGTGGATGGTTCGGGACCCGAAGGCGCCACGGAGACTGAAACGGTTTTGGCGGAAGAATCGGGACCATCAGGGGCGGGAGCTGAACCGCTGTCCAGCGAAATATCAGACTCCGAGGCGGAGGCCAAACGGCTAGTCCGTCAGCGCGACCGGGAAGTGAAAGCCGTGCTGCGCCAAATGCTGGATGAACTGATTGCGAGCTATGCGGCCGATGATCGGGGTGTAGAGATTCGCGAAATCGCGGGCGGCTACCGCATGGCGACCAAGCCCGAGTGCCACGACGCCGTGCGCCTGTTCATCAAGAGCCTGAAGCCGCCGATGAAGCTGTCGCTTCCGGCACTTGAGACGCTGGCGGTGATTGCATACAAACAGCCCGTGACCGCGCCTGAGGTGAACGAGATTCGCGGCGTGGAGTCGTCGGGCGTGCTTGGATCGCTGCTTAGCCGCAAGCTGATCACCACGGCAGGACGCAAACCGGTGATCGGGCGGCCGATTCTCTACAAGACGACGAAGGAATTCCTGCTGCGCTTCGGGCTGAAGGATGTTGCCGAGCTGCCCTCGATGGATGAGTTCGAAAAGATGGCGGCGATTGAGCTGGACGAAGGCGATGCGGAAGGCGAAGACGTGGGTGGACCTGGCCCCGGCGGCGGACCGGAACTGGACGAGAACGCGACGGAAGACGAGACCGGCGAAGAAGTTTCCACCGCAGCAGCATTGGCCAGCGTCGAGAACGGTTCGCCGGAAGTTCTTGCGGAAACTGGCGAACCGGATGCACCTGCCGAAACGTACGCATCTGAAGCGCACGCAACTGAAATCGACGCGACAGAAACGCACGAGACAGAAACGCACGAATTCAGGGAACACGCAGAAGTCGAGACTGCACCTCATGACTGACGAGTTGAAGTACCCAGCGGACGGGCCCGAGCAGGAGATCACATCTGAACCGGCGGGATCTGCACCGGAAGTAGCGGAAGACACGAAACAAGCCACAGACGCGCTCACAGCGGCGCTACCCGCAGAGACAACTGAGCTGGAGAACGAAGACTCTGTCGCCGATAGTGGCGATGGAGAATCCGCATCCGAAGAAGATTCAGAATTCAAGCCTCAGCCGCGCCCTCCCGCAAAACTCGAGCGACTGCAAAAGATTCTTGCACAGGCTGGAGTGGCCAGCCGCCGCCACGCCGAAGAGCTGATTACCGGGGGCCGGGTGCAGGTGAACGGCCAGACGGTCACGGTGCTCGGCACGAAGGCCGACGCGGGGCGCGATCACATCCGCGTAGACGGCAAGCTGCTCCATGGCGCGGAGCGGCTGCGCTATTTCGTGCTCAACAAGCCCAAGGGCTATGTGACAACGGTGACCGATCCCGAGGGACGGCCTACCGTGATGGAGTTTTTCGCGAAGACCGGCGAACGGCTTTATCCCGTCGGACGGCTCGACTATCTGAGTGAAGGACTGCTGCTCGTAACCAACGACGGCGAGCTCGCCAACAAGCTGACAAAGGCTTCCTCGGGCGTTGAGAAGACGTATCTCGTCAAAGTTTCGGGCCAGCCCGGCGAAG
>PLKY01000159.1 GCA_003140785.1 Acidobacteriaceae bacterium | reverse complement strand
AAGCGAGACCTGGGGCACCCAGGATCCTACGGATCGAAGCGAAGCATCGCTCTGTTATCCGCGGAGGAGGTCCTTCACAGCCTGGATGGTTACGTCGCGGCTGACGTCGGAGATGGCGTTGGTCAGAGGGATTTGTTTGGGGCAGATCTCGACGCAGTTTTGTGCGAAGCCACACTCCTGAATGCCGCCGTCGCCGGCGAGCGCGCGCAGGCGATCTTCCTTGAAGACCTTGCCGGTGGGGTGATTGTTGAAGAGCTTCACCTGTGCGATGGTGGCTGCGCCGACGAAGTTTGTTTCTTCGTTGAATTGCGGGCAGACCTCCATGCAGCAGCAGCAGGAGATGCAGTTGGAGAGTGGGTAGTTGATTTCCTGGTCTTGCGGGAAGACGCGTGGGCCGGAGCCCAAATCGTAGGTACCGTCGACGGGGACCCAGGCTTTGACGCGCATCAGGTTTTCAAAGAGGACCGAGCGGTCGACCTGGAGATCGCGGACGAGCGGGAATTTCGAAAGAGGCTCGACGCGGATGGGCTGCTCCAGATTTTCGACGAGCGCGGAGCAGGCCATTCGGGCTTTGCCGTTAATTCTCATGGCGCATGAGCCGCAGATTTCTTCGAGGCAATTCGAGTCGTAGGTGATGGGCGTGGTGGGGCGGCCGTCGGCGGTGACCGGATTGGCTGCGATCTCCATCATGGCGGAGATGACGTTCATGCCGGAGCGCCACTCGAGTTCGAATTTCTCCCAAACGGCGGGTGCATCGGGGCTGGCCTGGCGCTTGATTTCGAGTTGTACGGTCTTGGGTGGCATGTTTCCCTCAGGGGCTAAAACCCCTCAATCTTCTCGGCCTATTTTGTACGGGCTAAAGCCCGTACCCTTCAAAAACGAGCCAATGGGTTTCTTCCTTTCCCAGGTCTCAAAATCGAGACCTGGGGCACCCAGCAGTCGTGACTCTCAAAACTCCGAAAAAAGCAACCGCAGATCCTTCGCTTTGCTCAGGATGGCAGCGGCGGTAAAGCATTGCCGCTGTCATTTCACGGCGTCGTAACGGCGCGGGCGCGGCTTGATGTACTGAATATCGACTTCTTCGAATTCAAAGTGCGGCTTGGAACCTTGGCCTGTGAAGCCGGCCTTGGTGGTCTTAAGAAATTTTTCGTCGTTGCGATCGGGGAAGTCGGGCTTGTAGTGCGCGCCGCGCGATTCGTCGCGCAGGATCGCTCCGCCGACGACGACGCGCGAGAGCTCGAGCATGTTGTACAACTGGCGCGCGAAGGCGAAGCTGGTGTTGGCCCATTGGCTGCGGTCGCTGAGGTTCACCTTTTTGTAGCGGTCCAGCAGCTCGAGAATCTTCTTGTCGGCTTCTTCGAGACCCTTGTTGTAGCGAATGACAGTGGCGTGCTTGGTCATGGTCTCGCCGAGTTCGCGCCAGAGCTTGAAGGGATTTTCGGTGCCTTCGTTGCTCATGAGCTTGCTGTTGATTTCCGACTGGCGCTTCAATTCGGCCGCATGGCCGCCGTCGCCCTCGGCTGCAGTCAGGCTCTTGGCGTAGGCCATGGCGATGGGGCCGGCGCGGAACCCGCCGAAGATGCAACTGACCAGCGAATTTGCGCCAAGGCGATTGGCTCCGTGATATTGATATTCGCACTCGCCGGCGGCAAAGATGCCGGGGACGTTGGTCATCTGGTTGAAGTCGACCCAGAGGCCGCCCATGGTGTAGTGCATGCCGGGGAAGATCTTCATGGGCACTTCGCGCGGGTCGTCGCCGACGAATTTCTCGTAGATTTCGAGGATGCCTTCGAGTTTGCGGTTCAGCGTTTCGCGGTCGATGTGCGTGAGGTCGAGATAGACCATGGGCTGGCCATCGATGCCGAGATGATGCTCGTAGACAACTTTGTGAATGGCGCGTGTGGCGATGTCGCGCGGGACGAGATTGCCGTATTTTGGGTACCATTCTTCGAGGAAGTAGAAACGGTCGGACTCGGGAATTTGCTTGAAAGCGCGCTTGTCGCCGACAGTGCGCGGTACCCAGACGCGGCCACCTTCGCCACGGGCCGACTCGGACATGAGGCGCAGCTTGTCTTCACCGGGAATGGCCGTGGGGTGGACCTGAATGAATTCGCCATTGGCGTAATAAGCGCCCTGCTGGAATACGGCGGACTGCGCGGAGCCTGTGCAGACGACGGAGTTGGTGCTTTTTCCGAAAATCGCCCCGATGCCGCCGGTGGCGAGAATGATGGCGTCGGCGGGGAAGGAACGCAGCTCCATGGTGCGGAGGTTGAGCGCGGTGATGCCGCGGGCCTGGCCTTTGGAGTCGAGCACGGCGGATAGGAATTCCCAGCCCTCGAATTTGTTGACGTGGCCAGTGGACTCGTAGCGGCGCACCTGTTCGTCGAGTGCGTAGAGAAGCTGCTGGCCGGTGGTGGCACCGGCGAATGCGGTGCGGTTGTAGAGCGTGCCGCCGAAGCGGCGGAAGTCGAGAAGGCCCTCTGGTGTGCGATTGAAAGGCACGC
This sequence comes from Acidobacteriaceae bacterium, assembly GCA_003140785.1. Lineage (GTDB taxonomy): Bacteria > Acidobacteriota > Terriglobia > Terriglobales > Acidobacteriaceae > Telmatobacter. The sequence continues at coordinate 27,669 of PLKY01000159.1, read as the reverse complement.
CCATGCGGTCGAGCAGATCGATGATGCCGGGCGCTGCTTCGCACATGGCTTTGACGGGCGTTTGATTGGCGAGAAAGTCGCCGCCGTAGATGGTGTCGTCGAAGTGCTTGTCGGTGGTGTCGCCTTCGCCCTTCAGGTTTTTGGCGGCGTTGATGCCGCCTTGCGCGCAGACCGAGTGGGAGCGCTTGACGGGAACGATGGAGAAAAGATCGACGGTGCCGCCTGCTTCCGCGATTTTGATTACAGCCGCTAGCCCGGCAAGGCCTCCGCCAATCACGATAATTCTTGGTCCCGCCATTCTCTATCGAATCCTTTCGGGTCTTGCCTTCCACACAATCGCGCCTTCGGCGCATTGCTCAGGACACTGGTACTGCTTCAGAAGATGTTTCCTTGACTGCGGGTTGAATCGGATGGCGCGGAATCGGGGGCGCGAACTGAAAGGGTGCGGCGATACGGTTCCATGTATTGATGACGGCGACTGCGGCGCTGAGCCAGGCCAGTTCCGATGGGGCGAAATGCGCGGAGACGGAGGCGTAATCGTCGTCGGTGATGTGGTGTTCGGAGAGACGCGTGAGCAGCTCGGTCCATGCGAGTGCGGCCTTTTCGCGATCAGAGAAGACGCCGGCCTCGCGCCAGATTGCGAGCAGGTCGAGCTTGGGCGCGGCAATGCCCATGTGGCGCGACTCATTGAGATGGAGTTGGGTGCAGAATGCGCAGCCATTGATTTGCGAGGCGCGCAGCTTGACCAGCTGCTGAAGTTCCGGATCAAGGCTTGAAGCAGCGACGGCCTTGCTGAGCGTTGTGATGGCGCTGTTGGCGGCGGCGGCGTAGTTCTGGAATTCCTGGCTGGTGAGCCGAATTGTGGACATAGGGAACCTCCTCAGGGGATGGGGGTGAAGGTTGGAAGTTGCTGCCATGTCAGAGATGCGTGCGTGAGCGATAGATGTTGATGGCTCGGAGCGATGAGCTGAATGACGGCTGGAGGAACGATGTCGGGGGTGTTCTGGTATTTGGGACCGATGAAAGCCCAGATACTGGCGAGGCCCATGACGCAGAGCAAAATGCCGAAAGCCGCGCAGACGTAGCCGAAACGCTTGCGGGCGACTTCGCCGGGGGTGATGCCCCACTTCGCTGCGAAGAGCCAAATGCCATAAGCAAAGTGCCAGCAGACGGCGATCATGGCGATGACGTAAACGGCGAGCATCCAGGGATTGGCAAGCTCGTGCTGCACCTTGGCGAAGGATGCGCCGGGATTTTCCGGCAGGCTGATGCCCATGAAGCGCTGGCGCAGCACGTGCTGGAAGATGTAAGCGAACGCGATCAGGCCGGTGTAGCGCTGCGCGATGTACATCCAATTGCCGGCCCAAGGATAGTAAACGATGTTGGATTTGCCGCGCAGCCAGATGTAGACGCCGTAGATGCCGTGATAGAGGATGGGCAAGAAGATGAAGACCCACTCGAGCATGCGAACGAGAGGAAGCCCGTTGAGGAACCTGACTTGCGCACCGTAAGCCGCAGGACCTTTCAGCGCCTCGAAGTTCGAGAGCATGTGCTCCAGGAGGAAGGCGCCGATGGGGACGATGCCGAGCAGCGAATGCAGTTTGCGCCAGAGGAAACTGGTGCCCTGACCGGCACGCAATGGCTGAACGCCTTTGTGGAGTTCGGGTGCGGCGGGATGTTGAGCGGTTGCCATGCGGATCGCGGCTCCTGGACTTGCTTTCAGACTTGCTCCCGGACTTCTGGTCGGGTGGGCGGGCTAAGCGAACATTTGTAAGTCTGGCCCTAAAGGGCATTATTCGATTCCGAGATGACGACCGTCAAGGTTGAGGGACCGCTATTTGCGACGCAGTCAAGAATTGGCTTCGGATGAGTCGCTCAGGAAGGGCAGAAGGGCTGCAAAAGCGCGTCCGCGATGACTGAGTGAAAGCTTGGTTTCAAGGTCGATCTCGGCCATGGTCAGGTCGAGTTCGGGTAGGAAGAAGAGGGGATCGTAGCCAAAGCCACCTGTGCCGCTTGGGGAATCGAGGATAAGGCCTTCGACGGCGCCTTCGGCTGAATGCAGTGGCTGGCCGTTTCGCGCGGCAACAAGAACGCAGCGATAACGCGCGGTGCGTTGAGCTGCAGGCACACTGGCGAGTTTTTGCAGCAGGAGCATATTGTTCCAGACGTCGGTATTGTCGTTGGCATCCGGCGAGTCAACCAGGCCTGTGTCGGCCGCGAACCTAGCGGAGCGAACCCCAGGGGCGCCTGCGAGAGCGTCGACTTCGAGGCCGGAGTCGTCAGCGAGGACCAGTTCGCCAGGGGCCAAGCGGGAATAATAGACGGCCTTGAGCGTTGCGTTGTCGGCGAAGGTGGCGCCGTTTTCGTCTGGGGCGGGAATACCTTCGAGGTTTGGAAGAGGTTCGATGGAGATGGAATGAGCCGCTGCGGCGGTGCGGAAGTCCCGCAGTTTTCCCTGGCTGGTGGTGGCTACGAACAGGCGAAGAGCCATAGGAGAAGTGTAATTGGCCGAATCACGGAGGTTTTCGGCGGCTATCTTCCGAGTAGTTTGTCTTTGACAACAGGGCGAGGGATTCCATAAGGTCTCTCTGCGGAAACAATTTCAAATGAGAAAGCGCATGGGCAGCGGAAGAGAGCGGCCGGCACTACAGAAAGAGGGAGGGAATGACCTCAGTTGTCGCCGGAATTGGATGGCACGTGATCGGTGCTGGAATGGCCGCCTCGTTTTATGCGCCGATCGAGAAGGTGAAGAAATGGTCGTGGGAGACAACGTGGGCCGTGGCGGGTTTCTTCTCGTGGATTCTGCTGCCAATTGGCGTGAGCCTGATCCTGCTGCCCGATTTCCGCGGCTTCTACGCATCGATGGGCCCGCATCTGCTCCTGAAGGTGGCGCTCTTCGGAGCCATGTGGGGCGTTGGCAATGTGAGTTATGGCCTGACCATGCGCCATCTTGGCATGTCGCTCGGGATCGGCGTCGCCATTGGCGTGACTCTCGTGGTCGGCACGCTGATTCCTCCCATCATGCACGGCCAGTTCGCAATCCTGTTTGAAACACGCGGCGGCCTGCTGACCATCGCGGGCGTGGTTGTGGCTCTTCTTGGGGTGGCTATCGTTTCGTATGCGGGACACCAAAAAGAATTGCAACTGAGCGGCGAGATTCGGGAGTTCAATTTGACGCTCGGACTTCTGCTTGCGGTGATGTGCGGGATTTTTTCGTCGGGCATGTCGTTTGCCATTGATGCAGCGAAACCGATGGAGGCCGCGGCGCTGCACCTCGGCGTGAATCCGCTCTACGCAGCGCTGCCAAGCTACGTTTGCATCATGGGCGGCGGTGCAGTGATCAATTTGAGCTATTGCTTCATAAGGCTGGCTGCGCTGAAGAGGCTGTCGTTGCGCGAGGACTTGAGTCAGGCTCGACCGGTGCTGATGAGGAACGCGGCCCTGGCGGCGACGGGCGGGATCATGTGGTATTTGCAGTTCTTCTTCTACGCTTGGGGCGCGGCCAATATTCCGCAACATTTGTCGTTTGTGAACTGGATGCTGCACATGAGTATCTATGTGCTGTGCGGTGCGCTGGTGGGACTGGCCCTGGGTGAGTGGAAAGGTGTTTCAAGTCGGCCGATTCGCATTCTCTGGGTTGGAATCGCTGTCATCATCGCGGCCGCGAATCTGGTTGGGTTGGGAGTGGCATTGTGAAGGCAGAGAAACAGAGAAGCAGAGAAGCAGGGAAGCGAAGAATTGTGCATGGGGTTTGCAACAATGCCGGAGCTGAAGCTCCGGCATTGTTGTGTTTGGTGTGGGTGATTAATCGATGGTTTGGTTCAGGTGAAGGTCGCGCGAGGAGCCGCTGACGCTGACGACGCGCTTGCCATTGGGCCGGAGCCATTTCGTTTCCGCAGTAGACCAATACTGTAATTGGCGCGGTGCGACATGCAATTTTACGGTTTTCGATTCGCCTGCCGCGAGGTGAATCCGGTCGAAGGCGACCAGGGCACGAACAGGGAATTGCACGTTGGGTGGAATCTCGCTGGGTGCGCCGAGATAAACCTGCGGCACCTCGTCTGAATCCGTGCCTCCAGTGTTTTTGATGACGACATGCACGTCGAGGCCGCCATCGCTGGCTCTTTCAACGGCGAGTCCTGAGTATGCGAACGTCGTGTAGCTGAGGCCATGGCCGAAGGCAAAGAGTGGCTCGACATTCTCCTTGTCAAACCAGCGATAGCCAACGTTGACGCCTTCGCTATATGTGGTTTTTCCGTCGACGCCTTTGTGGGAGCGCTCGGGATACTTTGGATTGGTGGCTGGATAGTCTTCGAGGCTCTTACCCCAAGTGACGGGCAGACGCCCTGCAGGACTTGTCTTGCCCAGAAGCAGATTGGCCGTGGACCAGCCTCCTTCATCGCCGGGCCACCACATTTCAAGTACCGCTTTCACCTTGTTGATCCAGGGCAGGGCGACGGGCTGACTGGTGTTGAGCACTACTACGGTGTTCGGGTTTACAGCGGCGATGTCCTCAACGAGTTTGTTCTGCTCGCCGGGCAGGCCGAAGACTGGCTCGAGGCGCGTCCACAGAAAGACAACTGCGACCTTGGCGTTTTTCGCTGCGGCGATGGCTGCTTCGTGGTCTGCTTTTCGCTGCTCCGGTGTGTACCAGTTGAGGCGGACTTGAACGGGCGCATTCGAAGTGTCGAGGCTGGTGGTCACTTCGATTGCATGAGGGCCAGCCTTGAGATCGACGGCGCGGCGCACGTTGTCGAGGCCGTCGGTTGTCGGGATCGCATTGTCCTGGTTGGCTTGTAGGATGTCGCCATGCACGCCGCCCTGGAATGCACCCGTACTAGTCAGCCGTTTGCCATCGAGAGAAATGCGGGCATTGGTGCCGATGGCTTGGAGATAGATCCAGTAGTTGCCTGCGGCTGGAACAGTGAGCGTGCCTTTCCAGGTGACGATTGAATTGGGAGGAAGGGCATTGCCGTTCTTCGCCGTGAAGTCGAGTTCGGGATCGGTCTGCGATGAACCTGATCCAGTCCGTTCGAGCCCGGGCTGACCATCGTGGCTAAGGGCGCTGGCAAGAATGGTCGTACCTGTCATGTCATCATCGACCGCAAAACCGATGTTGGCATTGCCGGAGATTTTCTTCATGGCTGCCAACGGGCCGACCTGGCGCGACGGCAAGCCGACCGACCGCTCGCCGTTAATGCCGATGGAATCGACCTGGGCGGCTGTGGGACCGATGAGGACGACCGAGTCGAGATCGGCAGCTTTCAACGGCAGCACGGCTCCCTCATTTTTCAGGAGCACGGCCGCATCTTCGCCCGTCTTCTCGATGATCTTGGCGTTGGCATCGATGGCTTGCGGGGTGACATCGTGTTTCGACTGGCCATCGAGGTAGCCGAAGTGGACGATTTCGTAAAGCACGCGGCCGGCGGCGCGGGTGATTGCTGCTTCGTTTACGGAGCCGTCCTTGAGGGCGTCTGGCATTTTTGCAGGATTGAGTTTGACGCCGAAGTCTCCGCCGCCTTCGCGGGCCGGAGCAGGCTCTTCGGGAATGTGGCCGCCGAACATGGCTTCATTCATTTCCGCAGCTGCTTTGGGGTCCATGTGCAGAGGAGGCGGCGGAGGCAGCGAGTCGAAGAATGAGGGGATGAAGGAGCCCATGGGACCAGGCTGGCCGCCTGGCATTTCCATGTCGAGGCCGGCGTTGATGAAGTTGACCGCATGGGTCGCGCCCCAGTCCGACGTGACGAACCCTTTGAATCCGATCTCGTCGCGGAGAATGCGCGTGAGCGTGGACTCGTTGCCGCATGCAAACGTGCCATTGAGGCGGTTATAGGAGCACATGATTGACGAGACGCCGGCCTTGATCGCGGCATCGAAGGGAGCGACGTAGATCTCGTGCAGTGTCTGGTCATCGATGATGGTGCTGGAGCCATTCGAGTCGTAGCCGACGAAGTGCTTGATTTGCGCCATCACATGCTGCGATTGAATGCCTTTGACCTCGGCGACGCCCATTTGGCTGGTGAGGAATGGGTCCTCGCCAAAGGTGTTGTATCCGCGGCCAAACTCAAGATCACGGTCGATGTTGACGAATGGCTGGAGCGAGACATCGATGCCAAGCGCGCGGTCTTCACGGCCGATGACGACGCCGTTGTCTTCGGCGTCTTTCACGCTGAAAGTTGCGGCAACGCCCATGGTCGCGGTCTCGCCCTGCGACGGATGGCGCGTGAGCACGCCTGGAGGTCCGTCGGCAAAGCGCAGGCCGGGAATGCCCAGGCGTGGGATGCCAGCTAAGTACCCTGCCTGTCCCTGATAGACCGAGGGATCTTCTTTCGTACCATGGATCAGCGTCAGCTTTTCCTCGAGTGTCATCTGGCTGAGAAGCTTGTCGACCCGGATATCACCGGTTACGACGGGCACCGTTTGCGCAGACGCGGCGGCGGTGCATACGAGAATCGCCATTGCGAGTGAAACGGCGAGTGTAGACCTGAAGAGACCCGGAGAATGCGGTTTTCGTATCAATTTCAATTTTGCCCCCTGGAGGTTTTCGTGACGATTTCGGTGCATCGCACGATCGCCGGTTTTGAGGTTCGCCAGTCCAATTAAACGTTTGAGCTGGTAGCTTTCCTCTGACGGCATTGAAGTGTAGTACAAGGGGGCTGAGGCGCACTACCTTTGATTTGCTAAGTATTGTTAAGCGGGGCCATGGGCCGCTGAGGGGGTTACGAGAGGGACTTCGTTTTCAGGGGAGCGGAAGGTCGGGCTCCAGACCGGCTGCGATAAGGTCTGTTCGCAGGCGATCGACCGTCGAAAACTCGACGGCTTTCATCCCGAGCGCGATGGCGGCGTCAACATTGACTCGCTTGTCATCGATGAAGAGCGTCTCATCGGGGCGGGTACCGAGCCTTTGCAGCGTCTGAAGATAAATTGCCGGGTCGGGCTTGGCCAAGTGCAATTGGTAGCTCCAAACCAGCACATCAAATCCTTTGATCCATGCAAATTCGCGTTCAACGCTGGCCAGCACGGAATCACCCATGTTGGAGAGAATCGCGGTGAGCAAACCATGCTGCTTCAAGCGATTTTGCCAGGCAACCATGGCGGGGTTTTGCGTAGTCCACATGCGCGCGTCCAGCCCGTTTAACTCTTCGACAGTGGCCTGGTCGACGTCGAGGTGCGCTTCACCCAGGAACTTTTGCCAGAAACTAATTCCAGACAATTTCCCTTCGTCGTAGGCATGGCGGTCGTTCCAGTAGAGGCTTTCGAATTTTTCGACCGGCAGACCTGTGATCCGGACCATTGCTTCGTGCGCTTTTGCATCGGGTGCATCGGTCAACACCATTCCGTAGTCGAAGATCACCGCGCGAAGTGCCAATTCTCCTCCAAAGACGCTGCCCGTGTATTGTGATAGGGGCCCTTGCTTCTATTGTGCATGATGCTCGCGAGGCATGTGCCGGTGCGCGGTTGGCAGAGACAGCAGGAGCCAGGTTTTCGACTGAAGATGATCCGCTTTTCTCGCAGAACGAATTGGAATACCGAAGAGAACGATCTGTCGCGCGCGCATCGGCTGCGTGTTGAAGCTGGGTTGCCGATCGCAGATTTAACCGTCTCCAATCCGACTCGTTGCGGTTTTCAGTACGATGCGAATATTGTGGCTTCGCTTGCCGATGGGCGTGCGCTCGACTACGATCCGCAGCCGAAGGGACTACTCGCTGCGCGCAAGGCGGTGTGCCGATACTACGAAGAGCATGGAGTCAGACTCGATCCCGGCCAGGTTCTTCTTACGACCAGTACGAGCGAAGCTTACAGCTACTTGTTCCGGCTTCTATGCGATCCGGGAAGCGAAGTGCTGGTGCCGCAGCCAGGCTATCCGCTCTTCGACTTTCTGGCCGATCTCGACGATGTCCGGGTCAAACCGGCACCGCTGGTTTACGACCATGGCTGGCAGATTGACGCGGAGGGATTTCGACGAGCGATTTCGACCGACGCACGGGCGATCGTTCTCGTCCATCCAAACAACCCTACCGGCCACTTTACGAAGCCGTGGGAAGCGCAGGAGCTGGGGCGGCTGTGCGCCGAGTTCGATCTTTCGCTCATTGTCGATGAGGTTTTTCTCGACTACCAATTCCGCGGCGCAGCAGAGAGCTTTGCCGCGGGTCTCGAAGGCGTATCTGTCTATGTGGTGAGCGGCCTGAGCAAAATTGCCGGGCTGCCACAAATGAAGGCTGCGTGGATTGCCGCGACAGGCCCGGAGCGGGTGCAAGCGATGGATCGGCTGGAAGTCATCGCTGACACTTTTCTCTCGATGAATACGCCGGTGCAGTGGGCTTTGCCCGGATGGCTCGGGGGCAGAGTAGCGATACAGACGCAGATTCGGGCTCGGGTGGCAGCGAATCTCGGCGAGCTGGACAGGCAGCTGAGCGCGCACGAGGAGTTGCGGCGGCTGGAGGTCGAAGGGGGCTGGTATGCGATGCTGCGGATTCCGGCGCTGCAACCCGATGGAGTGACCGTGCGCGAGTTGCTGGATAGGGGCGTTTGGGTTCATCCCGGCTACTTTTTCGGGATGGAGGATTCGGGTTGGTTGGTTCTAAGCCTTCTGGGACCAGAGAACGAATTCGGCACTGGAGTAACCAGGCTAATTGTCTATTTAGGAACGCATCAAGGTAGTAACAAAGTGTCCGGCATGCCTAAAGTGTGACATTTAATAAATGCGATAAACGATTGATAATAAATTGCTTGCTTCCGTAATGCTTGGCAATTGGTTACGAACGGAGGAATGGGTTCGCTCGGCGCTCGGCACCTATGGAAGTGAACGGGCCGTGGCCTGGAATCACCTTGGTCTTGTCAGGCAATTTGAGCAGGCGCGAGTGGATCGATTCGATGATCTGTTCGGGGTTTCCGCCGGGAAGATCGGTGCGGCCGATGCTTCTGGAGAAGAGTGTGTCCCCGGCAATGAGCACATCAAGCGGTGTGAAATGGAGGCACACAGATCCCTGCGTGTGGCCAGGGGTATAAATCACCTTCGCGGGGTAGTTTTCGAGTCCCACGGATTGGCCGTCAATGAGGCCTTCATCGGGGAGCGCGACTTCCGGTGTGGGGACGCCGAGCCACCGAGCTTGCTCGTCCATCATCTGGAGCAGGGGAAGGTCGTTCTCGTTCAGAAAAATGGGAGCGCCCGTCAGTCGTTTGAGCTTGAGCGCGCCTCCGACGTGGTCGATGTGGGCGTGGGTGATGAGGATCTGCCGCAATTTGAGGCCAAGCTCGCTCAGCCTTCTGTGAATGCGGGTGACCTCGTCTCCGGGATCGATCACAATCGCTTCGCCCGTGGCTTCGTCGCCGAGAAGCGTGCAGTTGCACTGGAGCGGGCCGACAGGGAAGGTCTCGAGGATCATTCTTTCATTCTAGAGGGATGACGCCTTCCCGGAAGAAGACGAGCCGGCAAAAGGCGTGAGGATAGGGCGCTCGCGTGCGGACGGAGGCCCTTTCGAGTTGATAATCAGGCTTACTTGCCGGATTTTGCCGGTGCCGATGCGGGCTTTGTGTCGTCGAGAACGGAGTGATTATTGCTTGCTCCGCGCACGTAAAGAACCGTCAGCGTCAGGGACGTGCACATGAAGATCACTGCCGACCAGGTCGTGAGCCGAGTGAGCACGTTGGCAGCAGCGCGAGGACCGAAGGCGGTCTGCGAACCCTGGCCTCCAAAGGCGCCGGCCAGGTCGGCCGAGCGGCCCTGCTGCAGCAGAACAACTCCGATGAGAAACAGGCTGACGATGACATGAAGGACGACAACAAAGTAGAAGAGAATCTGCATTGCTTCAGCTGCTTTCCGAGACCCATCCGGCTTCACCGGACAGGCAAACTTTTTGGTGCGGAGGAGGGGACTTGAACCCCTATGCCTTGCGGCGCTAGCACCTCAAGCTAGTGCGTCTGCCAATTTCGCCACCTCCGCATGAGGTGAACCTATTGAGTATACCAAAAGCAGACTGAGCAACGAGCTAGCGTGAGTTAGGTCAAGAGGCGGTGCGGAAGCTCTGGACTGAGTCAAATACGCGCTTTGTACTAGAACGGTCTGAGCCCGTTTCAGCCGCCCAGCCGCCGCATCCATGCAGCAAGCGACTGCTGGTCCGGAGTGCCGCCGGCGTGTGCTGTTTGGACGTTCCGGCGTTCGGTCTCGCTGCGATTTTGACTTACCTTGAATTTGCCTTCGATTCGAGAGATGACGATGCGAAAACCGACTATTCCTGCCAACATGGTGCGCCTGAAGCCCTCGGGCATTTCGCGCCAGCGCTCTGTGTAGGCCGGTTCGTGCAAGGCGATCAGGTCCTTCAATAACGCATCTTTCCCGTCTTCGTTTTCGATCAACTCCATCGTGCCGTAGGCGTGGACGGCGATGTAGTTCCATGTGGGAACCGAGAGCGGCTCAGTGTAAAGCGTGGGAGAAACATAGCTGTGCGGGCCGGAGAAGATGACTAACGTCTCATGGCCTGCAAGCGACTGCCAATGACGATTTGCTTTGGCAAAATGTCCCTCAATGACGCCATGTTCTCCTTCGTCCTTCACAACCAGTGGAAGATGCGTGGCCATGGGAAGCACATCTGGATCTGGTCCCGCCAAGGGACCGAATAGGATCGCGAAGGAGTTGGCCTGCATGGCCTCGATGAGTATGGCGCGGTCGGCGACCTGATTGAATTTTGGTGTGTACATGGTTTGGCTACTGGATCCGTTCAAAGCGGAAGCCGGCTTCACGCAGCGCATGGCTGATGGCCGTAATGTGCGTGGCGCCACGTGTCTCCAGCGTAACGTCGATGACGGTCTCGCCAAGGCTCACGCCGTAGTACGCGCGATTGTGAAGCGTTTCGACGATGTTGGCACGCTCGCGGGCCAGAATCTCTGTGAGATGGAGCAAAGCGCCGGGGCGATCCTGCAGGTAAACGCGGACACGCAGGAGCCGACCGTCTTTGACTAAGCCGCGTTCGATGATCTTAGCCAGCAATGTGACGTCGATGTTGCCGCCGCAGACGAGAACCACAGTTCGGCGATGACGCAGGTTCGTCTTGGCTTGGACCACTGCAGCAAGTGCCGCGGCTCCGGCGCCTTCCGCGAGGGTCTTTTCCTGTTCCAGCAGCATCAGGATGGCGCTTGCGATTTCTTCGTCGTCGACCGTGACGATCTCGTCGACGTAACGGCGGACCAACGGAAGGGTGAGATCGCCGGCGCGGCGAACCGCGATGCCATCGGCGATCGTTGCTTCCGGAGCGATGGTGACAGGCTTCCCGGCTTCGCGGGCTCGCAGCATGGATGGCAGCCTTTCCGGCTCGACTCCGACGACACGGATCCGTGAATTGGTTTCCTTCAATGCGCATGCGATCCCCGCGATAAGGCCGCCGCCACCAATGGGAACCACGACGGCCTCGATGTCGGGGACTTGTTCGAGCAGTTCGAGAGCAATCGTGCCCTGGCCAGAGATCACCTCGGGATCGTCAAAAGGATGGATAAAGGTGCAACCCTCTTCGAGACGGCGCCGCAAAGCTTCCTCGCAGGCTTCGTCGTAACTGGCGCCGTGAAGAATTACTTCGGCGCCATAACTCCGAGTGGCCGCTACCTTGACGAGCGGCGTCGCGAGCGGCATGACAATCTGCGCGCGGATTCCGCGAGCTGCGGCGTGGAATGCGACGCCTTGCGCATGATTGCCGGCGCTTGCGGCGATGACGCCGCGCTTCCGTTCCGTTTCTGAAAGGGTCAGCAGTTTGTTCAGTGCGCCGCGCTCTTTGAACGAGCCCGTGCGTTGGAGATTCTCGAGCTTGAGGTGCAAAGGCAGACCGACGAGTTCGGAGAGATGATGGGACAGGTGACAGGGTGAGACATGAATTGCCTCGCCGATCCGCGCGCGCGCCACCTGAATGCTGGAGAGACTTACGGATTCCAAGACAATCTCCTGACTTGAAAAAGTGGACTAAGAATGCGAAAGCCACCTGCCGCAATCGCGGGAGGTGGCCTGAATTTCAGATCGCTGCTATTTCTGTTTCGTCAGGCTTTGTTCCCGTGTGCGATGTCGGCTCTAATTCGAATGTCGGGAGTGGGCGCAGACAGAGAGATGGCCCAATGACAATCCTTGTTGGTGGCGCAAAGATGCATACGTTGATTGAAGTACAACAGACTGGCCGGATCGGAGTCAAGGGTATCGCTGAGGGCGGGCCGCTTCTTCGCTCGCGAAGCCGGGTGCGCGTACGCTAGCAAGATCTCAAAATGGAAGGCTGCCAGGATTCTCGGCGCCAAGCTGCTGCCTGAAGTTCATGCTGAGACAAGTTACTCATCTAGGTCGGTCAGGATAAATTCGAAACCCTCACCGTCCGATCCCCAACGAACAATCTTAGAATTCACGGTAATCGTATCGGAGGGATCGTCCCCTTTGGAGCCTGCCCTCTGAAGAGTCATGCGCACAACAGTTCCCGGCATCCAGCGCTCGTCTGTGTGCAGATAGAATCCTGTGACACTGATGTTTCCAATCTTGTGGGGCTCGGGCGACCCACCAGTAAAGTAATAAGCAATCAGCCCCGATAAGGATTGCCGGTCGGCACGCCGGCGATCTTGCGGCTTGGCAACCTCTCCAATGACTAAGTCCGGGAAGAGCCAGCGCAACAATCGCACCCTCCATGAATACTTCGGAATTTGCACCGGTCCATAACCGCCATATTGCGGAACCGTAACTGGCGGCTCCTGGATCGGAATTGGCGAAACAGGAGCAGCCGCCGTGTTCGACGACTGTTCGATCGATGCTGGAGGTTTCGGTACTGGGACCGGGAAGGCTGGAACCTGGGAACGTGGGCGGGAGGTTGCCTGGGGCCAGAAGGGCTGGTGAGAACCGGTGCGCTGTCCCGGTGAAGGCTCGACGTTCGCCGCGCCGAAATCTTCAACGCTGGAAATCAAGTTGGTCGCTAATGGTTGCGGTTCAGTGGGAGAAGCCGCTGATTTTGCACGTTGACTTTCGGCGGCTGAGAATTGATCCACGGCTGGATCAGCGGCTGGTTCAGAAACATGCGATGGTGGCGCGCTCTCGCTGGGCGAAAAGAAGTGTGCGCTTGGTGATAGTTCTGCTGGAACAGGTTCCTTTGGCGGACTGGCCGCACGGACGGCTGTGGTCGGAGGGGGCGCGACTGGAGCCGGCAGAACTTCGGCTTGCACCTCGGGCCGCACGTCGGGCTCGGCAACGCGAAGATCGAGCTGATCTCCTTCACGGGTGTTTGAAGTAGCTAAGGACTTGGGCGGCAAGACAAGGGCGCTTGCGGGCTGACCCTTGAATGGGGCGAATTCTCCATCCTTGGACAGCTCCACGCCCTGGACGACGCGATTGTCCTTGTCCAAGTAGACCAAATCGAAAGGAGAGAGCGTTCGCGCGACCGGAACGCCTTTGAAGTTTGTTAACCAAAGACCTGTGCGAGAATTTGCAGGGAGCCCCTCAATCAGCACCTTCAGTACCTTCAAGGGCTCGAGACCGGCATTTACTGTAGTAACCGATGAACTAAGGAGGCTGTCCCTGGTCTGGTTGTAGGCAACATACTTCCTAGATTCCATACGCCCCCAAAGAGAATCAACGCTTTCGGTCTGCAGGGTGCAAAAGAAGAAATCCAGCCCTAAACCGGCGAGTTTTCACTGAGAACTTCTGCAACATGCTTATCCAGAGAAGAGACAGCAGTGAAACCTAAAATAAACTCCGATGCCATGAATCGATTCAGCCGAGTTATTCAAGTTAAATTCCTAATCATCAAGTCAAAGCGGATTTGGAGATCCTCGACTTAAAGTAGTTCATCCGAGACTGTATTTTTTCGTTCGATGACTCGTTCTACCAACAACTGTCACCGAACACAGGTTTACCAGCGCGGTTCAGAATCGCGTCAATTGCAGCCGCCCGGTGGACCCAATTTTGCCCTGTTACGAGAGGGATCGTCAAGTAGTTCTTGGTGAATGCATTGTTGCATCGATCCGAGTCCTGAACTGGATAAGGTCCATCTCCCCGAATGGTTGTATTGACTTTCAGCGGGCTCACGACTGAGTCAACGCCAGATTCCGTCGGCAGGAGGATAAAAGAGCAAGGGGGCATCGGTTCAGTCCAGCGTGGAGCGGCGGCTGCTCACAACCAGTTCTTCTGTCTCCCTGATTTTCTCTCGCGCGATTCGATTCAAGTGATATTGGAAGTAGACGAAGGAAAACAGGATGGTCATGAAAAGATTTAGTCGAAGACCGACCGGCTCGCGCCGGTTGTAGTGGTCGAGCAGTTCTTCGCGAATTTCGAAGATCGCGACAACCCATAAGAGCCAGGAGAAAAGAAACCCAGTAGCAAAGGAAGCAAGAGCCCAGTAGAGGGATAGGGATTGATCATCGAGCTTGCGAATCCAGATACAAAGATAGATTGGCCAGGCCGCAATGACGAGATTCACGAGAAATTCCCGATAGGGCTGGGGCACAAGCCAAAGCACGAGTCCTTCAGAGCCAGCAATGGCGACAAAGAGCACTCCCCAATTCAAACGAGGCGGCGGGGGGTAGGATGCTTTGTATCTCGAGACTGGCGGGATCGGAGTCCGGTCCACTGCAGATCACCTCGCGATTCCACCTAGCTAAAAAATAGCACAGAGACTGGGAAAGGAATTGAGCTCAAGTAAGTGCTGGCCCTTGGGAACTGGACCGATCTCCGCGTGTTCTAGAACCCACGTGTCTTTGTGAAACAGGAAAACGGCGTGCAGCCCGGCTGCAAGAGCTGGGTTGATATCGCTCTTGGGGCTGTTGCCAATCATCCAGCTCGAATGTGGGGCCAGTTCATGGCGTGCCATGACAGCTCGATAGGCGTCGGGGTCCTTCTCCTGAACGATCTCGACCGCGGTGAAGTTTGGCGCAAGGCCGGAACGCGCCAGTTTGTCAGCCTGTTCAGCATGATTGCCCTTTGTCATAAGGATGAGCTTGTGGCGCGCTGAAAGTTGGGCCAGAGTTTCATCGACTCCCGGCAGCAGTTCAATCTCCTGAGTCGCGATGGCCTGCGCAAAGCCGGTGATTCGGCGTCGATGGTCTTCGGTAATTGGCGATTGGCTTAACCGCTCAAAGCAGGTTAGAAGCGAACGCGTGAAGCTGGTGAGTCCGTAGCCGTGTTCGAGAATCGTCTCTCGCTCAACAGCGTTGAGAGTCTTTCTTACTTCGTCGGGTGAGTAAGTGCGGTGATTGAGGTAGCCAATGAATGCGGCGATCGCGCGCTCGAAGTAAACGTTGTTTTCCCACAACGTGTCATCGGCGTCAATGAGCAAGGTCTGGCCGGGGAGAAATTGCGCCATGTGCTTATGGTAGCGAACCGAATCCGCCGAACTGGGTGCGTCCAGACTGTGGATATCGAGTACGAATCACTGCCATCAGGTGCGAACTCGATGAATTTTCATCTGCGAACAGGCCGGGCAGGCAATAGCTCTTGAATTCCGGCGTGCGCTGAAGAATTCGAGCGTGATCGAAGTTAAATCCTTGAAAATAAAGTTTGCAATAAAAATCATTGACAATCGTTATGCATTGCGGATAAACTAATGGCGGTCACTCCTGACCAATTGGAGAACAATCATGCGCAGAATAATTGTATCCACGCTTCTTCTCTCCACCGTCCTGCTCCATGCCCAGACAGGTACGAAGGGCCAGAGTGTCATGCTAGTGGCTCACAACGATGCCGCAAGCGCTTTAACCGCGTCAGCCACAGATGCAACTACCCCGACCCACGGGCGCCGAATCAGCACCGGAGTCACCGGTCCAAAGCTGATTTCGGAACCAGCATTCAGCGTGTCAGCGGCTGATTTCCCAACCCGCGATTTGGCCACGCAACATATGGTTGTCAGTTTTCGAGTAGATGAGAGCGGCGCGCCGCAGAATGTTCATCTGGTCAAGTCGGTTAGCCAGATAGTCGATGAGCGCGTAATGGCGGCAGTTCGCCAATATCGCTTTGTGCCGGGTACCCTCGACGATCAGAACGTTCCTGTCGATGTGAACCTGGTGATTAGTTTCCAGGAAAAGTAAGAAGACTATTCGCACAAAAGACTCCCCCACTTTGGCAGGCAAGAGGCCGAGGCGGGGGAGTTGCTGTTTTGGAATCAAGAAAATTCCTAATTCCGCGCTGAAGGTTTAAGTCGGATGAATTGCGATGTTGATATTTCGCTCAAATCGTCCGACCAATCGATAACCTCGTGCCANNTACAATCCCGCTTGCGAAGCGAGCCATGATTTGAGTTCGGGCTCTTGCAGGGCACGCAGTTCTATGCAGCCGTTGATGAGCTCGATCGCATGCCGGAGCGATACATCAGCCGCTGCCACTTTGTGCGTTGCGAAGAATTGCTCCACGTTGTCCCTGTCTGATTGGGAACAGAAGGCCTGAGTTGAGGCCACCAGCGTCGCGCCCATATTGGCCGTGAATTGTGTCTGAACCTTGTCCCAATGAGTCTGGATGAATTGCCATGCCTGCGCGCGATTTTGGTCGATTGTCAGTGCAAGGGAGAGTTGGAAAGCCGCGTCCTGGTTGCGAACTTTGTCGGAAACGGCAAGGTCGAGAGCTCGTTCAACGAGGTTGGGGTCTTCGAACTCCGCCAAACGCCTAAGGGCACTGACTTGAAATTCGGGATTTGTTGAGGTTTCGTAAACGTGCAGCAACTTTTCGAAAAGCTGGGCATCGCCGTTGCGTGCGGCTACTGCGAGCGCAGTTTCTCTGAGCGTTGGATCGACCGAGGAGGGATCGGCCAGATACCTATCAGCAATTTCTCGCGCCTCGGCAAGAATCGACGGATCTTTGCCATAGAAGCCGAGGATGCCAAAGAGCTGGGCACGCAACTCCCGCGTATTAGGCGAGTCGTCAGGCGATGGCGGCCCTAACTTCGCATAGCGCGGAGCGAATGTGTTGCGGATCCAGGCAGCAAGAGCGTCCTTTTCCCGCGGCGAAGCTGCCACGCGGACATAGAGGATCGTTACGCCGTCGAGAGCTGAGGCCAGGACTCTTGCATTCGGGTCGTCTTTGACGGCAGCGACCAGGTCCAGATACTCGCCGGCCGAAGCCTTGTTCGCGCGGAGCCTGGCCCACTCATCGCCGATCAGGCTAATTCGTTCTGTGGGCGTGAAGCGGGTTTCTACATTTTCAACCAGGGACTTATAAACACTCGATGGATAGACGCTGCGGTAGTAACCGGTTCCTCCGGCATTCGCGAAAAAGATGGGATCGGATGGAAAGCGCAGGGTCGTGTCAGCGGGATTCAGCACGACGCATGCCTGACTGGAGACTTCAGACTTAAAGCAAACAGGAAGGACCCATTTCTGTTTCGGATTCGGCTCGATGCTGGGGCTTAGATAGAAACGTGTCTGCGCAACTGAGACCTCCCCGTGAGAGGGCTCGCCAAACGTCAAGAGCGGTACGCCCGGCTGCGCCACCAGGCTATCCATGATTCGGTCAATTGGTTTGTGGCTGGCCTCGGCTTCCGCATTCCAAAAGTCCTCTGCAGTTGCGTTGGCGTAGAGGTGTGCGGAAAGATACTTGTGGACGCCTTTGCGGAAAGTCTCCGGCCCAATGAAATTCTCGACTGCAACCAGGACATGACCGGCCTTGCCGTAGGCAATGGCATCGAACATCTGGTTGATTTCGTCGGGGGTGTCGGCCTTGGCGCGAATGGGCCGCGTGGTCGGTTGCGCATCGACGTTCATCGTCGTATCCAAATCGGCGGCCACAATCTCGTCCATGTGCCATTCGGGGTACATGGCAGCAACGGATTTGTTCTCCATCCATGTCGCGAATCCTTCATTCAACCAAACATTGTCCCACCATTCCATAGTGACCAGGTCCCCGAACCACTGATGCGCCATTTCATGCGCGATGTCGACGGCGACCTGTTGTTTGGAGGCGATTGACGCTGTTTTCTGATCAAGGAGGAGTGTGGTTTCACGGTAGGTGATAGCGCCAAAGTTTTCCATGGCGCCGGCTTCGAAATCGGGAATGGCGATGAGATCGAGTTTCTTCAGCGGATAAGGAATGCCGAAATAGGTGTTGTAGTAGTGCAGCATGAATTTGGCCACTTCGACGCTATAGGGCGTGAGGGCGACTTTGTCCGGTGTCGCGCAGGAGCGAATGGCGACGCCGTCCTGTTCGCCCGATGTGCACTGAAAGTCTCCTACCAGAAGCGCTACGAGATAAGTGGACATCTTTGGCGTAGTTAGAAATGCGATAGTGTGCTTGCCTTCGATTGGCCCTGGGGTGTCAGTCGCGATGGGGCTATTTGAGATGGCCGTATCGCCCGTGTTGACCACAAGCGATATGTCGAAGGTTGCCTTCAAGGCGGGCTCATCAAAGGATGGAAACGCGCGGCGAGCGTCAGTCGATTCGAATTGAGTTACTGCATAGTTACGGCGTTCGGTTTTGGAGAGATAGAAACCGCGCAGTTCGTTATTGAGGATGCCGGTATAGCGGATTGAAAGTGTCGCTTTGCCGGCGGGAAGTGTTTGAGAGAAGTGAAATGTGGCCTGCTGGTCACTTGCATCGAGAGAGACAGTCGCAGTCTGTTGTGTGCCCGCATCGGTGATCGTGACGGATTGAAGGGCGATTTCGGCGGAGTTGAGGGTAATGGAATCGGTGGGATCCTTTAGAACCAGGTCGATTGATTCGATACCCGCGAAAGTGGCGTTCTTCAAATCGGGAGTCAAAGTGAGCGCGTAGTGCTGGGGGATTGCGGTTGATGGGAGACGCTGGGCATTTGCCGGATTGACGAAGGTCGGAGCGAAGCAAACAAGCGCTGCGAAGACGAAAAGCGCTGAGCGCAAAGAGGGGAGGGAACAACACTTCATTATGCGGTCCTCGTGATTTGTTTGTGGTCCAGGATGGTGCACTTCGAGCATGGCGCATTATTTTTTGTCTGAAGACACGCCCTCTCGGACAACAATGCACTTCTTATATTGTAAGACGACGCGTCATATCGAGTGTGTACGCAGTTGAGTCACGATGGGTTCCCCCGGCGGCCTAGCGACGCGACGAAATTGAGCAAGACAGTGGCGCAGGAGTTTGCTTCAGAGATTGGACCCGTGTAGATAACCCGAGGGTCGCGTTCTACACACCATTGAAGAGCTAGGTGGATTGTTCCGTTGAACGCTTGCCGCTTGGTTCGAGGTTTCTCTTCGGCAGCAGCGAGTCGAGCAGGAGAAGGCATGCGCCTGTGACAATGGAACTGTCGGCGATGTTGAAGTCGGGCCAATGATAGGAAAAGATGTGGACTTCAATGAAGTCGACGACGGAACCGTATGCGATGCGGTCGTGGACATTGCCCATCGCGCCACCCAGGACGAGAGCGAGTGCGACAGAGATAAGGGTGAAGCGGCTGCCAAGGCGAACGAGCGCGATCAAGACGCCGAGGGCGACCAGGAAGTTGAAGCCAACCAGGACCCGGTTGACGAGATGAGGTGAGGCGGTATCGGCAAAGAGCGAGAACGCGGCGCCCTCATTGGTCCAATGAGTGATGCGCAGGACGCGCGGGATTACTGGAATGGCGTCTCCGATCTCGATGTGCGCGGCAACCCAGGTCTTGGCGACGCGGTCGGCGATGAAAACGAGTGCCGAGATGAGCAGCAGCCAGTGCAGTCGGCGGGGCGCGGCAAACTTCACGATGTTGCCTCCGGCTGCGGCGGATCAATTCCCATCTCGCGCAGGGCCGATTGGCAGCGCGCACAGACACTCTTCCATATCCCGTACTCGGAGGTGTCTTTTGTGTAGCGCCAGCAACGATTGCATTTTGTACCGTCGGCCGGCCATGCAAGCGCTTTTGACCCTAAGGGATCGTCGCCCGCCGGGATCACTCCCCGAACTTCGACAAAGGATACATTGAAGAATTCGGCGAGGGCGCTTTCTGAATGGGATTTGAGAAGGGCCAAATCGACTTCAGGTGCCAGAATCTCAATCTTGGAATCGAGACCTTTGCCTATCTTGCCTTGTTTGCGCTCGAGTTCAATGGCGCTGAACACCTCATTTCGAACCGCAAACAGATGCTTCCATTCTTCCAGCAAATTGGTTGGGCTCTCCGAGAAGATTTCTTCAGGCTTGGGAAACAGCGCGAGGTGGACACTGGCTTCGCGGCCTTCGACTTTCGGCAGATAATCCCAAACTTCGTCAGCGGTGAAGCTCAGAATCGGCGCGACAAGCCGGACCAGCGCTTCGGTGATCTGCCACAGAACGGTCTGGGCCGAACGCCTGGCGACCGAGGTGGGCGCGAAGGTATACATGCGGTCTTTGAGCACGTCGAGGTAGAACGAACTGAGGTCGACGATGGCAAATTCGTTGATGGCCTGATAGACACGATGAAATTCGAAAGCCTCATACCAGCCGAGAATCTTCTCTGTAAGTTCTCGGGTGCGGGCCAGCATGTAGCGGTCAAGCGGGAGCAGGTCTGACTCGGCGACACGGTGCTGCGCGGGATCGAATCCGTGCAGATTGCCGAGCAAGAACCGGAAAGTGTTGCGCAGCTTGCGATAGAGCTCGGCGCAGCGCTGCATCAGGTTTTCGCTGGCGGCCATGTCCTCCCGGAAGTCGATGGACGCGACCCACAGCCGCACGATCTCGCCGCCGAGCCGCTCTGCGATGTCGACGGGATCGACGCCATTGCCGAGCGATTTGGACATGGCGCGCCCCTCCTCGTCGAGTGTCCAGCCGGCTGTTGCCACGTGCGAATACGGCGCACGGCCTCGGAGAGCGACGGATGTGAGCAGCGAAGAGTGGAACCATCCGCGATGCTGGTCTCCACCCTCCAGGTATAGACATTCGGCACGTTTGCCGCCTACTTCAGCACCGTTCTGAAAAGCTGTGTAGGCAGATTTGAGATCCGGGTCGGACTCGCAGACGGCGAGCCAGCTTGTGCCCGAGTCAAACCAGACGTCGAGAATGTCCGTTTCTTTGCGAAATTCGGTGTTGCCGCAGTGCACACACTTCGCGCCAGCGGGCAGCAGCGTTTCCACGTCCGTTGTGTGCCACGCTTCCGCGCCTTCCCGCTCGAAGAGATCGACGATTTTGCGATTGAGAGCAGGATCGAGGATCGGGTTCTGGCATTCTTCACAGACAAAAACGGCGATGGGCACGCCCCAGATGCGCTGGCGGCTGATGCACCAGTCGGGACGCGTCGCGATCATATTGGTGATGCGTTCTTTGCCCCAGGCGGGATCCCAGACGACGCGATCAATTTCCTCGATCGACAGTTGCCGGAACGTTGTTTCGGAGCCGTCGGCGCGTTTCATCGGCGTTTCAAGGCTGATGAACCACTGCTCGGTGGCGCGAAAGATGATCGGGTTGTGGCAGCGCCAGCAGTGCGGGTAGGAGTGCTCCAGATCGGACGACGCCATCAGCGCGCGCTGCTCCTCCAGCATGGCGAGAATGATGGGGTTGGCGGCCCAGACCGTTTTCCCTTCAAAGGGCGGAAGGGTTGCCAGCGGCCACGCATCGTGGTCCACTTCGAGATGGCCCGAAGCGTCGACGCGGCAGGTCTGGTCCAGATCGTAGCGCTGGCCCGTATAAAAATCGTCCGCGCCGTGCGAAGGAGCAGTGTGTACTGCGCCGGTTCCCGTGTCGACGGTGACATAAGTGGCCAGAACGCCGAGGATGCTGCGCTCGAGAAATGGATGTTTGAAAGTGGCCCGCTCCAGCTTCGTGCCTTTGAAACGCGCGAGCTCCTCGACTGAGCCAAGCTGACACGCGGCAGTCACGGATGCAGCGAGTTCGGCGGCGACGATGTAGACCGGATCAGTCGGCTTGACCGCGGCTTTGAGATCGCCGCTCGCGGCGAGGGCGACATATTCGAAATCCGGATGAAAGGCGACCGCCATGGACGCGGGAAGGGTCCAGGGGGTCGTGGTCCAGATGATGGTGTAGACCTCGCGGCCGGCGAGCGCCGGGTCCAGCGCCTCGGGCTGGGAAGTGAGCCGGTAGCGCACGAAGATCGAGGGGCTGGTGTGCATCTCGTACTCGACTTCGGCCTCGGCGAGAGCTGTTCGGTCGTGGATGCACCAGTAAACCGGCTTGAGACCGCGATAGACGAAGCCTTTTTCGAGAAATCCGTAAAACGCCTCGAGAGTTCGGGCCTCGTAGTCGCGGGACATCGTCATATATGGGTTGTCCCATCGGCCGAAGCAACCGATGCGCTGGAATTGCGACGTCTGCAAATCGACGTACTGCTGCGCATAGGCGCGGCATGCATCCAACACCGCAGGGACGGGCATTTCGAGCTTTTTGCGCCCGAATTGCTCGTCCACCTTGATTTCGATCGGTAGCCCGTGGCAGTCGTAGCCGGGAACGTAGGGCGAATCGAAGCCGGCCATAGTTTTCGACTTGACGACGAAGTCTTTCAAGCCTTTGTTCAGCGCGTGTCCGAGGTGGATGGGCCCATTGGCATACGGCGGGCCATCGTGGAGGAGGTAAACGGGACGACCCTGGCTGGCCTTGCGCAGCTCCTCATAGAGGCGCAGCTCGGTCCAGCGAGTCAGCCGAAGTGGCTCATTTTGGGCGAGATTCGCCTTCATAGGGAAGGCAGTCTGAGGCAAAGTTAAGGTCGCCTTCAACTCCGGCGCTGGAGACATTGGTACTCCTGGTTCACGGTGAAAGTGTTCATTTTTCAGTGTAAATGTTTGAGAAAGAATTTCGGTAACAAGTCCACAGGTGGCCCGTCTATTGTTTATGGGAAACCTTCCCCCGGCGGAATATGAGACTCAGGAGGTTATCAAAAATGAGCCTGCGTCTCCCGCGCTACAGACATCCAAGGCTTTGGTCGAGCATAATGAACGGAGCGGCCTCAAAACCGACCGGCTCGCGGTGGGGCATTCGCAGGCGATAGGGCCAGCGGCAGACATGGCAAACGAATTACTGATCCAGCCACAAACAGACACCAAAGCGGTGCCAACCGGACACGAACTCGATTCCTTCCTTGGGAAGGCATTTGAGGAGAAGCCTGTCTGGAAGACACTCTACGAAAACATCCGCGACGTTTTCTTCCCGGTAAAGCTTCCCCCTCTCGAACTGACCTCGACGCCAATTCCCGTGCCTGACCGGATGGCAGTGAAGGCCAATCCGTGGGCCATCGGAATCTCGACGACCTTAAATATTGCGATTCTCGCATTCGTCATCTGGCTAGGCATCAAGGCGGTCGTCAATATTGTGAAGCCGCCGGTGCAGGCTACCAATATCGATGTCGGAAACTTCGATCTGAAGGCGCCGAAGGCGGGTGTGGCTGCGGGCGGCGGTGGTGGCGGCGGCGGCGGCNNGGCGGCGGTGGTGGCGGCGGCTCACACGATATTGTCGATCCCATAAAAGGCAAGCTGCCTCTGCGGATGAAGGACCCGATTACGCCACCGATGGTTCCGATACTGGACCAGCCGAAGCTGGCGGTGCCCTCGGCAATCAACGTGCAGCAGAATATCCAACTACCCGATAATCCGAATTTGCCAAACATCGGCATGGCGAAGTCTGCGAACGTGACCTTAGCCTCGAACGGGCAGGGGGGCGGAAGTGGCATGGGTACGGGTTACGGCGGCGGCATGGGCTCGGGCACCGGCAATGGCTTTGGGCCTGGCACTGGCGGAAATGCCGGCGGCGGAGTCTACCAGATTGGCGGCGGTGTTTCCGCCCCGATTGCGATCTTTACTCCGGAAGCAGAGTTTTCCGATGAAGCGCGGCGTGCGAAGTATCAGGGNNTGGGCATGGGCCTGGATGAGAAGGCGCTTGAGGCCGTGCGCAAGTACAAGTTCAAACCGGCGATGAAGGACGGCAGAGTCGCGGTGCCTGTGAGAATCACCATCGAGGTGAACTTCAGACTCTATTAATATCCGATCAGACAAGGAAATCCGAGAGCGGAGCGCAACGCGTTTCGCTCTCATTCTTGCTTAAGACATCGATTGATCGAGAGGATCGTACCCGCCGACCGCTTGTGATAAGCTTCGCTGGTTCAAGTGAAGAGGGGCCAGGAATGCCGCGAGTTTGCTGTGGATGGTCCATGAAGTTGGCTGCGATGATCGTGGCCGCCGGTTTGGTGCAGGTCGTCGCAGCGCAGGCTGATTATCCGTTTCGCAATACAACGCTGAACGACGACCAGCGCATCGCAGACCTTCTGTCCCGCTTGACCCTGGAAGAAAAAATCAATTTGATGTCCGACCATCCAAAGATTCCGCGTCTCGGGATTGTTTTTTCCGGCCAGGTAGAGGGCCTTCATGGCTTGGCGCTTGGCGGTCCGGCAGGATGGGGTGGGCGGGGCAGGCAGCCGGTGCCGACCACGACTTTTCCGCAGGAAAAGGGACTCGGCGCAACGTGGGATTCGGATCTCCTCAAGAAGATCGGCGCGCTCGAAGGATACGAAGCTCGGTACTACTACCAGAATCCAGTCTTCGACCGCGGCGGAGTTGTCGTTCGTGCTCCAAACGCCGATCTGAGCCGCGATCCGCGATGGGGTCGAACCGAAGAGTCCTATGGGGAGGACCCGTTTCTGGTCGGCACGCTGACTGTTGCATTCGCGCAGGGCTTGCAGGGGCCCGATCCGAATCATTGGCAGGCGGCGTCGTTGATGAAGCATTTTCTGGCCAATGAGAATGAAGATGGCCGCACGCACAGCTCGTCGGATTTTGATGAGCGGCTTTTCCGCGAGTATTATTCCGTGCCGTTCCGCATGGGGTTTGAAGAGGGCGGTTCGCGCGCGGTGATGGCCGCCTACAACGGTTGGAACGGCGTTCCCATGATGATTCACCCGGTGCTGAAGGACGTGATGATCAAGGAGTGGGGCAACGATGGGCTCATCTGCACGGATGGCGGCGCATTGGGCCTGCTGATCACTGCGCATCAAAGTTTTCCCGACAAGGAGCACGGCGCCGCAGCAGCCGTGAAGGCAGGGATCAATCACTTTCTCGATACGTACAAGGACGATCTCGCTGAGGCTGCGAAAGACGGCTTGATCTCAGAGGCCGAGATCGATGCATCGCTGAAAAATCTTCTGCGGTTGTATCTGAGGCTTGGTGAGATGGACCCGCCGGACGCCGATCCCTATGCAAAGATCGGCGGCGAGACAGGCGGGGAGCTGCCTCCATGGGAACGCGATTCGAGCAAAACGCTGGCGCGGCTGGCGACCGACGAATCGATCGTGCTGCTGAAGAACGACAACAACATCCTTCCTCTGGACCGCGCAAAGCCGAAGACCATCGCCGTCATCGGACCTTGGACCGACCAAGTGCTGCAGGACTGGTATAGCGGAACCTGGCCGTACTCGGTGACGATACTCGACGGCATTCGAGAGGCCGCAGGGCAGGGAATCAAGGTGCTTTTCGCGGATGGTTCCGATCCTGCGGAAGCCGCGAAACTGGCTCGCGCCGCGGATGTGGCGATTGTGGTCGTCGGGAACCATCCCGAGTGCAACGCAGGTTGGGACCAATGCCCGACGCCGTCAAACGGCAAGGAAGACGTGGATCGCANNGCGATCGAGTTTTCCCTACGCGATTGTTTGGAGCCAGCAGAATCTGCCGGCGATCGTGCACATGGTGCATAACAGTCAGGAGGAGGGCCACGGTTTGGCCGATGTTCTTTTCGGCGACTACTCGCCCGCAGGACGTCTGACGCAGACCTGGCCAACCGGCGATGCGCAGCTGCTACCCATCATNNGCCGCTATACGCCTTCGGATATGGGTTGAGTTATACGACGTTTTCCTATGAAGGATTGAGCCTGAGCGCGCCGAGGACGGACGCCGATGGCACTGTTCATGTGACCGTGAAAGTGAAGAATTCCGGCGCACGTGCAAGCGATGAAGTGGTGCAGATGTATGTGCAGCATCTCGGTTCCGCTGTAACTCGGCCGCAATTGGAATTGAAAGGGTTCAAGCGGGTACGAATCGAAGCGGGCGCGGAGCAAAACGTGGCGTTCGATCTGAAGGCGCGCGACCTCGCCTATTGGGATTCTAAGAGCCATGCGTGGCGTGTGGAGAACGAGCAGGTTCGCGTGCTGGCGGGAGGATCCAGCGACAGCTTACCCGTGAACGCCACATTGGAGGTGACAAACGCCAAGGACTTCAAACCCTGATTCTCTGCTTGCTCAAACGGGACAATACTTTTGTCACGCAACATATTCGAAGAAGCGAAACGCGAGAACTTCGGCTTGATTGTGATTGCGGCTTACTGCGGAGGCGCTGGATCCCTGTCTTTTGGGCCGCAAATGCAACGTTGGCTCACGCGCGCAAGGAGACGATAATGATGAATGATTCGCCGGGTTGAACTCGTACAATGGGACGATTTCAGGAGGGACGTTTTGAGGGCTCTTAAGCTGCGTCGCACCGCGCCATTCTTCTTTCTTCTAATCGGCTTGATTACTCAGATTCCAAAACTCGGTGCTCAGGCTTCCAGCTTGCTCGCGTTGATGCCGATGCCTGCGCATATCATGCCGGGCAATGGGCAATTCGTCATCGACGGAAGCTTCGGCGTTGCGCTGCAGGGATACAAAGAAGCCCGCCTTGTAACTGCGGAAGATAGGTTTCTCGCCGCGCTCACACGGGAAACCGGCATTCCATTCCAACAGGACGCGCAGCCCGATCAGGCGAAATTCATCATTCTCACTGTTGGGCCGAGTAATCCAGTGCAGCAATTGGGCGAAGATGAGTCGTATCACCTGAAGATTACGCCAAGCGGCGCGCAATTAATGGCTGCGAATCCGCTTGGCGTGTTGCACGGATTNNTCACACCACAAGGTTTCGCCGTACCTGCCGCCGCCATTGATGACCAGCCGCGCTTTCCATGGCGCGGGTTGATGATCGATGCCGGCAGACACTTCATGCCCATCCCGGTAATTGAACGCAATCTGGATGGGATGGAAGCGGTCAAGCTGAATGTTTTTCATTGGCATCTTTCCGAAAATCAGGGCTTTCGTGTCGAAAGCAAGTTGTTTCCGTTGCTGCAAAAGGACGGGTCCAACGGCCTCTATTACACGCAACCGCAGATTCGCGGCGTGATTCAGTATGCGCGGGACCGCGGAATCCGCGTGGTTCCCGAGTTCGATGTGCCATGTCATACCACTTCGTGGTTTGTGGGCTATCCACAGTTGGCAAGCGGAAAAGGCCCTTATAAAATCGAGACCCACTGGGGCGTCTTCGATCCCGCGATGGACCCGACGCGCGAGGGCACCTACCAATTCCTCGATCGCTTCATTGGCGAGATGACGGCGCTCTTTCCCGACGCCTACTTCCACATTGGCGGCGATGAGTGCGACGGAAAGGAATGGGATGCGAATCCGCGTATTCAGGCATTCAAGCAGGCGCACGGGTTGAAGGACAACGCTGCTTTGCAGTCCTATTTCACGGCAAAAGTGCAGAAGCTGGTCGCAGCGCACCACAAAATCATGGAGGGATGGGACGAGGTGCTGCAGCCCGACACACCGAAGGATGTAGTGATCCAGTCCTGGCGCGGACCGACAGCATTGGCAGCGGCAGCGCAGCAGGGCAATCGCGGTCTGCTGTCGACCGGCTACTACATCGACTTGAACCAGTCTGCTGCCCAGCACTATCTCGCCGATCCGTTGGGGGGCGAGGGAGCTTCACTGACGCCGGAACAAAGAGCGCGGGTTCTCGGCGGAGAAGCGACTATGTGGAGCGAGTTTGTGACTCCGGAAAATGTCGACAGCCGCATCTGGC
>PLKY01000116.1 GCA_003140785.1 Acidobacteriaceae bacterium | reverse complement strand
CTTCCGTCATATTCATTCGGAACCCCGGCAAACGCACCATCGTTTCGCGGGTGACAATTCCCTCGGAAAGGGCTGCCAGTGCGACCGACAGCTTGATCGTCGAGCAAGGCTCGGCTCCTGGAGACAGAGCCAGCTTCTGGTTCACCATGGCCAGGATCCTGCCATTCGAAGGATCGATCACAACGGCAGTGCCGTTCATACCNNCCGGCTGTGATGTCATCCGCAAAGATATCGCCTGAAGCAAAGGAGCTTGCAGTGAAACGCTCAGAGTACCGGTGGCGATGGACTCGCAAAGAAGCGTTCCGCAAGGTCGCGCCCGAATGCGTCGATCCAGCCGCGTAACCGCGATGCCGAGCAGGAGTGGTTGAAGCAGAGTGATGAGCCACAGTNNTGGTGGCTTCTGGAGTGGCTTGTTACCGACAGATGCTGGTTTGCAAGTCTCGAACGGTGCAGTGTATGAGGGGCATCCAGCGCCAATCCGGCGACCGCGCCCATTGCAAAACCAACCAAAGCCAGACCACAGGCCAAAACACGTGAAAATCTCATCCAGTCAACCCTCTCCACGATGCGCCTCTTGCCATGCGTCCACCCGCCTGAAGGCGCATTTCGTGCTTTTAGCCGTCTTTCGCGGTCTTTGCCGCGAAGGGACACTGCCCTGGATCAGCTCTTCCGGCTGTTTAGCGTGAAAATACTCACCAGGTAATCGCTTATGCGAAAGCTGTTCTTTTACTTAGCTCTACAATAACCGATCTTTTAGAATTTCCAAAGATCGATTTACTAATGCCGTTGGTTGGTTCAGAGCTNNGGGGTCCCCAGCGACAGGTCTTCGTCTCTGGGGTGGAAGAAAAAGCCACTTTAGAACACGCTCTGGCAGGGCACGCTTACTCTGGTTCCGCTCAAAACTTCAGACGGCGCATAAAAGCCGGTACGTCCAGATCGCGCTCAGCTTCGTTGGCTGATTCCGCGACCGGGGCGACAGATCCGGAAGCTGGATTCTCCGCCGCAGCCTCGCGCAGCGCGCCACCAAAGTCTGAACTGAAATCCCTGGAAAGCGGCATGAATGCCGGGTCCTCGGCAAGTTCGGCGAACTGCGGACGCGCGGAAACCCCGACCGGCTCCGGCTCCTCGGCAGCCCGTCGTTTGCGAGCAGGTGAAGAAGCCGCGGAGAAGAACGCCGGTTCGTCTCCATCTTCGGAGCCTTGATCCTCCTGTTCGCTCAAAAAACGCGCGGGACCGGGCCCAGCAGGCGCGGACGCCACCTGGGCTGCCTCGCGCATCCAGTTTTCGGACGCCATCACCGGAACCGAAACCACCGGCGCTTCTTCCACGCTCAACATGCGCGCACGCCGCTCGGGCATCTGGTCGCGAAAGCCGGTGGCGATGACGGTGATCTTGACCTCGTCGCCCATCCGTTCGTCCTGCACCGCGCCAAAGATAATGTTCGCGTCCTCGTGGGCCGAAGACTGAATCAAGGTCGAGGCCTGATTCACCTCGGAAAGCTTCAGCGAACTCGAACCGGTGATATTGATGAGAATGCCGCGCGCGCCGTCGATGGCTCCCGCGTCAAGCAAGGGCGAAGCCATGGCCGCCTGGGCCGCCTCAATCGCGCGATTCTCGCCGGAACGCACCGCCGTGCCCATCACCGCGTGGCCCATGCCGGCCATTGTGGTCTTTACATCGGCGAAGTCACGGTTGATGATGCCGGGGATCGTAATGATGTCGGAGATGCCCTGCACGCCCTGGCGCAGTACGTCGTCCGCAATGCGGAAACTCTCAAAGAATCCGGCATCCTTCGCCACGGCAAGAAGTTTTTCGTTGGGGATCACGATCATCGTGTCGACGCTCTCGAGCAGTTCCTTGAGGCCGCGCTCGGCCTGCTGCAGACGGCGCTTGCCTTCGAACGCGAAAGGCCGCGTGATCACAGCGACGGTGAGAATTCCCATCTCGCTGGCCAACGATGCGATGACCGGCGCCGCTCCCGTACCCGTGCCGCCGCCAAGTCCCGCAGTCACAAACACCATGTCCGCGCCTTCGAGAGCTTCAATGATCTTCTCGGAATCCTCGAGCGCTGCACGACGGCCCACGTCGGGGTTCGCGCCCGCGCCCAGTCCCGAAGTGAGCCGCACGCCCAGCTGCAGTTTCACCGGAGCCTGGGAGAGTTTGAGTGCCTGCACGTCGGTGTTCGCCGCGATGAACTCCACGCCTTCGAGGCCGGCCTGGATCATGCGATTGACGGCGTTGCCGCCACCACCGCCCACGCCGATGACCTTAATGCGGGCTCCACGCACACTCTCATCGTGAAACTGAATGCGTATCTCTCCGGATTCGTTGGTTTGCTCCATCGCGGATTGAACCTCCCTGGCGCGTCGAATAATTTGTGTCTAAAAACTTGCTGCAAAAATCGCGCGCAGTTTGGCGCGCAGGCTGTTGTTTTCTGCCGCGCGGGTCACGCGCGTACGGTGAGCGTACAAAAGCATTCCAATCGGCATGGCGAATCCCGGATTCACCAGCTCACCCGGCATGTTGGAGAGGCGCACCGGCATTCCCGTTCGCGCGGGCACCCGCAACTGGCTCTCGGTGATGTCGAGCATTCCGGGCAAGGACGCTCCGCCGCCGGATAGAACGCAACCTGCTCCCAGCGCGTCCACCACGCCCCCCTGGCGAAGGCTCTCTTTGACAAAATGCATCAGCTCGCGCGCCCTTGGCTCCAGTATCTCAGCAACGCTGCGCAACGCAAGCTTCTGGGGCTGTGGATTAGCGATCTCAATCTCGGATTCCTGTGGAACTGCGGTTACCACGCAGTGGCCAAACTGGCATTTCAGATCTTCCGCCTGCGCCTTGGGCATCTGCAGGCCGACGGCCAGGTCGTTAGTGAAGTGCGCGCCGCCAATAGGCACCGAGCCCGTGTGCACCACCGCGCCCTCGAAGAAGACCACCAGGTCGCTGGAATGTGCGCCGATGTCGAGCAGGCAGACGCCGAGTTCGCGCTCATCGGCTGAGAGCGTCGCCTCAGCCGACGCGATCGACTCAAGGACTGCCTCAGTGACTTCAAGCCCGGCACGATTCGCGCAGGTAACACTGCTTTGCAGCGCGCTGCCAGAACAGGTGGCGATGTGCAGATCCACTTCAAGCCGTGCACCCACCATTCCCACGGGGTCGAAGATTCCCGGCTGGTCGTCAAGAATGAACTGGCGCGGGAGCAGGTGCAGAATTTCGCGGTCCGGAGGGCGCTCCACCGCGCGGGCACGCTCAATCGCGGCGCGCACATCCTCGCGGGTAATCTCGCGCATCCGGTTGCCCAGGTCGATGCCGCCGTTTGTGTTGAGTCCGCGAATATGCGGACCGCCCACGCCCACGACGCACTCGTCAATGTTGATGCGTGCTACCCACTCGGCTCGCTCGTTCGCGGCCTTCACGGCTTTCACAGCCGGGCCAAGGTCCGAGATGAGCCCTTTGCGCATCCCAGCCGACTCCACGATGCCATGGCCGCGGTAGCGCAACGCCCCTTCATTCAAATCGGCGGCCAGCACGCGCGTCCACGCGCTGCCAATGTCGAGAACGACGATCAGGTTGTCCTGCTTCTGGCTCATACTGGACTCACTGACCCTTTACTGCTGCCGCGGGCGGACGGGTTTTTGCCGGCGATTCCTGCGCCGGTTTCTGCTTCGACTTTTTCTTCGCTACCGGTTTGGTCTGTGCGTGTTTCTTGTCTTTTGTCTTTGCAGCCGCGCTCTTCATGGAGCCTTTTGCGGGGGCCTTGTTGTTCGCGTGGTTCACTGCGACAGGATGGGTAATCGGCGGCTTTTTTGCAGCCTGAGTTGGTACTGGCGCTTCGACGCTTGCGATGCGCTTCCCCGGATCGGGCTTCGCCTTCGCCTTCGGTGCCGGCGGATCGATAGGCTTGGTTGCTGCGGCCTTCGTAGCTGCCGGTTTGTCGCTCTCGGCGCTCAACGCGGGCTGCGCAACAGTCCCGGCGCCGGGCGTCATCTCCAGGACCACCTGCTGCTCATAGCGCAAGTCGACCGCAGCAAGTTTGGGATACTGTTGCCGCCATTCCGCGATGTGGGCTTTGTAGCGCTGGTAGCGATCGAGAAAGTGATCTTCGCCGAAATGCGCAAGCACGTCCGTTCCCTGCTCAGGCATCAGCACACGCGCGTCTTCGGGATCGGTCAGGTCAATCTCTGAGATCTGATCGGAGAGCCGCTGGCCATTGGCATCGAGCTCGCCCACCAAATGCAAATACAGTTCGACGCGCGCCTTGCGCGAAGGCAATGGATCGCCGCCATCGATCCCCGTGAGCACCGGGAATGAATAATGATGCTTGCTCATCGACCCCGGCGGCATGTCCAACAGGACGCCATTCGCATCGACCAGGCCGATCTGCTGGCCGTGCCGAACAAAAGCAACCGGCTGGCGCTCGACCACCGCGACACGAATCTGATCGGGAAGAAGCCGCATCACCGTAGCCTGCCGCACCCAGGGAATCTGTTCCAACTGCTTGCGGCGCTCGGCGAGGGGCACGAAGAAAATATTGCGTCCGATATCTTCCCCAAAAACAGGCAGCAGCTCGGCGCGCGTCACTTCGGCGAGACCAACCACCTGAATGTCGCCGGTCCCCGCGATGCGAAAGTGCGGGTCGTGCTCCAGAAAAGATTTGCAGACATGGAACGCGTAGGCGAAGGCGGACACAACAACGAGCAATGCGCATGCGAGGAATGCACGGCCCCATGTGCCGGTTGGACGCCACCACACAGAACGCGACCCGGCAAAGCGTTTTTTGCGCGAGCCGGGGGGATCGATCTCGTCGTCCATCTCGAGAGGAAGGCCCCGCCCGGAAACAGGCGCACTTTGCTGCACGCGCCGGAAGCGGGACTCCGCGGGCGCATCATCTTCCCAAACAAGGGACCGGGTTCGGTTGCTTCCTTGAGTCGCCACGCCTGATCGATTCGTGAGGTTCGCCAGGCTCAACTATAGAGCGCGGTTGTGTGGGTTTTCGGGGCGCCGCCACAAGGGGAATCCGCGGGGTAACGAGATTGAAAAACCGCCAGAACCATGAATCTGACGCTTTACATAGAACGCGATACGTTATACCGTTGTTCTGGATGATTCAGAGCTTCAAGGACAGAGATACGAAGGAGGTCTTTGAAACCAGTTCCAGCCGACGATGGGCAAGCATTCAGGCGGTTGCCCGGCGGAAGCTGGACCAGCTCGAGGCCACCGTGAATTTGAATGATTTGCGCACTCCTCCCGGAAACAGATTGGAGGCGCTGAAGGGAGATCGGGCCGGGCAACACAGTATTCGCATCAATGACCAGTACCGCATTTGCTTCGTGTGGAAAGTCAATGGCGCGCATGACGTTGAGATCACCGACTATCACTGATATTGAGGAGAAAGAATGGCTATTCATCGACCAGCGAACGGATGGAATCTGAAGAGGGTCAGCACCCATCCGGGTGAGATGTTGCGCGAAGAGTTCCTCACTCCTCTGAACTTATCGCAGAATGCTCTGGCCATAAAGCTCCGGGTGCCTGCAACCCGGATCGGCGAAATCGTCAAGGGCAAGCGCGCCATCAGCCCAGATACGGCACTCCGCCTCGCACGTTTTTTTGGAACCAGCGCCGAGTTCTGGATGAACCTGCAGCAGATGTACGATCTCTCCAAGGCAAAACTCGAACGGAAAAAAACTATCGATCGGGAAGTCGAGGTTTACCGGGAGCATGTGGCGTAGCCAACCGGGGTCATGGATCTAGCTGACAATGGATATCGAACCACCAAGAGCCAGGTCTTTTTCCACGGAATCACGCCCACTCCAACGTAGACACGGAATCGGCAGCCAGATCGATCTCCAGCGCCTTCGGACCCAGCACCAACTGCGCCCGCCTCTGCTCGCCCGTGTTTGCCAGCACCACCACGAAACTTTCATCGGGATTGCGGAAACCCGCATGCGACACCGAGCCGCCTGCTCCGTCGAAGCCCACACCATCGGTCGCAAAGACGCGCGCGCCGCGCTTGATGTGTTTCGAATAATGCGCAAACGCCCAGTACTGCCCGCTCCGCGTAATCTTGTGTGTCCCATTCTCGATGGTGACAACACCGCCGCATGAAAATGGTCCGACGTTTGGATTGCCGTTTTCATCGAGAGCCAGATTCCATGAGGTGATCGACCGCGCCCAGTTGTTCAAGATGCCGTTGAACGCATCGGCCCACTTTGTGTAATCGGTTTGATAGTCGGGCTGCTTCACGTCCGGCCCACCTTCGGTCCAGTACGCACTCTTTTGCGGAAACGCATCGTGTACGCGCGTCATCGCGGAAGGCTCGCCGACATAGCCGTGCCAGGCAATGCCGTCAATGTACTCGTACGCATCGGAATCGCTGAGCTCGTCAATGGCGCGGCCCCACAGGCTGTAGTTGTGGTCGAGCACCCATATCTTCGTCGGCGATCCGGCCTTGCGCAACGCGGGACCGAGATGGCTCTTCACGAAATCCATCTCCTGTTCCTGCGCCCACAGGCACGCAGGCATGTTCCCTTCCTGCTCCGCGTCGGTCTCGTTCTGGATGGTAACTGCGTCAATAGCCACTCCCCCGGCCTTGTAGCCTTCGAGAAACTTCATGAAATATTTCGCATAGGGTCCGAAGCTGGTCTTCCGCATCGCGCCGCCCAGCATGGAATTATTCGGCTTCATCCATCCCGGAGGGCTCCATGGCGACGAAAAAAGAAACAGCTCTGGATTCGCCTTGCGCGCCTCGCGCAATATGGGCAGGATGTACGCCTTGTCGTGGTCGATTGAAAACTTCTTCAGCTCCGGATCGGGCTCCGTGCTGTCATCGAAGCTGTACACCGTGCGCGAGTAGTCGCTCGCGCCGATGCACGTGCGACACACGTTCATCGCCATCTCATTAGGCGCGAACATCTCGTGCATCAGGGGCGCTCGTTCGGCATCGCTCATCTGGTTCAGCACGTAGCAGGTCGAATCCGTCATCGCAGCGCCAAAGCCGAGCACCTCTTGCTTCGTGGCCTTCGGATCAAGCGCGATGGCTTCGGCAGCGACCTGGCCCACCGGCTTCCATGCGATCGATTCCCCCTGCACATGGCGGCGATCGCGATAGGTGCTCCAGACCTTTACCGGACCAGTTCCCTGCGCCCATGCGGGCATTCGGTTCGCAAACGTCAACGCTGCAGCGGTACCAGTGGCAGTCTTCAAAAATCCCCTGCGCGAACTCTTGCCCATACGTGCTCCTCGTGGCTCACAGAAACTTGCCCGCCGCATCATAGCAGGGTGGCACATCGGAGTGAAACGTTTAAGCAGAGGTTTTCAAAGGAAATGAATCATGTCCGATTCAGGGCTATTTCGACTCTTCGAGCGCAGCCAGAATCTGCGGCCCCAATTGGCTCACGCTGCCAGCGCCCAGGGTCAGGATCAGGTCGCCCTCGTGAGCTTGGGAAGCCACGGCATCAATGGCGGTTGGAAAGTCCGACGCAAATTGCACCCTCGGTCCATGAATCCGTTCTGCCAGCAACTCCGCCGTGATGCCGGGCAGAGGCTCCTCGCTCGCGGCGTAGATGGGTAGGACCACCACCGTGTCCGCATCCGTGAATGCCGCACCAAACTCGTCGAGAAGATCACGTGTGCGCGAGTAGCGATGCGGCTGAAAAACGACATGAATGCGCCCACGGCTCGACTCCCGTGCAGCCGCCAGCGTGGCGCGGATCTCCGTCGGATGGTGTCCGTAATCGTCAACCACCGTAACGCCGCGCGCCTTGCCCTTCTGCTGAAAGCGCCGGTCGACTCCGCGAAAATGCTTGAGCCCTTCAGCAATTTTTTCGGAGGGCACTTCCAACTGATGCGCAATCGCTACTGCCGCAGTCGCGTTTAGCACATTGTGCCGACCCGGCACATGCAATTCGAAAGGCCCGAGCACCCCAGCCTTCGTCGCCACACGAAAACAGGAAAGACTTCCCGGCTGCGATGCGAGGAATTCAAGGCGGAAATCGGCCTCCGCCGCAACACCGTAAGTGAAGACGCGCCGATGCACGCTGGGAAGAATCGCCGCAAGCTGCGGATTGTCCACGCACGCAGTGACCGCGCCGTAAAAAGGCACCTTATCCATGAAGCTCAGAAAAGCCTGTTCCACGTCCGGCATGTCGCGATAGCAGTCCATATGCTCGCGGTCGAGGTTGGTCACGACGGCCAGGATCGGCGACAACTTCAAAAACGAGCGGTCGCTCTCGTCCGCCTCCGCCACAAGAAATTGGCTCGCACCGAGTTTCGCATTCGAACCCAGCGCGTCCACGCGGCCGCCCACCA
This sequence comes from Acidobacteriaceae bacterium, assembly GCA_003140785.1. GTDB lineage: Bacteria > Acidobacteriota > Terriglobia > Terriglobales > Acidobacteriaceae > Telmatobacter. Next base: position 6,451 of record PLKY01000116.1, on the reverse strand, counting down.
CCACCGTCGGATCAAGCCCGCCAGCAGCCAGCACCGCAGCCACCATGGACGTTGTCGTTGTCTTGCCGTGCATGCCGGCAATGGCGATGCCGTATTTCAGGCGCATCAACTCGGCCAGCATCTCCGCGCGCTGAATCACCTGGATCTTGCGGGCGCGCGCCTCAAGCACTTCAGGATTCGCAGCCGACACAGCGGAGCTGGTGACGACTACCGTTGCGCCGGCCACGTTGCTTGCATCATGCCCCTCATAAATGGAGGCGCCCAACTGCGCAAGACGATCGGTGACAGGACTGCGCCGCAGGTCGGAGCCCGAGACCTTCATCCCGAGACTCAGCAGAATCTCGGCGATACCGCTCATGCCGATCCCACCGATCCCGATAAAGTGTGCGTGCTGCGAAGTAGCAAACATTGGGGAGGAACCTCAAGATTACCATTCGCGCAGCGCGGTTTGTCCGTCTGCAAAAATGAGGCGCATCCGCGCGCAAAATGGGCTGCAATAAACCCAGAAACCGGCGAAAGTTGCGGCACTTTATTTTCGATTCTGTACCGCAACCTCGTCTCCCATTCGCTGTTCAATAGGGACATAACCGGCGCGTTGAGGACAGCAGGATCCAAGCCTGAAGCAAGAAAGAAAAGCCGGGCTAGCCGATGAAAATCGGAGTGGGTGGGACGGAGGAAATATGTTCAGCATGAAAAAGTGGATGCTCGGTGCAGCAGTATTGGCAGGCGGATTAGGCCTGGGAACAACGCAGGCGAAAGCCGCAGAGTTTGGTGTGTACGTACGCGGGCCGGTGGCCTATGTTCCTCCGTGCCCAGGACCGGGATATGCGTGGGTGGCCGGCTACTATGCCAATGGCTACTGGGTTCCGGGACGCTGGAACTACGGTGGCTGGCATCGTCCAGCTCCCGTCGTGGGGTTTGGCTATCACCGCGGCTTCGACCGGCACTTCGATCGCGACCACTTCCGCCGGTAACACTCAAGAGTAATGGCAACGCGACGGCCTCTCCACAATGTAGGGGCCGTTGTGCGTTCCCAAGTATCTCTCTCACTTAAGAAAAATGAATTCGCCGCGCGCGGGTTGGCTTTCGACCAACGCCGATGCGAATCGAGTTGCCCGGATTCAGGAAAAATCGATTGGCTGTGCCGTTTTCTTGTGCGATTCTTGGTTGAATCACCGCAACTAATCTGTGCGTTCGTTGTTCTAATGTACAGATGCCGGTTGGGCAGGAAAAACCCACTCCGGCGGGTGCTGAAAAGCGGAGGTCAGCCTCCGGATTCCGAATCCAGATAGGCAGGACGGGACGGCACAAGGAGGAATTCAATGAAAAGTTCTCGGCTGCTTCTGATAGCAATGCTCCTGGCCCTGCCGCTTGCTTTCGCGTCCACGGCAAACGCCCAGATTGGAGTGGGGGTGGGTGTCGGTCCGGCGGTTGTCGACGCGCCTTATGCCTATGGTCCCCCGGCCTGCGATTGGGGCTACTATCCTTACGCACCTTACGGTTGCGCTCCCTACGGCTATTACGGGCCTAGCTGGTTCGCTGGCGGGTTCTTCATCGGTGCCGGGCCGTGGTACGGCTGGGGTCGTCGCGGCTGGGGCTATGGCGGCTACGGTTATCGTGGCGGCTACGGCTATCGCGGTGGATACGGCGGACGCGGAGCTTATGGCGGTGGAGTTCGCGCCTATGGCGGCGCATCCCGTGGATACGCAGGTGGCGGATATGCCGGAGGCCATGTTGGCGGTGGTTACGCCGGTGGTCACGTAGGCGGCGGCTTCAGCGGTGGAGGCCACGCAGGTGGCGGATTCTCCGGCGGAGGCCATGGCGGCGGTGGCGGTGGTCACCGGTAAGTTCGAATTGATTTCGATGGAAGAGCCCGTCTGCTTCGGCAGGCGGGCTTTTTTGTGCCTCTTCATTGGGCTTGTTGATAGGTCGGGCTCTCGCGAGAAAACGGCCTCCCGAATCTGCGAAACCATCTGCGAAACTTGCAACAGAGGCGCAGCTTGGCATTGCGAGTTCTTATCGCCGGCGGAGGCACCGGCGGCCACATCATTCCAGCGCTCGCCGTGGCGCGGCAATTGGTGGCGCGCCATTCCGCCGAGGTTCTCTTCGTCGGCACGGAGCGGGGTCTCGAGACGCGGCTCGTTCCCGAGGCCGGCTTCCCGCTTCGTCTCGTGCACGTAGGCCCACTCAAAAACGTCTCGCTCGCCACGCGCCTGCGCACCTTGCTCGACATCCCCACCAGCCTCTTCGCCTGCCGCCGCATTATCCGCGAGTTCAAGCCGCAGGCCGTACTGGGGATTGGCGGCTATGCGTCGGGGCCGGGTGTGGCGGCAGCGTTGCTCATGAAAATACCGACCATGCTGTTCGAGCCGAATGCGATGCCGGGGCTGGCCAATCGCCTCGTCGGCAAGCAGGTCCAGGCCGCTGCCGTCAACTTTCCTGCCGCCGCGCGCTGGTTTCGCAACGCCGAGGTGACGGGGATTCCGGTGCGGCCGGGCTTCTTCACGTTGGAACCGTCGCCGCCGAGCTCACCGCCGCATCTGCTCGTCTTTGGCGGATCGCAGGGGGCGCGGCTCTTCAATCAGAGCCTGCCGCGGATTGTGCCCGTGTTGCTCGAAGCGGTTCCAGGGCTGACGATTCTGCATCAATGCGGAGCGCGCCACTTAGAGGTAACCCGGGCAGCGTTTGCGGCGACGGGCGCCGATCCGGCGCGCTGGCAGGTGAGCGCTTTCCTCGACGACATGCCGGCGTGTTTCGCACGCGCGAACCTCGTGATGGCCCGCAGTGGGGCGTCGACGGTGGCCGAGCTCGCCGCCGCAGGCAAGCCGGCTCTGCTGGTTCCCTTTGCCGCCGCGGCCGACGATCACCAGAAGCGCAACGCCGAAGAAATGGCTAAGTGGGGAGCTGCCGTGATGTTGACCGAGGCAGATCTGGCCACACCCGCCAAACTACTAGAGGCGCTGAAGGAATTGCTCACGTCTCCCGCAAAACTTGTGGCGATGGCGACAGCAGCGAAAGGGCAAGCGCACCCAGGAGCGGCGGAGCGGATATCCGACCGCCTGGCGGAGTTGGCGACGGCTCCATCGCGCTAACCACGATCAAAGTCGTCGCTGTCGATTGTCGCTAGGACCACTCAGTTTTNNGAAGCGCAGGCTCCGCCGCCGCAGCACGCGCCGCCGGAGGCGCAAGGAGGCGGCGCATCGGCGTGCGCCGACGTGTGTGTGTGACCGGCCCCTTTGGTGATCGCGCCCGCGCCTCCGCTAATGAGGCGGTGGACTCGTCCGCCGCACGAGGGGCAGAGTTCCAGCACCGGGTCAGACATCTTCTGGCGCTGGTCAAAACGCGTTTCACAGGCATCGCAAAGGTATTCGTAGGCGGGCATAGCTTCTCTCTATTGATTCTAAGCCCGTCTTGAGGCGCCCGTCACCAAGCGGCGCTCAAGGCACACCAGGGACAGCCGATGAGATGAGGTTGTACTGAATTGGGTATCTTCTCCCAGCTCAAATGAATTCAAGTTGCTGGGACGAGAATCGGCAATAAGGAGCGGCAACTTGTCCATCGACACAGCCCTGCTGACGGCGGGCATCATTGCAGAAGCGCTAGTGGTAGCGCTGCTCTGTTGGCGGCGCGTGTACCGGCAGCTTCCCATTTTCAGCGCCTATCTCGTGTGGGGGCTGCTGGTCGATTGCACGATGTCTGTGCTGCAGTCGCACTTAGCTGCCGGCACCTACATCCGTTTTTACCTGGTGGAGCCGTCGCTCGATTCCCTGCTGCAGTACGGAGTCTTGGTGGAGCTGGCCTGGGCGGTGCTGCGGCCGTTTCATGCCATGCCGCCGCGGCGCGTGCTGCCGGTAACTGCGCTGGGCGTGCTCATCGCGGGAGCGCTGGCGTGGCCCTTTTCGACAGCGCCGGAGAGTGTGAGAAGCCATTGGGATTATGTGCTGATTGTGCGGCTGGAGGAGACTTTCGCGATCTTGCGGATCGTCTTCTTTTTGGCGCTCGCTGTGACGAGCCGCTGGCTGTCGGTCGGGTGGCGCAATCGCGAACTGCAGGTGGCAACAGGGCTGGGTATCTATTCCCTGGTGAGCCTCGCAGGATCGCTGGCGCACCAGTACCAGTCCGTGACAACTCCGGCGTATCACTGGGTAGAGGTTGCGATCTCTGCGAGCTTTTTCGGCTCGCTGTTGTATTGGGTGGTGAGTTTTGCGCAGAAGGAGCCGCCGCGCCCGGAGCTGCCCGAACACGCACAGAACATTCTGTTGGAGCTTGCAGGGACGGCGCATACACACCGCGTGACGCTGGAGATGCGGCGGGGTGGAAGGAACGGCGAATAAGATTAGGTGCCATGAACCGTGGTGTCTGATTTGCTATTTTGTACACATTTATGTACAATCTGGTTTGAGGATGTGATATGGCGGAACAATTCAGGTCGATTACCGAGACGCGGAAGGAACTGCCCTCCTTGTCGCAGACTGTGGAAGGCGGAGGCGACCGGTACGTGATTACGAATCAGGGGAAGCCGCAGGCAGTGCTGCTTGGCTACAGCGAATACAAGGGACTGATGGCGGCGGCAGAGCTCTTGAATCGTCCGAAGGAATTGGCGCACCTTGAAGAAGGGCTAGCGCAAACCCAGCGGATCGGCTTCGAGGAACTCAAGGAGAATCTTCGCAACAAAAGGGCTGCACAAGGAGAAGCCACGCCGCCAACGACGGAAGAACAAACGGCTGCCGCTCCGCTCGGGGCGATTGATAAGAAGCTGGATCAAATCAAAGGATATCTGGAGAGGATTATTGAGCTGTCGGCTGAGGGAGTGCCGGTGGCTCTTGTGGATGAAGAATCCCTCCGGTCTCGCAAGGGCTCCAAGCCAGACGTTTCCAGGGTCCTCAAAAAAATCGGATGGGGCGAGCCAGTCGGGACTGCAGCGGTCAAACATGTGCCAAGTTCGACAAGGAAGCGGGAGGGTGCCAGGGCTCTTGCAGCTGTTTCGGCTATGAAAGCCGAGAGGTAACCGCGCCGATGCGCTCGTACTATTTCAAGCCGCGGGCCGAAGCCGATCTCGGCGATTTGCGCGCGTACGACGATCTCGAAATGATTCACGAGGCTGTGAGAGGCTTGGCCGCTGGTGAGAAGCAGGGTTACGAGGTTCCCTTGCAGAGCCCATTTCTCGGCGCAAAGGAGATCCTGCACCAGTACCAGGTTGGACGATACAAGTTAAATTACACGCTGACGAAGAAAGAACTGATTGTGCAATCCGTGATGGTATGACCCCTGCTGACAAACTGAACCTCTGCGGAATCCTGGTGAGCGGTGCAGGCAGCACAGTCGCAATGGCTGGAGTCTTTTTCCAAATGAATGGTTATTTTGCGATCAAGTGGCGCGACATTCCAGCGCAGCTTTGGACTGTCTTCGCGAAAATGCGATCGGGCGGCGTCGCGGGAGCACTTTCTCAACTCAACGTAGATGCCAGGTTAGGAGAGACGAAGAAGGAAGATCGCGGTAAGTCGCTGTTCGGCTTCTATTGCGTGCTCTTCGGATTTCTGTTGCAGATGTTGGGTTCGGGGCTGCTCTTTTGGGCGCTGTTTGGAAGCAACGGGAGTGTGGCTTGCAAGGCTGTTGGATGAATACGCGGAGGATTGGCGGGTTGAGCCCAATTCCCAGGTCGCAGGAGCAGACCTGGGGAACCCGGCGGAGGCTGACCCCGCCACTTTTCTTTCAAACGATTCGTGTCTCAATTCGTCGTGATCTGCATCCAGCGAAACCCGCCCGTATCTGCTCTTACGCAGAGGAATGCTCTGTCCGCTTGGCGACCTGTTCCCTTCTCCACATAGAGCGTTCCCCGGAGCATTTCCTTGCATTCGTTCTTCGGCAACGTAGAAACATCTTGAAAGCCGCTTGGAGAAAAGCTCGCCACCGGTCGGGTACGGCCATCTGGGGTCATTTGGCTGAGTGCAAGTGGGAACCCCTCCACTCACAGGCCGTAAGCATTTTCGTTTGTGAGTTGTTTGCGAAAGCACCCTGTCATTCCGCCTTCCAACAAGAGGGGTTTTCCTACTCCGGCACTTATCGCATCGACAGCCTCGATTTTTCCTACCTTCAGAGTTCTTTTTCCGAGGTCGACGATGTCACCTTGCACTTGCTTCAAGCTCGATTGCAGTTTGCCAATCTCGCTGTTCACTTGTTGATATTTAGTGAGGTCGGACTGGATTAGAGTGACCCGGTTTTGGATAGGCGAAAGCTGGCTCTGAATATAGGCGATGTTGCTCAGGACGGAGTCCTTTGAGGCATTGATTTCGGCTTTTGCCGCTTCAACTGACTTTGGGATATCGGAGAAGGTCGCTTTTCCGATGACAATCAACAGCAGCGCGACCGGAATGGCCGTCACAAAAAGGAATATCTTCGCCCATTTCATCAACCGTGTAGCAACTGCCTCCGTAAGTTCGTTCTCCCTAGT
>PLKY01000399.1 GCA_003140785.1 Acidobacteriaceae bacterium | reverse complement strand
AAAGACGACGAGCCCACGCTGTTGCAATAGGAGATGCTCTTGGCTCTTCTTCGTTCGGGCCTTATCTGCTTCCGCAGATGAGGCCCGATACACTCACACAGACCAATCTTCCACGACTAATCCTTTCACGCGGGTAAACTCCCGTTTATTCGCCGTGACCAACACCAGGTTCCTGGATAGTGCCTGCCCTGCGATCAACGTGTCGTACTCGCCGATCCGTTTGCCCTTCTGTTCCAACTCCGCGCGGATCTCGCCTGCAACTTGCGCGTCGTCCGAGGTGTAATTCAGCACTTCCATATCATGGGAGATGAAGGATCGTAGTCGCCGTGCATTAGGGCCGATGAAGCTGCTTTTCACGACTCCGTACCAAAGCTCATGGACACAGATCGGTGAAGTTGCTAACTTTGCTCCGCTTCGCACAGCGTGCATATAGCGCGTGCGCACCTTGCCGAAATCTCCGTTGATTAGGGCGATGCACGCATTGGTATCGAGCAGGTGGCTCACTTGAAGTACTTCCGGATCGGAGCGAGTTTTTGCTTCCTTCCTTCAGGAAATATTGGGTCGCCTCCCATTGCATCGAGCCGAGCGAACCATTCCTCCAGGGTCTCTTTGGGGCGATCTTCTACCGGTTCCAACAACACGCCGGCGCCCATCCGCCGCACACGCACACTGTCCCCATCAAAGCGGAACTCTTTGGGCAGCCGCACCGCCTGACTGCGCCCATTCCAGAACAGCTTCGCATGTACATCTTTCCCATTCATGGTTGATTTCGGGGCCATCTGGACCTCCAGTGGTATAGATCAATAGTATAGATCATTTTGTGGGTGAGCGTACCTTCGTGCCGATCAGTCCGGCGTACGGTCTTTGCAGCTATCGCTTTTGCTGTAAACTGAACCTGGACTTATCAGACGAAACCGTACCACGTTCAATACTCGAAATTCTCTCTCATGCGTCCTAAACTAATGGTGCTCTCGATTCTCCGCGCAGACCTCCTGGTGCGCAACTTCATTCTCGGTCTTTTGCTGGCTGGGTTCTTCGCAGCCTCAGCCATCCCTTCGTCTGCGCTGCAGGCCCGGACGCACCGCAGGTACGCCTCCTCTTCACCCTCCCGTCGTCATCCGCAGTTGGCTCGGACCCGTTCCGCGCGCACCAGTTCCATCCGCACCAAGGAACACGCGAGCAGCTACACAACGGTCCGGCGCAGAAGTATCAGGCGTCAGCCCACGGTTCTGCGCGCCCGTATGCCGATCCGCCGGTACCCGTGGATGTCTACTCGTAGTTCAGAGCACGCTGCTCGCGGTGCGCGCTACTCCGTGAGCGAAGCCGCTGCGACTCCCGCCAGCGATTCGGATGCACAGTCCCAGCGGGCAGGGGTGCCGACGCCCGCTACTTCCATTGCGGAAGCCGAGGTTTCTGACGCAGCCGACACCAACACGTCCACCCCACAGGATGCTGCCGACAAGATCGCCGCTGCTGAAATGCCCGCGCCGCACGCAGCATTGGCCGCCTCTTCAATAGCCGCCGCAGCCGATCCTTTGCGCAGCACGAGAATCTTTGCCATGGCGCCGTTGCGCGGATCGCTCGAGTCGTTGATCCGCCAGAACGAGAAGACCAATGCCGATAACCTTGAGCGCATTGAGAACGATGCTGACCTGCGTGCACGCATCGCGAACGGCCAGTTGGTCCGGGTTCCGGAATCGGAAGCACTAGCCGTCAATGCCAACCTGCCGCTCGACCGCCGCTACTGCCGTCCCTGGACGGCGGCATTTCTCACCGACCTGTCGCACGCCCACCAGGCGCAATTCCATCATGCGTTTGAGGTCAGCTCCGCAGTACGCACCGTCGAGTACCAGAAGCGCCTGATGCGGACCAACGGCAACGCCGCTCCCGCCGAAGGTGACATTGCCAGCCCCCACCTTACCGGCGCCACCATCGATATCGCCAAGCACGGCCTGACCCGCAGCGAGCTCTATTGGATGCGCGATCGCCTCAACGGCCTGCAGAGCGAAGGGAAAATCGATGTCGAAGAGGANNAAAGAGGAATTTCACCAGTCCTGCTTCCATATCACCGTCTACAAGAGCTACGTCGGGGCCGGCCCGCTTCACAAAGCGCGTCCGTACGTCACGCCGCCGCCAACGGACGACGATAGCCCATCCATCCCCGCGGAAGCCGCCACTCCCGGCGCCTGATCGTCCACCATCGCAGCTTGAACGCCATCCGTCCTAACCGCCGTCAGAAAATCCTTTTCATTCCAGCCGCATTCAAAGGTACAATCGCGGGCGAACGCAATTACTTGCATTCCGACCCCGACCCGCACTGCGGACGTGTTGCAGTTTCATAAAAACTGCAACCGTTTGTTCCGCGAACCGGTCGAACTGCGCAGTTCACGCAAACGTTCATTTGTATCCAGGAATTCCTGAGAGGCGGAATCATGAGCGATCCTGAGGTTCAACCGGTGGCCGTGCCTGCGCCCGGCCTTTCCCAGTTGCAACGCGTTTTCAATGTCTTTACCGCGCCGTCGAAAACCTTCGAAGATATCAAACGCGGCAACAAAAGCTGGTGGATGCCGTTCATCATTTTCACGCTGGTTGGCTACATTCTGTTTGCAGCAGTCGTAACCAAGATCGGCATGCAGCAGGTGGTCGATAACCAGATCCATCTCAACCCCAAGCAGGAAGAGAAACTTGCCCAGGCGCCGCCTGAACAGCGCGAGATGTCGGCCAAGATCTCGCTCTACATCACCGAGGGCATATTCATCGCCAATCCGCTACTGCTGCTGGCGATCCTTGCGCTCGGCTCCCTGGGCTTGTGGGGCACCATCAACTTTGCATTCGGTGGCAAGGCCACATACGGCAGCATCTTCGCCGTCTGGATGTATGCTGGACTGCCCGGCATTCTCAAAGTGCTTCTCGGAGTCATCGTCATCTTTGCGGGTACGGCTCCGGAGTCGTTCAACATCAAGAATTACGCCCCCACGAATCTCGGAGCTTTTCTCAATCCGCTTGAAACGAACGCCGCGCTCTATTCGCTGGCAAGTGCGATCGACATCACCACCATCTGGACCCTGGTTTTGCTGGGCATCGGAACTGCCATGGTCGCGGGCGTCAAACGCACTTCCGGTTACATCGCGGTCTTCGGATGGTGGGCCATTTTTGTCATAATTGGTGTCGGGATTGCCGCAGTGACTGGGTAAGCAAGAACTTCTTCGCAAACAAAAGCGGCGCATGTCTCAAGGATGTGCGCCGTTTCAGTCAGATCCCTGCTTTTATTCCGGGGTCCCCGGCGACAGGTCTTCGTCGCTGGGGTGGTTAATCCGTCCACCGCCGCATGATCAGCGTCGCGTTGATGCCGCCAAATCCAAACGAATTCGACAACGCCACATCGAAGCTGTGCGCGACCGATTTGTTCGGCACGTAGTCCAGCTTGCACTCCGGATCGACATTGTCGAGATTGGTCGTCGGCGGCAGCATCTGATTCTGCAAAGCCAGCACCGTGATGCCTGCTTCGAGGCCCCCGGCGCCGCCCAACAAATGCCCTGTCATCGATTTCGTTCCGCTGACTTTGAGCTTTTTGCTCAGCGCGTGCTCGCCGAAAACCTTCTCGATCGCCAACGACTCGTTGCCATCGCCGGCCGGCGTCGACGTGGCATGCGCGTTCACATAGCCCACTTCTTCCGGTTGAATCCCCGCATCCTTCAGTGCTGCCCTCATGCTGCGCTGTGCGCCTGCGCCTTCCGGAGCGATGCCCGTCATGTGATACGCATCGGCGCTCATGCCATAGCCGATGATCTCGCCCAGGATCTTCGCGCCGCGCGCTTTCGCAAATTCCAGCTCTTCCAGGATCAAAACGCCGGCACCTTCGCCGATCACAAATCCATCGCGGTCCTTGTCGAAAGGCCTGCTCGCGCGGGTCGGCTCCTCATTGCGCGTTGAGAGCGCCCGCATCGCCGCAAATCCGCCAACCGATAAGGGTGTGACCGAAGCCTCGGCGCCGCCGGCAATCATTACATCCGCATCGCCGTGGATGATCATGCGCACCGAGTCGCCGATCGAATTGGCGCTAGTGGCGCACGCAGTGGCCGTAGCCGAAATCGGCCCCTTGGCACCGTAACGAATGCTCAGTTGCCCCGCCGCCATGTTCACAATCACTGCGGGAATAAAGAAGGGTGAGATCTTGCGCGGGCCGCCGGCGAGCAGGTTCGAGTGTTCGCGCTCGATGATCTCGAATCCGCCAATGCCCGAGCCGATAAAAACTCCGACTCGGTCGCCGATCTCCGGTGTGATGTTCAGGCCCGATTGAGTGATGGCTTCGTGCGTGGCCGCAAAAGCAAAGTGGATGAAGCGCCCCATCTTGCGCGCTTCTTTCTTCTCGACAAAGTTCAGCGGATCAAAATTCTTCACCTCGGCGGCAAAGGTGACAGGAAAGCCCGTCGTGTCGAAGCCCTGAATCGGGGCCATGCCGCTGGCCCCTGCCAGCAACTGTCGCCACACCTCCGGAGCGGTATTGCCTACACCGCATACCAGCCCGAGGCCGGTGATGACAACTCGACGATTCACCAGTTACTTGCCTTTCGCGGTCTTCTCGTTCTTCTCGATGTACTCGATTGCATCCTTGACGGTCTTGATCTTCTCGGCGTCCTCGTCGGGAATCTCGAGGTCAAATGCCTCTTCGAACTGCATCACCAGCTCGACCACGTCCAGCGAATCCGCGCCCAGGTCTTCCTGGAAGCTTGCCCCTGGGGTGACCTCGGCCTCGTCCACTTGCAGCTGCTCGACGATGATCTGCTTTACCTTTTCTTCAACAGCCATGCCTGATTCTCCTCGTTTCCTTCTTCAACTTCGGATGCACTCCGGGCTTCGCGCCGCCGCGTTTCCGCTCCGCCAGCCTACAATACCGGCTCCGGCACACGAACACAACCACAGCGCACAAAAAGATGCGCATGGCCCCGAATCTCCAAGTCTACCGGGCTGGTCAAGGCATGTAAAGGCGCGGTAGGACAGGGAATACGAACCGGTGAACGGGTATGGTCCGGGCATTCTCGGAAGGCCTCAACACCGGCAAGTGCCAGGCGAGTTTCTACCCCGAATTGCACATCAAAAAGGCGTACATTAGGCGAAGAGGAATGCGATGGAAACTTGGGTGGTTGGAGCACTTGCGCTGACCGTCGGAATCCTCCTGGGATTCTGGCAGGGAACCTCGAACAAAAGGCGCAATGAAGGCATCCTTGAGGAACGCAACAAGGACCTAACGGAGCGGATACAGGCTTCCACAGCTCTTCTAGGGCAAGTCATGGCTCAATCCGAGGCGCGCGCCGGTTTCGAGTCCCTGGCTAAGGAGCGCGAAGCAGCCATTCGTCAATTGAAGATAGAGAAAGGCGAGCTACAAGCGGCCTTCGACGCGAAGACCCGACAAGAGCACCTTTATGCGGCTACCGTAAGCAGGCTCGAGGCTGAGTTGAAAGCCGAACGTGCTGGACTTGCCGAAAAAATCGCCCTACTCGAAACCGCCAAGAAGGCTCTCGCCGATCAGTTCCAGTCCCTCGCCGCCGAAATTCTCGAAACCAAATCCAAGACCTTTGCCGAAGGCAGCCAGAAAGAACTGGGCACCCTGCTCAGCCCGCTGCGCGACCAGATCAAGGAGTTCCGCGAAAAAGTCGAAAAGGCGCAGGCAGATTCAAACACCGGCGTGACGAAACTCGAAACCCTCATCGGTACGCTCAACGGTCTCAATCAGCAGCTCTCAGAAGATGCGCGCAACCTCACTACTGCCCTACGCGGCTCAGCAAAGACACAGGGTGACTGGGGCGAGTTCATTCTGCGCGATCTATTCGAGAAGGCCGGATTGCGCGAAGGCGAACAGTACAGTTTCCAGCAGATCTTTGCTGGCATCGATGGTGAAAATGGCGACCGAACGAAATCTGTTCGTACCGACGTCATCGTATTTCTTCCTGGCGGGCGCAACCTCGTCATCGACTCGAAAGTCTCTCTCACGGCCTACACCGACTGCGTGAGCGCAGCCTCAGAGGACGACCGCAAAGCCGCATTGAAGCTGCATCTGTCCAGCGTGCGCGGCCATGTGGCGGGGCTGGCCAAGGCTGGATACCACCGCCTTCCCGGCATTGAGGCTCCCGATTTCGTGGTCCTATTTGTGCCCATCGAACCGGCATTTCTAATGTCGTTGCAGAACGACGCCACACTGTGGGCCGATGCCTACCAGCAGGGCATTCTGCTCGTGGGGCCCACCACGCTGCTCTATGTCATCCGCATCGTGAATGTTTTGTGGCAGCAGGAACTGCAGGCGCGTAGCGTGCAGGACGTGATGAATCGCGGCACTGCGTTGTATGAGAAATTCGTGAACTTCGTCAGCGATCTCGAAGCCGTGGGCAAAGGCCTGCGCGTCGCCGACCAATCTTACACAAGCGCGATGAAGAAACTCGCCGAGGGCCCCGGCAATCTGGTCCGCCAGGTCGAAATGCTGAAGCAGCTCGGCATCCGCACCAGCAAATCGTTGCCGCGCAATTTGCTCGACCGTGCCGATGTGGATCAGGAGGAACTCGCGTTGGCAGCCGAGGCGGAGGAGGGTTCTTCCGACCTGGTGAAATAGCGCGTTTGTCCACGCACTCTCGAACGCGGATCTTCTTATCTACGCGGCACTCGCGGCGCCCAGAGCCGCATGCGCAAACTGCCGCTCGCCCTCGATCGCAGCCCGGCCAAGCTTGGGGGCCATGAGTTCCAGGAATTGGTCGGCAGGGAGTGGTTCCCCATAGAGATAGCCCTGACCTTGGACTGTCAGATCGTTCACAGTGAAGTAGAGTGCCTGCTGCTCCGTCTCCACGCCTTCCACAACCACACCCAGATTGAGCGAACGCGCCATGGCCATGATCGGCGGAAGGATGGCCAGGGTGGGAGATTGGGTCCCAATGGCACGCGTGAAAGCTTTATCGATCTTGATTCTGTCAACCGATAAGTAGGTCAGGTAGGAGAGGCTCGAATAGCCGGTTCCGAAATCGTCGATGTAGATGCTGAAGCCACGCCGGCGGAGAAGGCGAATGGACTCCATGGCGACTTCCTGATTGGCGGTGGAGCTTTCGGTCACCTCGATGACGACGCTGCTGGGCCGCACGTTGGCCTGCTTCATCGCTTCATCGAGCATGGGCAGAAAGGCAGGATCGGCCAGGTCTGCCGCCGTCACGTTGATGTCCAGCTTGAAGTCCGGGATCTTGGTCAGCACTTCGCGCAACTGGTTCAGTGCGCGGCGAAAGACGAGGCTCGTCAGCGAGCCGATAAAGCCGTTTTGTTCCGCGACCTTGATGAATACGTCCGGGCTAACCTGAGTGCCATCGCGATCCTTCCAGCGTGCCAGCGCCTCGGCCCCGACGATCTTTCCATTCACCAGGTCCACGATCGGTTGATACACAACCTGTAACTTTTCTTCCGTGACTGCACGCCTGAGCTGCTGCTCCATGGAAATGTGGCGGCGGCGAAATGCGAAGAGGGCGGCTCCGATGAACGCGCCGGCGATGCAGCCAGAGAAGGAAGTGCAGGCGACGGCCGCCATCTCCCCTTGCCGCGCTTCGTCCACAGAGACCGATGCCGCGACACACGTCAAAAGATCAGACGAACAATGGGTTGCGACGAGCTTGTCTGCTTTGCGCTGTACGTCGTCGAAGAGTCCACTCTCTGACGCTGAAGTTGAGGTCCCGCTGGCTGAGCCGGCGGCGGTGCTTCCCTCATGAGGGCTCACTGCGACATGGATAGGCAGAGGCCCCGCGATCTCCGGCATGTGCGAGCCGAAAACAACGAAGGCGCTGCCCAGCTGCAACCCCGCGCGCTTGAGGCTTTCGTCGTGAATCGGAACAAGATTCGTGTAGGCCACCGTGCCGTCTGGAGCTGCGGCTGCCGCTGTGAATTGGCCGATTGGGTGCAGGGGGCGTCCGGCTGTTGCGGAGCACTCAATGCGCGCTCCGTGAATTCGTCCAGCGTCCTTGATGTATTCCGAACGGAAAACGAGCTCTCGGAAACGGCTGAGTTCGGCATCGGAGCAGGGCGGATAGGAGGAGTGCTGCAGGACCGCCAGAAGGTCACGCGCTTCTTTCACAGAGGCGGTTTCCTGGACTGCCACACGCGAGAGATATCTGGTCAGGTGGAATTCGGCCAACGGGATGGTGAGCAGAGAGCCCAGAGCAAAGCCTGCGACCATTCCGAGCGCTGCTGTCGCTGCGACTACGGCTTGCTTGGCCTGTCCGTGTTTTTGGCGATCTTGCATAGCCTCAGCTCCCAACCGGGGTGCATCCTCTATTTATGTATCGCCTTGTCTCAGATAACAATGGCCCTTTCATGGCAAGCCTTAACGCTTTCATGGCAAACACTGATGCTTTTGTGGCAAAGATGAATGCGTTTGCGGCCTGAAATCTTGGTGATCAGGTGCCGATAGAGGGTAGATAAGGCTAAGTTTGTTCTTTCGCCTCAGAGACTTGGAGGGATTCGGGTCGCGTCCATGCGTCGCAGCGCGTCTTAGGTCAATCCCGCGAATGCTTCCCGCATCCGCTTCCACGTTGTCGCCAGATCCTCGGGCAGCACACGCGTCTCAGCCACTGTGGTCATGAAGTTCGTGTCACCCGCCCAGCGTGGCAGTGCATGCAAATGCAGATGTCCGGCCACTCCCGCGCCAGCTGCCTTGCCCAGGTTCATGCCGAAGTTCAATCCATGGGGACGGGAGAGCTGCTCCAGCACCCGCTCGGTCTGCCGCGCCAGGTCCATCATTTCGTGCGCGGCCTCGATCGTCATACCCGCCAGCCGGTCAAGGTGCGCATAGGGCACCACCATCACGTGGCCCGAAGTGTAGGGGTAGGCGTTCAGGCAGATGTAGCAGTGCTTACCGCGCACCACCAGTCCAGCGGCCACCTCGGCCTCCTCGGCTGGCATTCCGCTGGCAATCGCATGATCCACCGATGCGATGAGATTGCAGAACACGCATCCTGTATCGCCCTTCCACGCAGCCAACCGCTCGGGAATTCCAGGGCGCGGCGCTCCATCGGCCGTCGTCACATACGCAAATCGCCAGGGGGTCCAGAGGATGTCCATATCGATTGCTAGTCCGAATCAAATACTAGCAGTCGTTCACTTCCTCAATGGCTCCAATTCCAACTTGTATCCCGGTTTCAGATTCACGTCGCCTCGTTGGAGAAAAACGCAAGCGCCACACATGACGCTGGAATCATGTACCAGGACTTGAACACGACGCCGGACAGTCCGTCCGTTATGTCCTTCGCTCCAATGCCGACTCCGCCCGCCATGAGCATGTTGGCGATCTGCCTGCCGTGTCCGTTCTGAATTTTTCCTTCGTCGGCTGTATTTTTGGTTTGCACCATCAGCGGTTGGTCGAATTTGAGCATCAGATGGCCGCGGCGGAAGAATCGCCGTGCCGGCGTCGCGATCAGCGTGCCGGAATAGCTCCCGGATGGGCATTTCACCGAAAAAGGCGTCCCTGTGGCCATCCATGAGGAGGCATAAGTTTGGAGAGCGCAGGTCTCCGCGGACGCTGCGGAGGCGATCAGGAAGATCGCGGCAGCCAGGATCTTGTTCATTTTGAACCCCTGTGGTTGAAGTGGATGTCCCAGAATCGTTCTGTCAACCTGAAAAGCGTCGGGGAGTACCCGGCCGCGACGCGCACGATCTGCGTTGATCCGGTATCCGCAACGGCAGGGAGTTCAGAGAAGATCCAAATGTATCGCTGTTGGAACCGGTTTTGCGGGTATTGCCGGCCTGTCCGCGCTGGCGATGCGCAACCTCTTTGCAATTCATCCTCGCATGCTGCGGAACTGCGGCTGGCAGCGAATGCGCCGCTTTTCGTGAATTTTTATTCACAACGCTGACCGCGCCGTCCTTTCGGCAACCCATTGCATTGACGCTGGAAAGACGAGGTTGCTAAACTAATAAGGTAGCTCCTGTGTGCGGATTCCATCAGTGAGCTGCGGCCGACCTCCAGCCAGCCGTTGCGCGCCTGGTGATTCCCTCGGAGACGAGTCGCTTCCATAGCCGGTAATACCGGCTCGGACGACTGTCCCCTTGAGAACCACCTCGTTCACACGCGTGGCACGAGAAACAGGCCATTGGCGCGTGCGGTTGAAAGCTTCCGCGAAAGTCGCGCCCGCCCCTGCGACACGTCGCTGGTGCAATGAATCCCGGAGCAGCACTGATGGCAAACGTCCTCAATCCAGAACCCGAGAGCATAACCCTGAACAGCCAACTCGAAACACCAACCATTGACCCTGCGACGGAGCTTGAGCAGCCGTTGCACGAATCCACGTCCAACTTCGAAAACACCGAAGCACTCGTTTCCTCAGCGCCGGACGCCGATGCCACAACCGAGCATGCAGCAGAACCTGAAACGGCAGAAGCTAGCACTGCAGAAGCCCATACTGCTGCCGCACCGCCGACTGACAAACCAGCCGAGCACGCACACGATTCTTTTGATGATTTTTCCGCGGCTCTTGAAGCCTTTGAGCGCGAACAGGCCGCCGAAGCGGCCGCTGTCGAAGCCTACGGCGACAAGGTAGTCTCCGGCACCGTGATCAAGCAGACTGAGAAGCACCTCGTCGTCGACGTGGGTCTCAAGTCTGAAGGCCTCGTTCCCATTGAGCAGGTGCTCGACCACACCGGTGCCGTGAGATTCCAGCCCGGCGAAGTGATTGACGTGGTCATCGAGCGCGAGGAACCCGAAGGTGGCTACCTCGTCAGCTACGAGAAGGCGCAGCGCCTCCGCGTGTGGGACACCATTGAAAAAGCCGCGAACGACAAGACCCCCGTTATGGGAACCGTAGTCAGCCGCGTTAAAGGCGGCCTCACCGTCGATATCGGCATGAAGGCGTTTCTGCCCGGCTCGCAACTGGAGATTCGCCCTGTCCGCAATCTTGACGGCTACCTCGGCCAGCAGATCGAAGTCCGCGTCATCAAGCTCAACAAGAAGCGCGGCAACGTCGTCGTCAGCCGTAAGGAGATTCTCGAAGAAGAGCAGAACGCCAAGCGTTCGCAGACCCTGGAGCATCTTGGCGAGGACGCCATTCTGACCGGCACCGTGAAGAACCTGACCGACTACGGCGCGTTTGTCGACCTCGGCGGGATCGACGGCCTCCTGCATATCACGGACATGAGCTGGGGACGCCTCACCCATCCCCGCGATCTGGTCAACGTCGGCGACGAGATTCAGGTCAAGGTGCTCAAGTTCGACAAGGACAAGCAGCGCGTTTCGCTCGGCTTCAAGCAGCTCACGCCCGATCCGTGGCTCGATGCCACCGAGCGCTATCCTGTCGGTGCGCACGTGCATGGCCGGGTTCTCTCCGTGACCGATTACGGTGCGTTTGTCGAATTGGAGCAGGGCATTGAAGGCCTGGTTCACCTCTCTGAGATGACGTGGTCCAAGCGCCTCAAGCATCCCTCCAAGCTGGTCAAGCCCGGCGATGAAGTCGACACCGTCGTTCTCAGTGTCAATCCAGCCGACCGCCGTATTTCTCTCGGCATGAAGCAGCTCCTCGAGAATCCGTGGGAGCACCTCACCGAGCGCTATCCGGCAGGCACCGTTGTCGAGGGCCGCGTCCGCAACCTCACCGACTTCGGCGCCTTCATCGAAATCGAAGACGGCATTGATGGCTTGGTTCATGTTTCCAACCTGAGCTGGACCAAACGCGTCAAGCATCCTTCTGAAGTTGTGAAGAAGGGCGAAAAGGTGAAGGCGGTCGTTCTCGGCGTCGAGCCGCAGAATCGCCGCCTCTCACTGGGCATCAAGCAACTGCAACCCGACGTATGGGAGAGCTTCTTCGCCCAGCATCGCGTAGGCGATGTGGTGCACGGCAAGGTGCTCCGCACCGCGCAGTTCGGCGCATTCGTTGAAATTGCGGAGGGCGTTGAAGGCCTCTGCCATATCTCCGAAGCGGTGGGTGCGGACGGCTCGCCTGCCAATCTTGAGCAGGGCCAGGAGCACGAGTTCAAGATCATCAAGATCAACGTGGAAGAGAAGAAGGTGGGACTCAGCCTGCGCGCCATCGGCCAGGAAGCCAGCCGCGCTCAGGTCGAGAACTACAAGGCGGACACGCACAAGCATCCCGTCTCCAGCTCAACCACCACGCTTGGCGATCTCATCAACTGGAAGAGCGAACGCTAAACAGCTCCTAAGCAGCAGGACAGCAACGGCCATCCTTCGGGATGGCCGTTGTCGCGTTTGCCCTGGAACGGGGTCCTCCAGTTCCCGCTTGCCGCAATCTTCGAGCCCACACAAAGGCCTGGCACGCACACCTGTGATCTGCGTCCTGTTGAGGAGCCCGTCTCGCGGCCTATCATGCGTATCTTCTCCAGGAAAGGTGGATTATGCCGAAGACTTCTCGCCGCGAATTCCTCTCCGCCGGAGTGATGCTGCCCCTTGCGGGCGCCATCTCCAACAATGGCCTGCTCCAGACCCCCAGTTCGCCCCTGGCCAAGCCGGCCAGCTCCCCCGTTAAGCTCGACCATCGAACCCTCGGCAACACCGGCCTCAAAGTCACCACGGTCGGTTTCGGCTGCATGATCACGTCGGACCCCAGCGTGATCGAGCGCGCCGCCAGCATCGGCATCAACTACTTCGACACCGCGCGCGAGTATCAGCACGGAAACAACGAGCGCATGGTTGGTGCCGCTCTTGCGGCAAAGCGCAAACAAATTACGCTCTCCACCAAGTCGCAGGCTGGCGATAGAGCTTCGTTGCTTAAGGAACTCGACACCAGCCTTTCCGAACTTAAGACCGACTACGTCGACATCTGGTATCTCCACTCGAAGAGCGAGCCCTCCGAAATCCGTGACGACATGATCGAGGCCCAGCACATCGCAAAGCAGCAAGGCAAAATCCGATTCACTGGCATGAGCACCCACGCGCTCCCCCTCATGACCGAGTGGACCATCCAGAAGAAGGCATTCGACGTGGTACTCTCCGTCTACAACTTCACGATGGACAAGACCATGGACGATGCCATCGCCGCCGTCGCAAAAACCGGTACTGGCGTCGTGGCCATGAAGGTGATGGCCGGCGGCTTCCGACGCGTCAAGCCGACGGACCCGATCTACGGCAGGCTCCAACGCGATGGCGCCATGCTGGCCGCGCTTAAGTGGGTCCTCAACAAACCCAACATCTCCACCACCATTCCCAGCATGACGGACATGGATCAGCTCGACGAAAACCTTCGCGCCATGGCGGAGCCCTATGCGTCCGGCGACGACCAAGTTCTCGCCGCGCATCTCGAGCAAATCAAGCCGGTCTACTGCCGCTTCTGCGGTCACTGCGACGGCGTCTGCGCGAAGGGTCTGCCCGTGGCGGATATGCTGCGCATTCTCACTTATGCGGACGGCTATCGCCAGTTCGCGCTTGCGCGCGAGCGCTTCCAGGAGTTGCCTGCCCAGCACAAATTGGTTCGCTGCGGCGATTGCGCCGAATGCACCGTGGATTGTCCGCACGGCGTGCACGTCTCGGCACAACTCGCACGGGCGCAGGAACTGTTTGCATGAAGTTCTTTTTCTGGTTTTGGATGATCTTCGTGGTACCGGTGACATTAGCCGCGCAGGACTATCTCAATTGCCAGTTCGTGCCCGGATGGGAACAGTCGGGCGCAAAGCGAAATTACAGTCCCGATGATCTGTACGACTACAAGGACGGCGGCGCCGAAGGCTATCTCATCTTCAGCTTCGCGCGCATGCAGGGCATCGATTGCAAGTTCGGCGACGTCACCCTCTCGATCGACGTCTCCGACATGACCGATGCCGATTCGGCCTATGGTATGTTTGCCGCTAATCGCGACCTCAACAAGCCTGTCGCCAAAATCGGCATGGGCGGCCAGCTTCTTCCGCAGAGCCTTTTGTTCGCCAAAGGCAAATACTTTGTCGAGATTGTCGAGACTGACGGAAATCCAGATGGAAATCAGACCGCAACACTGCAGGCTTTCGCAGCCAGGATGACTCCTCTGCTCGAAGGCAGCGACACACCGCCCGAAGCGCTCTCATGGTTCCCTGCAGAGAATCTCGTTTCGGCGCGGCTCGTTCCTGAAAGCGTGCTTGGCCTACGCATCCTCAAGCGCGGCTATGTGGCGAAATATTCGCAGGGTCAAGCATTCATTGTCATGGAAGACTCGCAAGCGGCGGCCGTCGATGTGATGGAGAAACTGCGTGCGCGCTTTGGCTCGGTCATCGGTGCTGCGCTCGGCGACGAAGCATTCCAGACCAAAGTGCAGTATCTCGATGGTGTGTGTGTCTTTCGCAAGGGCCGCATTGTTGCCGGCTATGCCAATCTTCCCGATACGGCGCAAGCCGTTGCACGAGCTACTCAGCTGTTTGTGCGCCTCCCATGACGCATCGCATCGCCGCAGTCTGGGGCAAGTTCCATGCGCGGCATAGGGAGTTGAAGGTTTATGCACCGATGAAGCAAAAGTAATTGCTCGCTACAGCGAACGTAATTCTGCAGTGGGTGAGATGTTGCGCGCTCTTGCGATCCAGCATGCGACGATGCCGTACTCGCATTCGAGAGTGGGTGAGCTCAGTCGACTAAAGCGAAGTCGCAAGATCGCTGCTGATCGAATTGAACGCAGTCTTGATCTCAGTCGACAGGCCCTTCATCGCGGTAACCGCACCGAATGCGATGATCGCCACGACCAGCGCATATTCAACCAGGTCCTGCGCCTCTTCCCGGACAATAAGATTCTTTATCCCAAAATGAAGCCGTAGACACGCGTCATTTACCAGGTTGTTCCCACACGATGCCGCGTTCGACAGACGCCCAACGAATACACGCCAAGAATTCTTCATTTCAGTCTCCATTCGGTCTGTCTCCATCGGTCGCGCAGCCGGGCGTATAGCTTGCATTCCGCTCAGACCACCTGAAAGGGTTAATGGTGCCTCGAGAACAGAATCGTACGTGCGGCAATCTCGGACAATGCCCCTTTCGCGCTAGAAAGTGTTAGATTTCATCGGTGGCACGTACCACGAAAGGGGTAGGTAACTTGGAAATCTTGCCTTCCAGTTCCGACTTGCTGAATTGTGCTGGTCGGCGTGGGCGTCTTCAAGAGGCGTCGAAAGGGATCTGAGAATCAACCGGCGCAAGGGCTAACTTGTTTTTCCACAGGCGTTTCCCAGCTTCTGTCCCGTTTTCGGCAAGCGCCACCGGGAAGCCGTGGGCTGGTTGAAACTGTGTGCTAGAAACTGGATGCCGGCAACTGCCTTTTCGTCCGCGTGGCCAGCACAACGACAATTCCCAGGGACGCCAGCACGCACACCAGCGCAAACAGAAATACGCTCGCATAACCGAATGTCCCAATCACGGCGCCGGCAATCGGTCCAACCAGAAAGAACGAAACATCCGCGAACACCGTGTACACGCCCAGCGCCGTGCCGCGGTTGCGTTCGGGCACGCGCTTTACTGCCTCGACGCCCAACGCCGGAAACACCAGCGAGAATCCAAATCCCGCAAGAGCCGCGCCGCCAAACGCCATCCACGGCGACACGGCACGCCACAAAATCAGAACGCCAAGTGACTCCACAATCAGGCACGTGATGCCCACAGGAAATCCGCCAAAGCGGCTGATCGCGCGGATAAACAAGAGCCGCGCAGCAATGAACGCGACGCCAAACGCTGTCAGGCATAGCGCTGCGCCATGCCATTGGCGGCTCAGGTAAAAAAGCGTAACAAAAGTCGCCAGCACGCTGTATCCCACACCGCCCAGCGCCAGGCCCATCCCATGTGGTGTTACGCGCCCCAGCACATCACGAAAGGGCAAATGCTCGCCGTGCACAACGGGTACCGGTGCTTTGCGGCTTGCGAACACGACGCTCGCACCGCACAAGACGATCGTGATGATTCCGATCGAAGTGAGGCCCCATTGCTGCTCCATCACCACGCCCAGCGGCGCGCCCAGCGCCAGCGCTCCATAAGTAGCGATGCCGTTGAACGAAATCACCCGCGCAGTGTTGTCCTGTCCCGTAGCCGTGATGCCCCAGAGCGTTGCGCCGGTAGAACCCAGGCTTTCGCCCACGCCCAGCACCAGCCGGCTTGCCAGCAGGATTGTCAGGCTGAGCCATGGAGGATTGCGGTGGAGCGCAGCCGCGCCCAGAAGCAGGACTCCGCTCGCGGTACATGCGCCCATGCCCCAAAGCACGGAAATCTTGGCCCCCACACTGTCGCTGATGCGCCCCGCCCACGGCCTGCTCAGGAAGGTCGCAATGTATTGAATGCTGATGACAAGACCGGCCAGCGACGCGTGGTATCCCATGCGCAGGTGCACATACGCCGGCAGAATCGCCAGCGGCAATCCGATCGAGAGATAGCAGATAAACGTGAAATAGGTGTACCCGAGAATGTGCCGTAAATCCGCTCGTGATGCTGCGGAAGGGCGAGCGGATGCTGTGTCGATGGCGGGACTTTGCATGCAGTGCGGCGCGAGCAAACAGCCGGGAGAGGCTCTCCCATCAGTATAGCGAAGACGAAAATGCTTCGCGTGCGGGTCGACTCATTCGCATCGCCGGCCCGAAGTTTCCTGAACTACCGGGATGCGCTCGATTGCGCTGCCGTCTCCGTCTTCGCAGCGTCCGTTCCCAGTGCCTTCTCGAGGAACTCCACCACTCGTTGCCGCGCATCGTATCCATGCCATGGTTCAGGAGAAGGCCGGCCGAACATGCCTATCGCCAGCGGCCCATGATCCTCGCGCGGATAGGTGACCAACTCCACCGGCACGCCTTCCTGTCGCAGCCCGCGATACATTTCTTCGGCTTGGCCTAGCGGATCGGTCGCATCGCTCTGCCCCTGCAGCAACAGGAACGGCGTCTTGGCCTTCGCCGCGCCTGCCAATGGGCTCTGTCGCCACGCGTCGTCAAGATGCTCCCACGGCTTGCCGAAATACCAGCGGTCATACCACGAGCCGCGCTCGGTGCCGTACTCGCTGAATTGGTCAATCACCGGCGCACCGCTGATGATGACCTTGAATCGGTCCGTCTTCCCTTCAACAAACGCCGCCATCTCGCCGCCGTAGCTATAACCCATCAACGCCATCTTCGACGGATCCAGCGGATACTTCGCAAGCACGGCATCCACGCCCGCCATCACGTCGCGATAGTCTCCGCCGCCGAGGTCGTTCTTGTTCGCCGCGGCAAACTTCACTCCATAATTCGACGAGCCGCGCGGATTGGGCCGTAGCACCGCCCAGCCGTGTCCCACAAGGAAAGCGACAAACGCATCATTGCGATTTTCAAACGCACCAAACGGACCGCCATGTACATCGACGATCAGCGGGACTTTTTTGGCGGGGCCCGCATCCGGCGGTAGATAGATCAGCCCGTCAATCGTGAATCCATCGCTCTTCCACTGCACAAGCTCAGGCTCGACAAAACGTAGAATCGCGGGGGCCATCTCCGGCAACGACAGTGCGGTGCACCCGTCGCCCAGATGCTGCGCAAAGCAGAGCTTCTGCGGCTGCGCGCCGCTCTCCGCCAGCCACAGCCAGCCGGTCTGCTTGCGATTGGTAGTAATACCTGAGATTACCGGCGCGCCAAGGTCCACCGGGATCGGCGGCGCCTTCCCATTCAGCGCAATCCGTACTACGGTTGTCCGCGTTCCCACACCAGCTTGCACGACCACGAAGTCATCGGGCGCAAAAAACAGCGATCCTGCGTTCAGTTGTCCAGTAAAGCCAGCAGACAGCCTTACTGGCTTAGCAGTCGCATTTCCAACAGCAAGCGCGAAAAGCTCGTCGTATCCCGGCGGAGCATCTTCCGGTGTCGCCGCGCTGAAAACAATCTCATTTCCATTTGTGTTGAACGCACCACCGCCCACCGTTGCGGGAACAGTCTCCAGCTTCACTGGCTTATCCGGCGTTGTTGCGTCAACCACCCAAGCCGCACCAGCGGGGCCAAGATCCGATAAATCATTCGGTGCCTCAGTCAACACAAGCATCCGATCGCCAGCGGGTGACCACACAGCCTCGTGCACATCCGGCGCAATCGCCACGGCTTTCAGCGATCCATCCAGCGCGCCGTCGGCCTTGAAAGCTGCCAGATACAGCCTCGTTCCGTGCTTTTCGTGATTCACCCACGACGCATCGGCCTTTGCGTCGCTTTGCTTTTTCTCGCCCGGAGTCTGCGGATCGCGTGCCCACAAAGCCAGCCACTTGCCGTCGTCGGACAAAGCGTAGCCCGATAGGTCGATGGCCACCATTTCAGGTGTCGCATCTGCTTTTTTGTCCTTATCCGCAGGCTTTTCGTCCGGCTTTTTCTCCGCTGCTTTTTCCGCGCCAGGCGGCGGGATCGCGTTCCTCTCCTTCGATTCATCGACAGGCGGCACAATCTTCAAGTCATAAGGCGCAGCTTCGCCGCCGCGCAGATCAAGCCGGAAGAGTTGTGTGATCTCGCCGCGATGCGCAAGGAAAAAGATCGCCGTCCCATCCGGTGCCCACTGCGGATTGTGCTCTCCGCGCTTGTCGGCCGGTGGCGAGAAGGTCAGCTGGCGCGCCTTGTCCGAGCCGCTCGTCGCAACCACCCACACATGCGCCTTGGCTCCATCGGCCGTCGCGTCCACCACCGTGAAAAGCGCCTGCTTGCCGTCCGGTGAGAGTTGCGGCCCGCCAATCGATTGCAAATGGCGTAAGTCTTCGGTCGTCGGAAAATGCGAAGCCGGTGCCTGGGCCTGTTGGGCGCGAAGGATGCAAGTGGCAAACGAATAAATTAAGACACAAAAGATCAAGACAAGGCAGGAAGGTCGCAGGAAAGAAAGCATGCGGACAGAATACACAACGCGAATACCGCGAAATCAAATGCGAAGGCCGCCCCAATGGAGCGGCCTGCTTCGATTGCAAATTCCCAGCGGCTCTACCGTGCCTGTTGCTGCATTGGCGGCCGCGGCGCGGCCGGGGGCGCCTGTTGCGCAGGCTTCGGCTTCGCGCCTTCCTTCTTTGACGGCGCCACGATCGCGTGCAGAATGGTTCCTTCCATGCGCGGCATAAACTCCACCACACCTGCTTCGCCGATGTCTTGAATCAGCCGGTTGATGATGGCGTATCCCAACTCGCGGTGGGCCATCTGGCGGCCACGGAAGCGCAGGCTGGCCTTCACCTTGTCGCCTTCTGTCAGAAAGCGCACGGCCTGATTCTTCTTGGTCTGATAGTCGTGCTCATCCACCGTAACCGAGAACTTCACTTCCTTAATGGTGATGACCTTCTGCTTTTTGCGGGCTGCGCGTTCGCTCTTTTCCTTCTCGTAGAGGAAGCGGCCGTAATCCTGGATGCGGCAGACAGGCGGGACAGCTGTGGGCGACACTTCCACCAGATCGAGCCCGCGCTCGCGGGCGATCTTCAGCGCCTCAAATGGCGGCAGAATTCCCAGTTGTTCGCCGTTTTCGTCGATNNCGAGTGCGATGGTGCTCCTCCACTTGGGGTTCGCGGCGCCTGCTCCGGGGCCATCCGGAGCGCGAAAAAGCCCGCGAACGCACCCTGAGTATAGCATTGGTTTGGGTCATCTGGATGGCACTTAAGCCAGTCCCGGTGACGGTCGATTCTCAGCTATCGGCTGGGAAAACGCAGTCCCTATCGGCCCTGAACGGCTCGAATACACTTTCGGCAGATCGTGATCCTTGACGGCCATGGCTACCCCATTTCGAGATGATCCGGGAATGAAGGTCGCCGGAGCATCGGCAATGGTCGCTTCCAGCGCACCCTCCGCGGAGAGCCGGTTGACGCACAGACGAACGAGTTGGTTGGCACGGAATTGTCCTTCAAGCTCGACAGGCAGAAAATTCTCTGTCAGCGCCGCGGTGCGGCCCAACCTGGCCATCGGCTCCGGCGTGTGCAGCGTGATCGCCCCAAGCTCGCGGCCCACAAAACGTCTGCGATGCGCAAGGCTCCTTTCCGCCGCCATCGCGCGCATCGCNNAAATGCCGACACGATCTCTGCGGCCTGATGATCGCAATCAACGCAGTTTGCATCGGCATCCGTCTCACCGGGAAAGCCCACCATCACGTCCGCGCCCAGCGTCAGATCCGGCCCCGCCGCACGCAGCAATGCCGACACTTTTTCTGCGTAGTGCCACGGCCGGTAACGCCGGTGCATGCGGCGCAGAACCGCGTCTGACCCCGACTGCAGCGGAAGGTGCGCATGACGCGCCAAACGCGTTTCGCCAAATTCCGCCATCAAGCCGATCAAATCCGCATCCCAGTCCATCGGTTCAATCGAACTCAATCGCAGCCGAGGCAATTGCGTTTGCTCAAAAATCTGCCGCACCAAGGAAGCAAGATTGTGTGGAGTTTCGGGGCTTACATCTAATAGGTCCCGTCCCCATCGGCCCAAATTGATGCCCGAAAAAACCAGCTCGATTCCGCCGGCCACGACAAATCCCTCCGCCTGCCGCATAACGCTTGCAGCAGACAGACTTCTGGACGAGCCTCTGGTTTGGGGGATGACGCAGAACGAGCACCGGTTTCCGCATCCCTCCTGAATCTTCAGATTCGGCCGCGTCTGTGCACCGGGAACTACCTGCGCCTCGTAGAGAAATGAATGCGCGAACGAATCGTCGGCCAGTACAAGGGGCGAACCGCTCGTCGACATAAGCGATGCCACGCTGACCATTCCCGCATGCGGCCCCATCGCATCTCGCCCCGTCGCGAATCCCAGCGCTATCTCCGGCGTAAATGCTTTGTGGCTGTTGCCCACAACCGCCGCGACGCCCGCCAGTCCCGCCAACTCCGTGGGCGCACGCTGCGCATAGCAGCCCGTCGCCACAATGCGCGCCCCAGGATTGCGCCGATGCGCCGTGCGAATAAACGCGCGCGCTGCACGATCGGCCTCGGCTGTCACGCTGCAAGTATTCACGACGATCACGTCGGCTGCCGGAGTCTTCCGTTCGCAGCATCCTGCCGCGCGCAGCTGTTCGGCAATTGCCTCGCCATCGGCGCGCGCCGCGCGGCATCCGAAGTTCTCGATATGAAACGAAGCCGTCACAGATTCAGTGTAGCCAAGGCGTGCTGGCGTTTCGACTCACGCCGAGTGATTTTCGAAGACTCACGCCGACTGATTTTCGGATAGGTGAAGCTCTTCCCTTCGAGCAGCAGCGGTCTCTTTGGGGCTGAAATAGCGTCAAAACCAGCCTTGCGGTATACTGAAGCGAGCGTCAAGGGCACAAGGAAGTCCCTGCGTCCATGAACTTTGTGGGGTAACCAACAGACCCCATCCAAGAAGAGAAGAAAATGCCCAAGTTGAAAACCCATTCGGGCGCGGCCAAGCGCTTCAGCAAGACTGGCACCGGCAAAATCAAGCGGGGTCAAACGAAGACGCGGCACATCCTTACTTCGAAATCGCCAAAGTCGAAGCGCAAGCTGGGCAGAACCCTGCTTGTCTCCGACGGCGACTACAAGAAGGTAGCGCGCATGATTCCCTACGCCTGACCATTGCATGGAGCAGCCCTTTGGATAAGGGTTGTGCCATAAATGCTGATGGGCCTAAGAGAAATTTGGCCCCCGCTGGTTGCGAAAAGCGTTCGCACCAGCGAGAGATTCAGGCTTGCAGAGCGAGTGAAGAGGTGCACCGGCCGACACAATCGGCCCTCCTGCCTCCAGCCGCCAAACAGACGCAACACAAACGGAGAAGACGATGCCCCGCGTAAAACGCAGTACCAAGCGCAACGACCGCCGCAAAAAGATACTTGATCGCGCCAGCGGTTACTTCCTTACCAAATCCAAGCTCTATCAGGCAGCGCAGGAAGCCGTCGAGCGCGGCCTAAAGTTTGCCTACACCGGCCGCCGCCAAAAGAAGCGCCAGTTCCGCTCCCTGTGGATCGTGCGCATCTCGGCAGCCGCCAAGCTCAACGGGACTAGCTACTCGCAGTTCATCAGCGGCCTCAAGAAGGCCGGCGTCGAGCTGGATCGCAAGATCCTGGCCGACATCGCGGTCCACGACGCCGCGGGCTTTACCAAGCTGGCTGAGCAGGCCAAAGCCGCTCTGGCCAGCTCAGCCGCCTAAGCCCGCGCTGCGCAGTCGTTCTCTCGGCCCGGAGCTTAGCTTCGGGCCGTTTGCATTTCCGGCCATTTCCATGCAATTGATTGGCGACCACGGTGCGCAGCGCCGTGATGCAATCGGGTATTCTGGGGATTCGCAATGATGAGCGAAGCAATTCCTAATCTGTCGGCCTTCGACGACAACGCATTGGACCGCGCCTTTGCCGCTCTGAAACAACAGGCCGGCGAGGAAGCGGCAGCTCTAACGAGTGCCGACGGCCTCGAAGCCTTCAAGTTGCGATGGCTCGGGCGAAAGCAGGGAATTCTTACCGAAGTCTCAAGCCGCTGGCTCAAAGGCGCGCCGCCAGAAGCGAAGAAAGCTGTCGGCGAGCGATTCAAAACGCTCAAAGAACTCATCGAGCAGTTGCGCGAAGCGGCCGAAGGCGCCGGTCCGACAGACGCCGTTCTTGCCGCTGAGGCCATCGATATCACGTTGCCCGGCACGCGCCGCCTCACGGGTGCTGAGCATCCCATCACGCGCACGCTGAATGAAATCACCAGTGTTTTTGCGGCTCTGGGCTATTCAGTAGGCGTCGGCCCCGAAGTCGAAACCGACTTCTACAACTTCGAGTGCATGAATTTTCCGCCGGGCCATCCCGCGCGCGACACGCAGGACACGCTCGTCATCGCGAACCAGGAGCGCCGCCCGCTTCGCGACCGCCTCCTGCTGCGCACGCACACCTCGCCCGTGCAAATGCGCACGATGGAGCGCCAGCCGCCGCCGGTACGCATTGTGATTCCCGGGAAGGTTCATCGGAATGAAGCGGACGACGCGACGCACTCTTCGACCTTTCACCAGGTGGAGGGTCTCTGCGTCGATACCAACATAACCTTCAGCGACCTCAAGGGTACGCTCGACCACGCCATGAAGGCGCTCTTTGGCTCGTCGGTAAAAACGCGATTCTTTCCGTCGTTTTTCCCGTTCACTGAGCCGAGCGCGGATATGCAAATCAGTTGCATCTTCTGCGGAGGCAAGGGCTGCCGCAAGTGCAAGCAGTCTGGATGGATTGAACTACTGGGATGTGGAATGGTCGATCCGGCAGTGTTTGCCTTCGCTGCCGAGAAGCAACCCGCTTACGATCCGAAGAAGATTTCCGGATTCGCGTTTGGCATGGGCGCGGAGCGGATCGCAATGATGAAGTATGGGGTGAGCGATATTGGGCAGTTTTATGTGGGAGATATGCGGTTCCTAGGGCAATTTGCTTAGCAGGTCAGCGCGCTCCGCGCAAGCAAGTTAGCGGGTTAGCGGATGAGCAGAACTCGACATTATCGGGACTTGATCGCATGGCAAAAAGCCATGGAATTGGCTCGATCTGTCTACGCACGAACGGAGGAATTTCCAAAATCGGAGACGTTCGGCCTGCGCATGCAATTGCGTCGAGCAGCTGTCAACGTTGCCAGTCACATTTCAGAAGGCCATGGTCGATTAACCGACGCAGAGAATCGTAAATCGCTCAGCATAGCTCGCGGCTCTTTGAATGAACTGCAGACGGAGCTTGAACTCGCGGGAAGCCTCGGATTCATCAACGAAGATGCAACGAACGAATTGATTGAACTCGCAACCGAAGTGGCAAAGCTGATCAATGGATTACTAGGCGTGCTCGAACGAGAACCTCGCTAACTTGCTGACTCGCTATCGCGCGAAGCGCGGCTAACTCGCCAGGAGATTAAGACAGGGCAATGAAGATTTTGACCAAATGGCTTCGAAGCTACCTCCCGGAACTCCCGGTTAGCGACGCGCAACTCGCCGAAGACCTCACTCTGCGAGGCATTGCTGTCGAAGGCATTTACGCGCTCGGCGACGGCAACGGTTCGCTGTACGAGATGGACCTTACCACCAACCGCGTGGATGCGATGAACCACTACGGAATCGCGCGCGAGGCGGCTGCCATCTATGGTGTGCAAATTAGCCCGCTTGAGGTAGTCCTTCCAAAACCCCGCCCGTCCGGCCAGGACTTTTCAGTCCGCATCGAAGCCGAGGGCGCCTGCGGCCGCTTCACCGCGCGCGTATTGCGTGGCATTACCATCGGTGACTCGCGCGACTGGTTCCCCGGCGCGGAAGTCGCGACCTGCTTCGACCTTCTTGAGCAGAAAAAGATCTCTAACGCCGTTGATGCCACGAACTTCGTATGGCTTGCCATGGGCCAGCCCACGCATGCCTTCGACCTCGACAAGATCGAAGGGGGCATTGTCGTACGCCGCGCGCGCAAAGGCGAAAAACTCAAGACTCTCGACGGAGTAGAACGAACGCTCGATCCAGAGGACCTCGTCGTCGCCGACCATGCGAAGCCGTTGGGTCTCGCGGGGGTGATGGGCGGCTGGGACACAATGATCACGTCCACCACCACCAATGTCCTCGTGGAAGCCGCGTGGTTCGAGCCCATGGCTGTGCGCCGCACCGCGCGCCGCCACGGCCTCCACACAGACGCGAGCCATCGCTTTGAGCGTGGCGCGGACTTCAATGCCGGTCCCGTCGCGTCGGCTCTCGTCAGCCGCATCCTGCTCTCCAACGGCGGCTTTATCGAAGGCGATCTCGTCGATGTCCGCGTGCCTGCGTGGGAAGCCCGTACTGCCCATCGAAAACCGGTCAGTCTCGCTTTGAGCGAAGTTCACCGCATCCTCGGCAAGACGGAGGATAAAGACGGCATCACAGCAGCTACCGTCGAGAGCGTTCTGACCGCGCTCGGGTGCGAACTCACTGTCGCACAGCCTGACGCCACCGGATGGCTGGTGACGCTACCCAGTTGGCGGCTCGACCTCGAACGCGAAATCGACCTTATTGAGGAAATCGCGCGCGTCTACGGCTACAACCGTTTCGCCAACACTTTGCCTGCTTTTGGTGATGGCTTGCAATCCTTGCCATGGGCCGAGAGCGAGTCCGCTGTTCGCGGCACTTTGCTCGCCGCAGGCTTTCACGAAGCCATCGCCAGCACCTTCTGTTCCGCTGCTGAGGCTGCACTGACTGCACCGCAACCCGGGCTTGTTGTTCCACTCGGCAATCCGCTCAGCGAAGAAGCCGGCGTGCTGCGTCCGTCGCTGATTCCCGGCGTGCTGGCCATTGTAGCCGGCAATCTCCATCGGGACGTAAGCGACGTGCGTCTCTTCGAGCTGGGCACCGTTTTCAGCGGTACCACTGAAAAAGTCGACGAGCATCCCGTGCTCGCATTCGCCGCGGTGGGTACGCTGGCCGAGCAGTCTGCGTTACATCCCCCGCGCTCAATCGAATTCCACGACATCAAAGGCGTGGTCGAGCAAGTGCTTTCGCGCTTCCAGACGCGCACCGTTTACTTCGACCGCTTTCCGTCCGATGCAGGCCTCACTCCAGCGTGGCTCCATCCCTACCGCGCCGCGCGCGTCAATGCAGATGGCATCACAGTCGGTTGGTTTGGCCAACTGCACCCCACTGAAGCCGCTGCTCGTAAGCTCAAGGATCCGGTCCTCCTTGGCGAACTCTACCTCGACCGGCTCTACAAGCTGCCGCTTCGTAAACCTTCCGCGCGCGACATCTCGCGTTTCCAGCCGGTGAGGCGCGATTTTTCTCTAGTGTTGGATAAAAGCGCCGCGTGGGAAGCGATCGACCTGGCGCTTGCGGCTCTCGCGATCCCCGAACTCGTCGAGTGGCGTGCCCGCGAGGTTTTCCACGATCCCAAGATTGGCGCGCATGATTACTCCCTGTTGCTCGGCGTTACCTTTCAGGCCCCCGACCGCACACTCCGCGAAGAGGAGCTGCAAAGCTTCCAATCGCAAATCGTCGCCGCTGTTGCCGCAGCAGGGGCGCGTTTGCGGACGTAATTCACCCTTGTTATCCACATGCCGGCGCGATCCGGCGCTGCCGGCGCGTACTGTTTTTCGCGGCTAAAACCGCCCCTGCGCAGCCGATGCAATCGAGTGAGCGCAGTCGTTTCAGCAGCTCAATCAAGCCCATATTGCCGGGGCATCGCGTCCCTCGTTTGCCGTATACTTGCACAAAGCACGCAAGCGCGGAGGTTGTCTTATGACGCAGACATTCTTTGAACCCGAAGTTGCGGAGGAGCCCAAGGCTGCGGATCATGCCCTTCATCCCAACGCTGAGCCCGCATCCCTCGCTCTCAGCGCGGACGATTTTTCGGCGCTTGAAGAGCGCGTCGTGCGTGCTGTTGAACTTGTCAAGCGCGAGCGTCTGGCCCGCACCACCGCCGAGGAGCGCGCCGCCAAAGCCGAAACGCAGCTCGCAGAGCAGGGTCCCCTCGTTGACCAGATGAAACAGGAAATCCGCTCTCTGCGTTCCGAACGCGATCTGGTGCGCCAACGCGTCGAACGTTTACTTTCCCAACTCGATGCTCTTGAACTTTGAGGTGATTCATGGCGAAAAATGAGGCGCCCGCGCCTCCGGGCTACACGACAGTCTCGATCTACGACCAGGCGTATCACCTCACCGGCCAAAACCCCGCACACATTCATCGGCTCGCTGAGCTGGTCGATGCGAAGATGCGTGCCGTCGCCACGCACGGGCGTACCGTGGACTCATTGCGGGTCGCCGTGCTTGCAGCGCTCAATCTTGCCGACGAGCTTTCGCAGGCTGTCGGCGCCGATGCGCGCGAAGGCCACGCACGCGCTCTCACCCTGCGCGGGCTCCTGGACGAAGTGCTTCAAGATGAACGCAAGACTGGTTCGTAATCGACCAACGTTCCCTGCGTGACACGCACAATTTTGATTCCTGATTGAGCGCAACGTCCCTGAATCAAGAAGGGCCGAAACCGTACCACACCTTGGTCACCCCGCACAAGACTTGCAATTCTTCGCCAGTACCCCTACTATCCGCAATAGAAACCGGCCTGCAAAGCAGGTGGGTGATCAACGCTGGTTGAACCAACATTCAATGAACAGGGGCTCGACTCGTCCAATACGGTTCTGTGTGCCGTGTCCGCCAGTCCGGAATGCCTAATGAACCGCGGGGAGCTCCGCCGTCTTAGGACGGGTTCACCAGCGCATCGCTCACGGCCCAGTGGGTCGGCTTTCTATTGTCCTCCCTCCAGAAGATATCCTTCTCTTACGTGTATCCAGTTCTCTTCCACATCGGTCCAATCCTTGTTCCGGCCTACGGCGTCATGGCGGCGCTGGGCGTTTTGCTTGCGCTAACACTCTTGCTGCGCACTGCTCGCAGCGCGGGCGTCAATCCCAATCAACTTTGGAATCTTTGCATCGTAGCGCTCTTCGCGGCGCTCGCCGGGTCACGCATTCTGCTGGTCATTCTCAATTGGACGGTGGTGCGGAGTCATCCCGCATGGTTGCTCGGTCTGGCCATGGTGCACCACCCTTTGCTTGCCGGCGCTGGCGCAGTGTTTGCCCTCGCAGCGGCCGCGCCCTATGCGCGCTGGCAGCATCTTTCTATTGGACCCGCAGCCGATGCGCTTGCTGCGCCGCTTGCTTTGGCGCTGGCGTGCGAGCAGATCGGCGCCCTGTTATCCGGTGCAGGCTTCGGCACTGAAACTACCGTGCGCTGGGCAATCGTCTACACGCATCCTCTCGCTGCACGCTGGAGCGGCGCGCCGCTGTTCGTACCGGTTCATCCCGTGCAGGCCTACACTGCTTTCGCATTTCTTGCCATCGCCATTGCGCTTTTTTTATGGATGCCGCATCGTCGCCAGATGGGCGAAGTCGCTGGCATCGCTCTCCTCTGTGCTGGAACTGCCATTTACTTCACTGAGTTCTGGCGCGATCCCGAAGGCCGCGGCGCCATCTTCAATGGCGCACTTGATGGGCCTCAGGTGGCCGCGATCCTGCTCGTCTTCATCGGTGCTCTCGCTCTTCGTCAGCGAGAAAACGCACGCATCCCTGCAAGCATCGCGCCCGATCAGTGCGCCGAGGCCCAACATGTCTGAAACCCGTACGGTCGCAGTGCCGCCGGAAGCCTCGGGCCAGCGCCTCGACCATTTTCTTGCCACCCAACTCGAGGGCGTGAGCCGCTCGCGCGTTCAGTTGCTCCTCGATCAGGGGGATGTCGTTATCGACGGTGCAAGCCCCAAGCCTTCGCTCAAACTGCGTGGCGGAGAGCAGATCGTCATCACCGGAGAACCGCATCCTGCTCCGCTCAAGGCGACGGCTGAAGACATTCCC
Source organism: Acidobacteriaceae bacterium (assembly GCA_003140785.1). Taxonomy (GTDB): domain Bacteria; phylum Acidobacteriota; class Terriglobia; order Terriglobales; family Acidobacteriaceae; genus Telmatobacter. The sequence goes on along the minus strand of PLKY01000399.1, from coordinate 6,347 downwards.
CTTGACGTGGTCTATGAGGATGCCGATCTCGCTGTCATCAACAAGCCCGCGGGCATGATGGTGCATGCGGGTTCCGGCCAAAATGAAGATGCACGCAGTCGCGGCACTCTTGTCAACGCGCTCCTGCACCGCTTTCGCGCGCTCTCCTCCACTGGCGGCGATTTGCGTCCGGGCATCGTACACCGGCTCGACAAAAACACCAGCGGCCTGATCGTCGTCGCCAAGAACGACGCGGCCCACGCAGCCTTGGGGAGCCTGTTTTCGGGCCGTCAAATCAGCAAAACTTATATTGCCCTGGTCCACGGTTCGATCGAGATGGCCAAAGGAACCGTCACTGCGGCGATAGGGCGCGATCCCATTCGCCGCACGCGTATGACCGCGCGACCTACCGAAAACGCTCGCTCTGCCGTCTCTCACTATGAAGTGGACCGACGGCTCACAACACGCTTTGGCAAATTCACGCTTGTCCGCGTCCGGATTGAGACCGGACGCACGCACCAAATCCGCGTTCACATGGCTTCCCTCAATCATCCAGTTGTCGGCGACACCCTTTACGGCGCCGCAGGTCAACTTACAGAACAGAATTTGGCACGCCGCAAGCAGGAACCGGAAAAGCTGCGATTGGGCCGAAACTTTCTTCACGCTGCACGGCTGGAGTTTCAGCATCCAATCTCGAAGAAGACGTTGCAGCTCGAAGCGCCTCTTCCTCAGGAATTGCAAGCCTTCCTTGAATGCCTCGATCGAGATTCACGAACCTAGAGCGACAATGCCATAAGTAACTTGCGCTCAATATCGGATTGGTAGAATAAAAAAGATATGAACCAAAAGTTGTTAGGCTTGGCGCTGGCGGGGTGCTGTTCCGTCGCTGTACTGCACGCGCAACAACCTGCGGCGCCCCCGGCCGCGCCCGCGCCCGCACAAACGCCGGCCCCGGCAACTTCCACACGGTCGCCCGCAACGCAACAGCCCGCAGCCCAGCAACCCGCCACACAATCAGGCGACGATGCCGCGGCCAATGCGCCAACAATCCGCCTGGGGGTCAACGAGGTCAATCTCATCTTCACCGTGACCGACAGGCACGGCCACTACATTCCCAACCTGAAGCTGAACGACTTCGCCCTATTGGACGATCAGAGAGCCCCTGAGAAAGTCAATTCATTCCGCCAGCAGATCAACCTGCCCCTGCGTGTCGGCATCGTCATCGACGCCAGCACCTCGATCCGCACGCGCTTTCAATTCGAACAGCAGTCCGCCACCGAGTTTCTGCTCAATATCCTCAAAGCGCGCAGCGACCGCGCCTTCGTGATGGGCTTCGATGTGACGCCGACCATCGAGCAGGACTGGACCAACAACATTGACGGACTCGAAACCGGCATCAACCGCTTGCGCCCCGGGGGCGGCACCGCTCTCTTCGACGCCGTCTACACTGCATGTCGCGACAAATTACTCACCGAGCGCGGCCCGGAGCCGGTCCGCAAGGCGATGATCCTGATCTCCGACGGCGACGACAACCAAAGTCGCGTTCATCCCGATGAAGCGATCAAGGAATGTCAGCGCGCCGAAACCATCATCTACGCCATCAGCACCAACTGGACGCCGAGCCGCGGCAAAGGGGACAAGGTGTTGAGCGACATGGCCGAGGCGACCGGCGGCTCGACTTTCTTTCCACCTTCGGTTGAAGAAATGTCCAACAGCTTCAAGCAAATCGAAGAAGAATTGCGCAGCCAGTACGCACTTACGTACACGCCCGCCGATTTCCAATACAATGGCGCATTCCGCACTATCTATCTCTACTGCAACGATCGCCGGTATCAGGTCCGCGCCAAGAAGGGCTACTTCGCTCCTCGCCAGTAGCGGGGAAACGGCGTGCGCGAATCACAATCCGGCCTTCTCCTTCGGCCTTCTTCGAGCAGCAAGGATTTTTTTCAAGCCTTCCCATGAAGGGAACCCATCTCGCCTATTCTCCCCTTTTTGGTTCTTCCTGTGATTCCTCTCGCGGCTGGCTTTACCAATCGCGCCAATCTCCGATGAAATGGGAAGTAAGCAGTTAGAGCGGTTCCACAATTCATGTGCCCTTGTCCGTTCCGTTCAAGGTGTCATTTTCTTAAGGGAAATGACACTCAGCAGTAGCGGCTTCGGGGTATAGCAATTGTGGACCCGCTGTAGCCTGGAGGAAGAAGGTCCGGTGATTCGCCAGGCCATATCGTGCGACATTTGCGGAAGAGATAAGCAGCAAACCAACCACTGGTTTGTAGCGTATGAGCACGGCACGGAACTCCGCATCGGTGGTTGGAGTTCGCAGGCGCGCCTGCGGACCAGCTCAAAGCACCTATGCGGACAGACATGCTTGCACAAGCTCGTCGACGACTTCATGGCGCGCACGCTCGCGATGCGGGGAGCCGCTTCCGTCGCGGAAAAAGATGATGAGGAGATGGAGCTGCCCTTGGCCGCTCAGTTGCTCACTCCCGTGTCGACCGACGCCAGCTTAACTTCGGCGACGGCACACCCGGCGCCTGCCCGTATCGCCGCACCCGTTCCCGCCACTTATGTCGACGGGTACGATTCCTCGGCGCGCGTCCTCAAGCCAATCGCCCTCACGCCAAGCAAGGAACCAGAAGCCCCTATCACTCAGCCGAGCTTTAACACCCGTGCGTGGCGCGCTGAAGCCTGGAAGCGCGAGCAGGAGCGCGAACAGCGTAGCCCTCGCAAATCTGCCGGATCGCGCCGCCGCTCGATTGCCTGAATTAGGAAGTTAGAGTTACTCCGAATGAGCGGTGAGGGGTTCGCTCTTGAGCCGAATCCAGTTGATCCTCTTGCCATGCTTTGATGCAGCTGCGACGAAGATAATCAACGTACGCCGGCAGTCTCCAACGGCTCGATGCGCGTCCTCATTCGATAAGTTCCCGAGTTTCGCCAATTCTGGTAGGCGATAGCTTGGCAGCCCCGGCCAAGCGCGGCGAGCCATTTTCAATGCGCAGGTATACCGATTAGTGATTGTGATTCCATGTTGGCTGGCAGCCTTTTGCAAGAATCGCATATCAAAGGCCGCATTGAATGTGACGAGAGGTAAATCCCCAATGAATGCGAGAAACTCTGGGAATACTTCTTCCAGTGCACGGCCTTCTGCATCTACACTCGCCTGCGTAATGCCAGTCAACTCCGTAATTCTACGAGGTATTTTCTTTTTCGGTTTCACGAATGACTGAAAGCAAGAGTGCGTATCGGAATCGCGATTTGCACGGATTGCCCCGAACTCAATAATCTCGTGCAACTCAGGGTTCAGACCGGTGGTTTCCAGATCCAAGACAATGAATTCGCGGGGCAGAATCGAGAAGTCTCGGACTTCACTGAGTGGGGGCGGAGCGTGCGTCGCTCGGGCATGTGCAGTCCCGGAGAGATCGATCTGCGAAGTGCTATCGGAAGCGTTATGCCCACGAACGAGGAAAACAATCAGGGCAAGGCACAGAAAGCCAAGTACGATCAGGGCAACCATGGTCGGCCTTTGTTTGACTGAGGGCTATTCTAGTCAGAATTACTCGACCGTGATTGAGAACGAAGTAACGCCAGTAACCCCGCTTCATCCAGCACGGATATTTTCAATTCGCGGGCCTTGTCCAGCTTCGATCCCGCCTCTTCGCCCGCCACCACATAATTGGTTTTTTTGCTTACGGACCCGGCTGTTTTGCCCCCCGCTTCCTCAATCCTAGCCTTGGCGTCGTCGCGTGTCAGCGTGGGCAGCGTGCCGGTCAGCACAAAGGTAAGCCCGGCCAATTGTGTCGATCGCTGCTTCTTTTGCGCGGTCATGTCGACTCCGGAGGCACGCAGATGCTCGACCAATTCACGGTTCCTCTCTCGCCCGAAAAACTCGAGAATCGCCTCAGAGATTTTTGGACCCACTTCTTCCACGCGCTCCAACTCCGCTTTACTGGCCTTCTCGATCTCTCCGATTGATCCAAATTCCTGCGCCAATAGTTCCGCTGTACGATCCCCGACAAATCGAATCCCGAGGCCCATCAGCGCACGCGCCAACCCCGATTTTTTCGATTGCTCAATCTGTTCAAGCAACTTCTTCACCTCAACCGGACCAAGCAGGCGCTCGAGTTTTGTCTCTTCGCTTCCATCCTTCTTCTTGCGAGTGACTTCTTTCTGCAGCAGAGCCAGCTTGTCGGGGTCCAGCCGGTACACATCCGCAACGCTGTTCACAAGCTGCTTTTCCAGCAGCTGCTGCACCACTGCATCTCCGAAGCCCTCGATGTTCATTACACCGCGCGCCCCAAAGTGCAGCAGCGACTCGCGCAGCTTGGCCGGACAGTCGGCATTCACGCAGCGATGATCCGCCTCGCCTTCGGCGCGCACCACGTCGCTTCCGCACTCCGGACATTTCGTTGGAAACACGAAACGCCGCGTCCCACGAGGGTGTTCGGCGTCTTCAACCACCTCCGCCACTTTGGGAATCACATCGCCGCCCCGCTCCACCTTGACCCAATCGCCGATCAGCAATCCCATGCGCTCGATGAAGTCGGCATTGTGCAGTGTGGCGCGGCTTACTGTCGTCCCGCCAATGAAGACCGGCGTCAGCATCGCCGTTGGCGTCAGCTTGCCCGTGCGGCCCACGGTGATCATGATATCGACCACCTGCGTTACACCTGATTTCGCCGTGAACTTGTACGCAATCGCCCAGCGCGGTGCGCGGCCGGTATAGCCCAGCCGCTGTTGCGCGGCATGCGAGTCCACCTTGAGCACCACTCCGTCGATCTCGTAACCCAGCGCCGCCCGCTGCCCCTCGGTCGCATCGATGAACTTCATCATCTGCTCCACCGTGTGCACGCGGCCGCGATGCGGATTCACGCGAAATCCAAGCGCCGTCAACGCATCGAGTGTGGCGTCCTGTCCGGCAGGGAAGTACTCGCCCTCGATGAGCAGGAAGTACGCGAAGAGAACCAGACCGCGATTTGCGACGATGCTCGGCTCCAATGTGCGTAGCGTCCCGGCCGCCGCGTTGCGCGGATTCACCGCCGGTGTCAGTCCCTGCTTTTCGCGCTCCTCGTTCAGCCGATGAAAAGCCTTCTCCGGCATCACGACCTCGCCCCGCACTTCAAATCCTTGTGAAAGTCCGAGCTTCTTCAGTACCTCGGCAGGGATAGAAATCGGCACACTGCGAATGGTCCGGATATTGGTCGTGACATCCTCGCCAATCTGCCCGTCACCGCGCGTCACACCAGTGACGAGGCTCGCAACCCCGCCGACCGCAGGCCCGTACGTTAGCGCCACACTCAGTCCGTCCAGCTTCAACTCAGCCGTGTACTCCACTGGCAAGTTGCCCGCCAGTTCATGGACGCGCCGGTCCCAATCCGCCAGTTCCTCCGCGGAGTAGGCGTTATCCAGGCTCAGCATCGGCCGCGAGTGCCGAACCTTCTTGAATCCCTCCGTCGGCTTACCGCCGACGCGCTGCGTGGGCGAGTCCGGGGTCACTAACTCCGGGTGTTCGGCTTCCAGCTTTTTCAGCTCGTTCATCAGCGCGTCGTACGCCGCGTCTGAAATCTCCGGCGCGTCCATCACGTAATACAAGTGCTCGTGCCGTCGCAGTTCCGTGCGCAGTTCCTCGATCCGCAGCGCCGCCTTCTCCTTTTTGCCTCGCTCATCCATGGGCTGGATTATAGGGGGCGCCCCGCGCTTTTCGCCGCTGCGCCAACACGCGTTCAAACCATCCCTAATCGCATTTTCCTCACCCCTCTCCGGCCTGCATGCCGCGCAAGCGGCGTCTGCCCCACCGCAGGTGGTCAGTCGTAGTATTCGAGGCCAAGGTGGGTGATCAGGTCTGCGCCCATGATGTGCCGCAGCGTGTTCTTCAGCTTCATCGACTGGATGAAGAGGTCGTGCTCAGGGTACAGTCCCGCAGCCGTTTGCGGCGACTTGAGGTAGAAGCTCAACCACTCCTGAATGCCGCGCGAACGCAGGTCCGGCGTGCGCTTCGCCAGGTCCAGAAACAGCACCAGGTCGAGCGCAATGGGCGCAGCGAGAATCGAGTCGCGGCACAGGAAGTTGACCTTGATCTGCANNGATGTTGTCCCAGCCTTCCTTGGCGTCGCCACGGGGCGGATAGTAATTGATGCGAACCGCGTGATACAGGTCTTTATAAAGTAGCGGGTACAGTTCGGGCTGCAGGATCTGCTGGAGCACGCTCAACTTGGTCTCTTCTTTAGACTTGAACGAGCCCGGATCTTCCAGCACTTCGCCGTCGCGATTGCCCAGAATGTTCGTCGAGAACCAGCCCGAAACGCCGATCATGCGCGCCTTGAATGCCGGCGCAAGTACAGTCTTCATGAACGTCTGCCCGGTTTTGAAAT
>PLKY01000350.1:2194-5664 GCA_003140785.1 Acidobacteriaceae bacterium | reverse complement strand
TCCGCACCCGCACCGGCGAGCTCACAGTGCATGTGGAGCGCCTGACGTTTTTGTCCAAAGCAATGCTAGCGCTGCCGGAAAAATTCCACGGCCTGGCTGACGTGGAGTTGCGCTACCGTCAGCGCTACGTCGATCTTTTCACCAATCTCGACAGCCGCGAAGTCTTCGTGAAGCGCNNCGCATCACAACGCGCTCGACATGGATCTGTTTCTCCGCATCGCGCCCGAACTTTATCTCAAGCGGCTCGTGGTCGGCGGGCTCGATCGCGTCTACGAAATCAATCGCAACTTCCGCAACGAGGGCGTCAGCACGCAACACAACCCCGAGTTCACAATGATCGAGTTCTACCAAGCCTACGCCAACTACCACGACATGATGCAGCTCACCGAGGAACTGGTCGAGTTCGTTGCGCGCGAAGTAAACGGAACGGCGCTGGTCGAATTCAACGGAAACACGATCGACCTGGCGAAGTGGCAGCGCCTCACCATGCGCGAAGCTATTCGCGAGTTTTGGCCAGTGGAAGCAGGCGCAAAACCTGCGGAGTCAGCTCTTGCGTCGGCGCAGGTCCTCCAATCGCGGCTTCACGCCGCGATGAGTTCGCTGGAGAATGCGGCCGGTCAAACCGCGACTCTAAGCCCCGAGCGGCTCGGTGAGTTGAAAACGATCCACGGCGCAATCACAGCCGTCTACTATGACTCGATGAAAGGCGCGCCGCTGGGCAAGTCGGTGTATAACCTCTTCGAGGCCGTCGTCGAACCTTTTCTCGTTCAGCCGACCATCATCTACGACTACCCGACGGTCGTCTCGCCACTTTCGAAGGCCAAGCCCGACGACCCCGAACACGTCGAGCGCTTCGAGTTCTTCGCCGGAGGATTCGAACTGGGCAACGCCTTCAGCGAGTTGAACGATCCAGTGGAACAGCATAAGAGATTCGAGCAACAGCTTGGGGAGCGTACGCGCGGCGACGACGAAGCCCACCAGATGGACGAAGACTACGTTCGCGCGCTGGCCTACGGTCTGCCTCCAACAAGCGGCGAAGGCATCGGCGTCGACCGCCTCACCATGCTTCTCACCGGCTCCAAGTCCATCCGCGACGTCATACTCTTTCCGCTTATGCGAAATGCAGGGACTAGGGACTAGGGACGTAGGGACTAGGAGACAAACGTCCATGGCACAGTCTTTCAAGGATCTGGCGGCTTGGCAGAGATCAATCGAATTGACGGTCGACATTTATCAATTGACCTCAGGCTTTCCCGACTCAGAACGGTTCGGCCTTACGAATCAGATGCGACGGGCGTCCGTATCCATTGCCAGTAACATCGCTGAGGGTTATGGCCGCTCAACCAAGGGCGAATACATCCAGTTTCTCGGCCATGCTCGCGGCTCTTGCTCTGAACTTGAAACACAAATTGTGATCGCCCGACGGATCGGCTTCGGCGCCCCAGCTAAACTCGACTCCGCTGATTCTCTTTGCAATGAAGTCGGCCGCATTCTCGGTGGATTGATCAAATCAATTCGAGCGAAACAATCTGCGTCACCCGGTTCCTAGTCCCTAGTCCCTCAGTCCCTAGTCCCTTCGTTCCACCGGAGCCCCAATCTGCAATGAACATCCTATTCGTCGGCGACATCTTCGGCAGCCCCGGACGCAGGATCGTGCGCGAGCACATCGGCCACATTCGCCAAGCCCACAACGTCGACCTCACCATCATGAACGTCGAAAATGCGGCCGGCGGGTTCGGCGTGACGCCGCAGATCGCCGATGAGCTCTTCGAATTAGGCGCGGACGTGATGACCACCGGCAATCACGTATGGGACAAGCGCGAGCTGCTCGACTATCTCGCCTCGGTCCCCGCCGACAGCCACGCCCGCGCGCGCCGCATCCTGCGCCCGGCAAACATGCAGCCCGGTCTTCCCGGCTACGGCGTCTACGAAGGAACCATTGCCGACGGCCCCAACAAGGGTCTACCCTACGCAGTCCTCAACCTGATGGGCAAGGTCTTCATGAGCGGCACCAACGACCCTTTTAATGGCGCCACCGATCTGCTCTCCAGGATCAAGGCCAAAGTCATCGTCGTCGATTTTCATGCCGAAGCTACCAGCGAGAAAGTCGCGATGGGCTGGCACCTGGACGGCAAGGTGACCGCGGTCCTGGGCACGCACACGCACATCCCCACCGCGGACGAGCGCGTCCTCCCTGGGGGCACAGCCTACCAGACCGACGTAGGCATGAGCGGCCCCTACGACAGCGTGATTGGCGTCGACAAGGACCTCGTGCTGCATCGGTTCCTGACCGGCATGCCGGGCAAGTTTGAACCCGCCAAAGGCAATCCAAAAATCTGCGCGGCTCTCATCGCGTGCGATCCAGGCACAGGCCGTGCCACCGCGATCCAGAGAATCATGCTAGGCGAATAGGCTCGGCCCACCGAACCTCAAGCGTTCTCACCCGAAACAAAGAGGGCAGCCCTATGCAGGCTGCCCTTCATGTTTCCCAGGATATGAGCCGAGGCCCCGATCTCCGAGGCGCTCAGCCGTCTCTCGTTTTCCGTGCGCTAGCCAGCCTTCTTGTGCACGGGCGCATGATGCACCGGAGCCTTCTTCTTCTCCGGCTGCACAAACGCGTCTTTCAGCACGATTTCCGCTCTCTGCGCAGTAGCAGCGACAGCAGGTGTGGTGTCTGTGGCTGGCTTGGCGTCGGCCGCCGGAATCTGCGTATACGTGTCGTAGGTGCCGTCCAGCTCGGCCGAGGGCTGAGTCTTGAATTCAAACCCGACCGCCGGAATTTCACTATCCTTCAACGGCTCCTTCAGATTGACGATGAAGTCAGCAATCTTGGCATCCTTGGCGTCTTGAGTTACAGCGACCTTGATCTGCGAAGCTGTCGCCGCAATCACGATTCCCGGAACCGGCGTCTGTTTGCCCTGAAGCAAACCCCACAGTTTATCCGCGTCCTCTTTGGAGCCGAATGCGAGGATGGTCTCCTTATCGGCGAGCGCGAGCGTGGTCAGGTCAGGAGTGGACACAATAAGATCGTGAATCTGCTCCTGCGGGCTCTTGGCGGGCGTGATGGCAAAGGTTCCCGGCGGGAAGAGCGAGGTCTGAGCCTGCTGCTTGATCGCATCCAGGCCGTCGAGACCGCCGTGATATTTCTTGTAGTAATACTCGAGTTTGGGTTCGATCTGCGCCTTGTAGTTCTGAGGAGCAGTTGGAGCAAAATCCCAAGCCCTCGCATAGAACCATACAGCCTGTTTCAGGTCCTGCGCTGGGCCGGGCTGGCTGTACGCCTGCGCCAGCAGCAGTGTGTCGTTCAGGCCGTCGCCGCTCTTGCTCTGGTCATCGGTATAGAGTTTCAGTTCCGATTCATATTCGGCTTGAGCGGCCTTAAAGTCTTTCTTGCTTAGCGCGTCATCCAGAGCAAGGGCCGAATGGAACAGCGGGTAAGTTGCTCCCGTCTGCTTCGTCCAGTCGTCGGC
>PLKY01000350.1:0-2181 GCA_003140785.1 Acidobacteriaceae bacterium | reverse complement strand
TGTCGATCAACATATCGAGGACGGCGCTCTTGACGACGCTTTGAGGATATTGCGTTAAAAACTGTTCGAGGGCCGCGGCCTTGGCCTTGGGATCGCTCTGGGTGGTCGCCATTTGATAGGCATTGAACTCGGCCGGATCCTTGATCTGGATCGTGCCACCCGGTTGTTCCTGTGCGTGCAGCATTGGTGCAACAAGGCTAATGCTTGCCAATGCCAGCACAGATGCAAAGACTATCTTCTTCATTCATTGCTCCTGGGAGATACGTAAAGTGGAATGAATATTCAAGCACTCTTTCGCGAAATGCACAACCCTTCTTCTTGGCGGTTGAACATGGGTCATTCTGCCGGAACCGTACCATGGCTTCCGATGCGACGTTGCGAGGATTATAGAAACCAATAGCCCTTGTGACAAGCAAAGTTGTCGATGATGAACAGAAAGCAGGGAACCGTTCCGGGAAGATTCGTTTCTGGGACGTGGTCTGGCCAGAATTGGGACAGATTCGGACTCTTCAGCCAATTCTCTCCCTCCCCCGGTGCGCCCCCGAAGAATTCGGATGCGCGACCGGCGTCCAGAGCATACCGCCTTAGACACCACACGCGGGAAAAGTGTTCCGGGCCGGTTTTTGAGTCGGAGGAGCGGGCTATTGAAGGAGGCGAACCAGTTCAACCTGCTCGGCCAGGAAGGCGTCGTGCCCGTGGGCACTGATCATCTCTCGGTAATCTGCGTTCACGCCAGCCGAGCGGATTGTTTGCGCGAATTGACGGACGGATTGGGCAGGAAAAAGCCAGTCCGAACTGATGCCCACGAAGTTCAGCTTGGCTCGAATCCGGCCAAATACCTCCTCCGACGCCCTGCCTCCACGCAACGGATCCCAATTGTCCATGGTGCGAAGGATCGCCAAATACGCATTGGCGTCGAAGCGATCGATGAACCTCTGCCCCTGATGATCGAGGTATCCGCCAATGTCGAAGCGCCCGCCGACCAGGCCGCCCCCTTGATTGTCCTGTGCCCACGGATCCTCGCCGTTCCGGTTTGGATTCCGGCCAAAGCGCTCCTCGAATAGCTCCGCGGATTTGTAACTCAGCATGCCAATCTGCCGTGCCAGCCCGAGACCCTGCTTTGGCTGCCGCTGAGGCAGATAGTATCCGCCGTCCCAGTCCGGGTCGTTTTGAATTGCCTGCCGTTGCAGATGGTTAAGCGCCAGCCCCATCGCGCACAACGGAGCAACGGCAATAATCGCCGCGCGCTCAATCCGCTCCGGCTCGTGAATCGTCCACTCCAGCGCCTGCATCCCGCCGATTGACCCACCCAGAACCAGCCGCAGCCGCCGAATGCCGAGCGAATCCAGCAGCTGTGCCTGCGCCCTCACATTGTCGCGAATCGAAACCAGCGGAAAATCCGGGCCGTAGACAAGCCCTGTCTCCGGGTCCACCGAACCTGGCCCTGTCGATCCATAACAGGACCCGAGCATGTTGATGCAGATAACGAAATCGTGCTCCAGCGACAAAACCGCGCCGGGGGCAAAAATTTCAGGCCACCACGAACCAACCAAAGCCGAACCCGAGAGCGCGTGGCACACAAGCACCGCATTGTCCCGGGCGGCGTTCAAGCGCCCGTAAACCGCGTAATGCAGCGTCGGTTTCGCCAGAATCCGCCCACTCTCTAAATCGAGGTGTTGCGGGAGCACAAAGTCGCCTTCGTACGTCGGCTCCAGCACGCGGGTCTTCGCTGCCAGTGCCGCGGGCGTCGCAGTTTCGGCGTCAGTCATTACACCTATTGTGCCGCAACGGTCGCCCTTTCGGTTCCCGCGAATGCGTGGCCGTTTGCCGTTTCGATCGCCTGGTCAAGGTCGGCAAGAATGTCGCGGATATCTTCGATGCCGACCGATAACCGCACAAGCTCCGGGGTCACGCCCGTCCCTGCTTGCTCTTCCACTGAAAGCTGCTGATGCGTTGTCGACGCCGGGTGAATCACCAGCGACTTCGCATCGCCAATGTTGGCCACCAGCGAGAAAAGCTCCAGCGAATCGATCAGCTTCTTCCCCGCCTCGTACCCGCCCCCCGTCTTTCCGGATTTGATTCCGAATGTGACCAGCGCCCCCTGGCCGGTCGGCAGGTATTTCTGCGCCCGCTTGTAATACTGGCTAGACTCCAGCCCCGGATAGTTCACCCACTCCACGC
>PLKY01000217.1 GCA_003140785.1 Acidobacteriaceae bacterium | reverse complement strand
TCCTCGGCTTGCTGCCTCTCAATCTGCTCGGCGGTACGCTCCGGTTCTTCTAATTCTTCCTCTTTGGGTTTGTCGAGGTTCACCACCCGGAAGAATTCATCGACCACCACGGTGTTGAAGTCCCCGCTGGTGCGGAGCGCAAGCGCCTCCTCGGCAAGTTCGGGAAGATGAGTGGCGATAGATGCCGGGGTGGTGTACTTGGTCGCGTGTCTTACCTGACTGAGCATCAGCAAATCATTGAACATGAACCACCGGAAGATGCGAGTATCTTTGCCCTCGGTCAACTGATACAGCTTGTCGCAGTCCTCTAGCCACACAGTCTCCCAATCCACAGGCGGGGGTACCTTGGCGTTGTAGTACAACTGAAGCTTGTAGATTCCATTGCCTATACTCTTGACAACCTCCAGCCTCCAGTCGATTTTCGTGGCCGGTGGAACCGGCACTGCAGTTGTGGGGGGTGGCGGGGTCGTGGGGGGCTGTACTACCGGAGTAACTTCCACCGGCATTGCTCTAGCGGGTGGCTCAACGGGGAGCGGCTCACTCTTCTCAGGCGGGACGGGAACCTGCACGGTAGCCTTCGCGGAGTGAAGTTCAACCCACTCTGCACGTGCAAGTACAGACCAAGCATCAAAATCAGCGGGAAACGGAGAGTCATATTTCGAAGACTGCTTTAGCTGAGTCTTTACAGCGGACGCAGAACGCTCGGGGTTTTGCTTTTGGTTTTGGTTCGGCTCTTGGTGTTGCTCTTGGTTTTGCCCTTCGTCATTTGAGCGAAGCGAAAAAGTCTCTCTGCTTGACTGCATAGCTATAGCCACAGGCGGAGTAGTAGCCGGAACGGTAACGCAACGGGAGCTNNATTTCCGCCACCCTCTTCGTGGCCTATTTTTTCAGCCAGACACCCTTTGAGTGGGTCATCCACCCGCATGGTCAGAACCTTGCTTGCCCCGCGTGTAGGGTTGTCATACTTATCCGCTGCACTGCCTCCCGTGAGCTTCAGCCAGCCGTTGGCGAGAAGGTACCGCTGCCACTTCATTACGGTGTTCCTGTCCGTGTTGGTGATGGCCGCTAGGGTACGGGTGGAGAGGTAGCTTTCGTTATCCTCCGACTCGTTCATCCAGTAGGCCAGCCACAGGTGTACTGCGCCAGAAGGGAGACCAAGTATCCCCTTCCGCTGGCAGTCGAGTACTTTGTAGATGGGTTCAGCCATTGCCTCCCTCCTTGGACTTCTTGACCATGACCCCACTGGCGTACTTCACGACATCCAGTTTTGTTTTGTAGAAACGAGGGTCGGGTTCCTCGCCTTCGGCTTCAGCTTCTTCAACTTTTTGCTGGCACTGATTGAGCCAGTCAGCAGTGCGGTCGAATGATTCTGCAACGATGTCGAATTCATAGCGGCGGAGCCAGACGCCGAACTGACTTTCGGCAACCATGAATTCCGGGGGAAATAGTTCGGCATAGAGTTCCTTCAAAGCCGCTGCTTCTTCCCGTTGGCGGCGAATGCGATTGAGCAGGTCTGTAGCTTGACTCATGGTTACTCCTCACAGGCCGAGAGGAGGGCCTCTTCATTGAGGGTGTATGTGGTGGGAAGGTTCTCGCCATCTTCGCCCTTGTGGGTTTCCTTGGTTATGAGTCCAAGCTCCACTAAATTGTTGATGCCTCTACTTATTGAGGACAGGCTTAGATGAGAATGCCGACTCAGCGATTTGCGGCTGGTCTTGACGCCACGCTGACGGCAGTAGAACAGAGTCAAGAGCAGAAACATCCCCCCATTACTGAGGCACTGGATTCTCCAGAGCCCGGGGGGGTACCAAGACATAGTTATCTTCTTGCATACGTATTCTCCTAGTTAGTGTCAGGGAGGCTTTACCTCCCTCACTAGAAGCACTACGTAGTGTTATTTTGAGTGAATTTCTCACAGTAACGATAATCTAATGGGCTTAGCGAATGTTAGTGCGTTGAGGGCAAGGCCGGGATGGAACCGCCCCGAGTCCGTCGGGACTCGCATTGTGCCCGTCAAGATCGTTTGACTCGAATCTCACGATCGGGGGACGACCGCGAGATTTAATTCCCGTGACGGCGGGCGGCAAGCGCCGAGCTCGATTCTCGGGTCTTCGGCCAGGAGGTTGCGGGAGACGACTCATCGATTCGTTGAAATCCTATTGCCGCGGTTCGTTTAAACATCGCGGGGACCGTGGCGTTAGGGTGCGTTTTGCCGCTGACGCGATCAACGCGAAGGCAAGTTTTCGTGCAAACAACGGCAATACTCGCCCCGCTGGCCTGCCGAAATGACTTGGCCTGCCGGCGAGAGGAACCCGCCGCGCGGATCCTGAGAGAAGCGAGCGAACGGAATTAGATTGTTTCTGCCGCCTCCACAATACGCTGCGCGCCACACCTGCGATGGAAGAAGGGTTGGCGGGTTAGGAGTGGAGCGCGGAGGCGTTCGCAGGGCTACTGAATGCATGAGAGCATGCAAGAACTCTATCTCAGCGCTTGTCATAGCTTTGTTTCTGTGGTGTTTACCTGAGCCAGCCTTCTCTCCAGAAGGGACCGGGCTCAGCCACCGATGACAGAGCGTGTCGCCGTTCGGCAGAACTGATGTCCTGCGATCTTTACCTTCTAGGTTTTCGTTCGTTGAGCGTTCCCTTTTTCAAGGAATGCGGCGAATTTCTCATCCCGCGTTGGCTGCAGCGTCGGAGCGGACTTACCGGGATTCGTCACGGGACGCGATGATAGCACTGCCAATGCTTTGATCGAGAGGGCAATTCTCTTCGCTCGTGTATCGACGCTGAGCACCTTAACCTTGACGATCTGACCCGCCTTCACTGCTTCTGAGGGCTCCTTGATATAGCGATTGGACAGCTCGCTGATATGGACAAGTCCATCCTGGTGAACTCCAATATCGACGAAAGCCCCGAACTTCGTCACATTCGTCACCACGCCTTCCAGCACCATGCCAGCCTGCACGTCGGAGATCTCCCGCACCTCTTCGCGGAAGACGGGCGCAACAAACTTATTCCGCGGATCGCGCCCGGGCTTTCGCAATTCGGCCAGGATATCGTCCAAAGTGTACGCACCGGCAGAGAGTTGCTTCCGATCCACCTGTTCGAGAAGTTGTGGACTCTGGATGACCTCTTTCACCGTTGTCTTGAGCGACACTGCTATCTGTTCCACCAAGGGGTACGATTCCGGATGGACTGCGGTCATGTCGAGAGGGTTGTCGCCATCCCGAATGCGGAGGAAGCCTGCCGCCTGCTCGAAGGTCTTTGGCCCAATTCCTGGGACCTCCAAAACCTGCGTGCGCGATCGAAACCCTCCCCTGTCATTGCGAAAACTCACAATATTCTGCGCAGTGTGCTCGGTAATTCCCGCAACGAAGCGCAGCAGCGTCCAGGACGACGTATTCAGGTCAACGCCGACGCGATTCACGCAACTCTCGATCACGTTCTCCAACGAATCCTGTAGCTGGCGCTGATCGACGTCATGTTGGTACTGGCCCACGCCGATTGATTTGGGATCCACTTTCACCAGCTCCGACAACGGATCCTGCAGGCGGCGAGCTATCGAGATAGCGCCTCGCACCGTCAGGTCAAGATCAGGGAACTCCTGCCTCGCGACGTCAGAGGCAGAGTAGACGCTGGCGCCTGATTCACTCACAGTTACAGAGAAGATGCCTTCGATACCCTTCTCACGAAGGAAAGCGCGAATAAAAGCATCGGTCTCGCGGGAAGCAGTACCGTTCCCGATCGCTATGGCGCGAACATGATGCTGTCGCAACAGGGCTTCAAGCTTAGGGATAGATTCAGCGTTGCCATGCTTCGACGTATGCAGATAGAGAACGTCGTGAGCCAACAGCTTGCCAGTCGCATCCACGACGGCAATCTTGCAGCCTGTGCGCAGGCCCGGATCAATACCAAGGACAGAGATTGGACCGGCGGGTGGGGCCAACAGCAGGTTATAGAGGTTGTCGCGAAACACCTGGATTGCGTCTGCGTCTGAGCGCCGCTTCAAGTCCAGGCGAGTCTCCCCTTGAATCGACGAGTTCAACAGACGCTTCCATGCATCATCGATCGCGACCTTGAGCTGGGGCGTCCAATCGCCCTGTTGCCGCAGCACATGCCGCTGAATAAGCGCCACTGTGCGCTCAGGTTCGACTTCAATGAGAAAGTACAGAACGTTTTCACTTTCGCCCCGGCGGATGGCCAGCATGCGATGCGACGGGATTGTTTTTACCGGCTCCTTGTACTCGTAGTACATCTTGAACTTTTCCAGCTCATCTACAGCATCCGTTGCCTTGCGGCTCACGATCACACCTTCGTCAAACATCAGGCGGCGTAGTTCCTTGCGCAGGTCGGCATCTTCGCTGATCCACTCGGCAACGATGTGGCGTGCGCCCTCCAGTGCTTCTTCCACACTTGCAACGCCGAGTTCTACGTTCACGAATGTGGCTGCAAAGCTCTCCAGAGGCTGTGCAGAAGTTTGTTGCTGCCACATATAGGATGCCAACGGCTCCAATCCCTTTTCGCGGGCAATAGTGGCCTTGGTACGCCGCTTGGGCCGATAAGGAAGGTAGAGGTCTTCCAGCTCGCTCTTGTCGAGCGTGGCTTCAATCCGTGACTTCAACTCATCGGTCAGCTTGCCCTGCTCTGCGATGAAGGTGAGAATAGTTGCACGACGCTCCGTAAGATCACGAAAATAGGCTAACTTTTCTTCGATGTTCCGGATCTGAACTTCGTCCAGATTGCCGGTGGCTTCTTTACGATAGCGGGCAATGAAGGGAACCGTGCCGCCATCGTCCAGCAGTTCGATGACGGCGACAAGGCCACGCATGGGCAGGTTCAATGACTGTGCAATGTAGAGAAGGATTTCAGGGGAGAGGATGGTGTTGTTGTTCATAACGGGCCAATGTTTATCGTACATGCTGGCAGTGTGGAATCATCGACGCACCTGTCACAAGGCTTCGATGGCAAAAAGGCGCGAGCATTGCGGAGTGATAACTCCTCTCCAACTGCGAAGAAGAAGAGAACGCCTTCCACTGAAGGGCGCAACCGAATTGCCGACGCGTCAAGCGACGTCGGGCTGCGCGGAAGGCCCCTGAAGCGAAGTGAGCAGCCCATGCGGATTCTGGACGCGGTTGATCGCAGGAAACTATCCGAGTAACGTAAGCTACCCCCATGCCGAGTGTTCGCCAGGGTTCGATCCATCTGTTTCGCCTCGCCGGAGTTGATCTGTTTCTGCACTGGTCCTGGTTTCTCGTGGCAGCCTATGAGGTTGAGAGCAGAAAAGGCAGGTATGCCTCTGTCATCTGGAACGTTTTGGAGTATCTGGCGCTGTTCTTGATTGTGCTGATGCATGAGTTCGGACATGCCCTTGCTTGCCGGCAAACTGGGGGGACAGCAAATCAAATTGTGCTATGGCCCTTGGGCGGAGTGGCGTATGTGAACCCTCCGCAAAGACCGGGCGCGACACTCTGGAGCATCGCGGCGGGGCCACTGGTTAACGTGGCGCTCCTGCCTATCCTCATAGCAGTTGTTGTGATGAGCCGGTCGTTGGGGTGGGCACAGGCAATGCCCGATGTCTACCAGTTGTTGCGGGCGGTCTTGTGGATTGACGTATCGCTGCTGGTCTTCAACATGCTTCCGATCTATCCTCTGGACGGTGGGCAGATTCTTCGCTCTCTGTTGTGGTTTGTGTTTGGTCGCGCCCGCAGCCTGATGGTGGCCACGGTCCTGGGCTTTGTGGGCGTTGTTGGGTTCTTCATCCTCGCCTTGTGGGTGCGTTCCATCTGGTTCGGGGCGATCTCCGTCTTCATGCTCATGAATTGCTGGAGTGGGCTGCGGCACGCGCAGGGGTTGTTACGCCTTGCCAGGTTGCCGCGCCGGGAAGGATTTGCCTGCCCGAGCTGCCGGACTGCGCCACCGATTGGAGCCTACTGGATATGCGGGCATTGCGGGCAGCCGTTCGACACATTCCAGAGCCGAGCCGTTTGTCCGCACTGCGCTGCACAATTCGTCACGATGGTGTGCCTAGACTGTAACGAACAACGTCCCCTGCAGGACTGGATTGTTGGCGCCCATGCTGGCCTTGGCACGGCGAGCGGCGGTTTTTCCGCAAGGTAATCGTGTTGTTGCAGGCTCCCTACGGCTCAATGTGCATTGAGGTCCAGAACATCAGGGGGTACTACTGGCCGGAGCCTTTCAAGCTACTTAGCAGCCCCGAATATCTCTTTCGTGCCTGGTCGTTCCTGACTGCGAGCCCCAGAGCCTTCTTCTGCCCGACCACCACCAACAGCCGCTTGGCGCGGGTAATTCCTGTGTAGATGAGATTCCGTTGAAGGAGCATGTAATGCTGCATGGCAACCGGAATGACCACCGCCGGAAACTCCGAACCCTGCGACTTGTGAATGGTCACCGCGTAGGCTAAGGAGACTTCATCCAGTTCACCATAGTCGTACGTCACCAGCCGGTCATCGAACCGAATGGAGAGTTCCTGTTCGACGGGATCGATCTTCTCAACGATGCCGATGTCGCCGTTGAACACTTCCTTCTTGTAGTCGTTCTCCGTCTGGATGACTTTATCCCGGACTTGGAACCGCCATCCAAAGCGCTCTGCCGCGGGTTCACCGAGCCGAACGGGATTCAGAGCACCCTGGAGCACTGTGTTCAACTCGCGGACTCCGATCGATCCCCGGTTCATCGGGCACAACACCTGAATGTCGCGGATTGGGTCGAGTTTATGCCCCTTGGGAATTCTGTCCTGAACCAGCCTCACAAGAGTTGCGGCGATCTCCTCGGGCGTGTCCCGCTCGATGAAATGGAAGTCGGAGCCAGACTCCGCCGTCCGAAGTTCCGGCATCTTCCCCTGGCGGATAAGGTGGGCACTGGTGATGATCTTGCTGCTGGCCGCCTGGCGGAACACTTCGGTCAGGCGAACGACGGGTACCACACCGCTCTCGATCAAATCTCGCAGGGCGTTCCCCGGCCCGACGGAGGGAAGCTGATCCACGTCGCCGACCATGATCAGTCCGGAGTTCTTGGGGAGTGCGCGAAGGAGAGCGTGCATGAGTAGCACGTCCACCATAGAGGTCTCATCGACAATGAGAAGGTCGCAGTCCAGCGGCTTGTCCTCGTTGCGGGAGAACCTCCCCGTGGCTGGGTCAACCTCCAGCAGCCGATGAATGGTCTTCGCTTCCATCCCAGTGGTCTCTGTAAGGCGCTTCGCCGCCCTCCCGGTAGGCGCACACAGCAGACACTTCACTTTCTTGGCACGGAGGATCAGCAGGATTGAATTCACCAATGTGGTCTTGCCCACGCCGGGGCCGCCGGTGATGACGGTTGCCGGGCTGGTCAGGGCGGTCTTCAACGCCTCGCGTTGGCTCGGGGCCAGAGTCTTTCCAGTCTTTGTCTCGCACCAGGCGACGGCCTTCTCGAAGTCGATCCNNCGCTTCACCTTCGTTGCGATGCCGTCTTCCGCTTTTCTCAGGTGGGGGAGGAAGATTAGCGGCTCACCCTCGATCTCCT
Organism: Acidobacteriaceae bacterium; assembly: GCA_003140785.1. Taxonomy (GTDB): domain Bacteria; phylum Acidobacteriota; class Terriglobia; order Terriglobales; family Acidobacteriaceae; genus Telmatobacter. Next base: position 111 of record PLKY01000217.1, on the reverse strand, counting down.
CCAGCATGAGAAAGCCGCTGGTCAACATGGTCGTCGCTGCCTGCTCGATCGTCTCGACGGGCACTTCCAGCAGTTTGACTGTCGCTGCTTTCAGCTTTTCCAGCGGCAGGG
>PLKY01000334.1 GCA_003140785.1 Acidobacteriaceae bacterium | reverse complement strand
GTGAACAGTATTAGGGCTAGGGCCTCTACTACTCTGCGCCTATAGCTTCCCTGATTCATCCGGCAGTTTTTAGACAGCTTCTTACATCCTTATTTACAAGATCGCTGCAGGGCGCGTTCGCATTCTCCGCGTCTATCGCGGCGCGCGCCGGTGGCCTGAGCGGATCGATTGATCTCTGCGCTACTCGTTCATCCGCGCCGGAACCATCGAGCCCCCTCGGCTCAATGCGCAGTTGGCGTGCTGGTCGCACTTGAAATGGATCAGCGAAGAATCCGTCGCCCAGTCTGCCACGGTCACCTGGTCGCTTTTTCTATCGATAAAGAAGCTTCTGCCTGGGCCCGCGACAAGGAGTCCTCTCGATGGCTCGTAGGAAGTGATCCTGTCATCGCCCTCGATGTAGAACGTCGAGAGCGGCTTCTTCACAGCCAGCCTGCGTTTTGCCGACGCGCGCGCTTCCAGAATGCTCTGTGGAGATTCATCGTGCCTATGGCCTAGAGCCTGTTCCTGTTCGGCCAGGGTCGGAAAATTCGTTGACAGATCCCAATAGTCGAAGCGTTGGTATTGGTCCGGCGAGCAGGGAAGATTGCCCTGTGCCCAGAGGGCCTCCACTTTTCCGTCCGATCCAAGGATGTTGGTGAAGACGTCGGCGCCGTTTATTTGCACTTCGTTCTTTGCCTCGTACGGCAGAACGATTTCCTTGCCGCAGAGCGCGAAGCCTGACGAATCAAGCAAACGAATGTTGATCGCGATTGGTTTGGAAGGATGGGCGGTAACGGATGCGAACCTATCTGCGTCTCGCGGATCGATTGGTTCTATCTTCAGCATGTATTGCGTTTTGCCCTGCCACCTGGTCACGAGGTGGCCGCGCAATCCGGATGCATTCGCGATGCCTGCTCCCAGGTCGTCCGTATCGGAAGCGGCCTTCGCCGATTTCAGGCCTTTCTGGCTGAGCACCAAGACTGCGCCAGCGGCCAGCACGACGAGTCCGAGCAGCACTATTAGCAATCCAGACGACTTCTTGGCTTGACCTACCCCTGATTCGGCGCCAGGTGTCTGTTCGTGGAGATTTGCGGGCGCGTGGAACAACTCCTGCTTAGTTCCCTCGAATGACGCGCTGTTCGACTTTTGCTGTTCAGGTTCGCTCATCGCTCCATCGCTCGGCGCCCCTTCGAAGTTCTTCCAGATCCTGCCTGTAGGCGCGCCACCGCCGCTTGGCGCGGCACTGCAGCCGGTAACAACATTCACACCATTCGATTGCGCATTTCCGATCGAGCAAGACGCATTCCCTGAAAGGCTTGGAGACTCAGCTATTTACTTGCCTATCAGGTTCCCCGAGTACGGCGCTTGCATCACGGCGCGCGAATGTGTGAATAAGGCTACCCCCCTGCATGGCCGCCGACAAGTTATTCAGGTAACGTGTCCTCCGGCTTGCGATCTTTCAGCGGGGTCGCCCCAGCGGCTGGAATTTCTGCCTTTGCCGGAGTCGCTGCAGGCTCGGTCGGCAACGCGGGATGATCGTAGGCATACAACTCATTGAATAGATACTTATAGGTAGCGTGCGATTGCCCGCGGAACTGTGGCTTAAAGCCGAAGAGCACAATATGGCCCCTGCCGTAGGCGAGTTCCAAAGCGGCTGCCTTGCCCTCGATTGCTTCAGGATGCAGCAGCAAGCCGCTTTCGAGTGGATCGGTCTCTTTCGGATAGCGGGCGAGGACAGCGCCGTGGAAGCCTGGCAGCGGCTGGAAGGCAGGGCCGTTCTGAAACATCACCACGGGCGATGCGGAGACGCCAAAGTTCACCGGAAGATCGGCATGTTCCGTCTCCAACCGCAACAGGGCTCCCGAGCAAAAGAACTTGTCACTCTTGGCGCCCTCGATCACGTTCTGGACCGGCAAAGACATCAGAGGGATCAGGCTGGCGGCTGTCTTGTTCAGGGCAATCAGCGTTCCGCCTTCACGCGTGAACTCGCGCAGATTCTGCAATCCATCGTCGCCAATTCCGCCTGCGTATTGACCGGGGACGACGCCGACGCCAAAGCCATCGGTCAGTTGCTTGGCTGACAGATCCGGCAAGACGATCACGTCATAGCGGCTGCGCAGATCGGCCGCGCGCATGTCGCCGTTGTAGACACTCGCTGGCTCGAATCCGTAATTCTCGAGGATCCAGCGCGTCCAGCCTTCGTCGATCGAGGGCGCCCAAGGCCGGTAGAGTCCAATGCGCGCTTTCTTGAGCGGCAACGTGTGTGCTGGGGCGCTGGAGGCGGTAGCGGAGACAGCATACTTCTTTGTCAGGTCCGCGATCGAGGTGCGGCTGATTCCGCCAATTAGAAAAGCGCCGTTCTCGGTGCCTTCGGCTGTCTTGACAGGATCCTGTGCCAACGAGACCGTGGCCCCGGCCTGCAATGCTGCATTTACGAGTTGGAAGGACGCGTTGGTTTTGTGGCTGATCGCGAAGACGGTGCCCACGCCATCGATGGCTGCTTCGGGCAAATCCACTTTTTCGATCTTTGACATCAGAGCACGCTCGTCCGAGCCAAGCGGATCGGTGACCGCATCGACGTTCACGCCCATCTGCAGCGGCAATGTCCATCCGGTCACGTCGTATGGGAGATCGATAGCTTTTGAGGTTTCGTTCTCGAGCGCATCCGGATAGCGCTGCCGCTCAAACAACTCCTTGGCCAGCGCGGAAAAAGGCTGATCCATCGGGATGACCCACGAGCCGGCCGGATAGCTCACGCCGTTGGCCTTGAAACCGCTCTTGGTTGCATAGACGTCTAGGCCGTTGTCGATCATCTTCTGCGCAAGCAAAGCAGCCTCCGGCGTGTCATTTTGCTTGTCGCTGATCACGTAGGCAAACGGTGGCTCTTTGCTGAAGTGCTGGATGTTGTCGCGCGCCGCCTGGTAGCGGTTGTAGAGCAGCGTTTCGCGATTCTTCGCCGCAATGTCGAGCACCGACATGGATCCGCCAACCATGTAGTCGACGGCGTCTTTCAGGCGCCACCAGCCGCCTTCCCACGGCGTGGAATACATGCTCAATGCGCGCAGATCCTGGTAGTTCTTCGGGAAGTCGCGCACCGTGTAGAAGTGCGGTGTGGCGTATTCGTAGAGAGCTGTTTCAGTGAAGAACGAAATCTCATTGCGGAAGACGTGCGCCCAATCTGTGAATCCGGCATACCAGTTGTCAAAGCGCGACTCGGAAATTGCGCCCGGCATGTTGTGCGCGTTCAGATAGGCCGTCATGTTCGCGCCGATCAGGTTGAGCCAGCTGCGCACCAGCGGGCTGATGTTGCTGGAAATTGGATCAGAAAACGGCGGAATCCAGATGCGTGCGGGGAAGGGCGCGGTCTGGTG
>PLKY01000157.1 GCA_003140785.1 Acidobacteriaceae bacterium | reverse complement strand
CAACACCTGGACCGAGATCGGCCCCTGCAACTTCCATCTCCGCCAGGTCGCCGAAGCCGTCAAGCAGGGCATCCGCGAGGCCGGCGGAATGCCGGTGGAGTTCAACACCATCACCATCCACGACGGCATCACCATGGGCACGCAGGGCATGAAGGCCTCGCTCATCAGCCGTGAAGTCATCGCCGACAGCATCGAACTCGTCACCCGCGGAAATTCGTTTGATGGATTAGTCTGCATCGCCGGCTGCGACAAGAACATGCCCGCCAGCATCATGGCGCTCGCCCGCCTCGACATCCCCGGCCTCATGCTCTACGGCGGCTCCATCGCCCCCGGCAACCTCAAGCAGCCCGACGGCTCCAACAAAGAGATCACCATCCTCAGCGTCTTCGAGGGCATGGGCTCGCACGCGGCTGGAAAAATCAGCGACGACCAACTCGAAGCCCTCGAAGCCGCAGCGTGTCCCGGCCCCGGAGCCTGCGGTGGGCAGTTCACCGCCAACACCATGGCGATGTCGGGCGAGATCCTGGGCATCTCGCCGATTCAACTTTCCGGCGTGCCCGCCACGTGGAAGGAAAAGCACGCCGCGACGAAAGAAGCCGGTCGCATTCTGATGGACGCTGTTCGCGCCAATCGCCGACCTTCGCAGATCATCACGCGCAAGTCTCTAGAAAACACAATCGCCAGTGTCGCGGCCAGCGGCGGATCGACCAACGCAGTGCTTCACCTGCTCGCCATCGCGCGTGAATTGGGCATCGAACTGTCGATCGACGACTTCGACGCGATTTCCAAACGCACGCCGTTCATCTGCGACCTCACGCCTGCAGGCAAATATGTGGCTTCAGACTTTCAGACTGCCGGAGGCTCGCGCCTGCTGGCAAAGCGCCTCATCGACGCTGGACGTGCTGACGGATCCACGTTGACCATCAGCGGTCGCACGCTCGCAGAAGAAGCCGCGCTTGCCAAGGAGACACCGGAGCAAGTGGTGATTCACACATTCGACAAGCCCATCAAGCCGACAGGCGGCCTGGTCATTTTGAAGGGCAACCTCGCACCGGAAGGCTGCGTGATGAAGATTGCCGCGGCCGATCGGCTTGAGCATCGCGGGCCGGCGCGCGTCTTCGATACGGAAGAGGCCTGCTTTGCCGCCGTGCAGGAAGGCAGAATCAAGCCCGGCGATGTGCTGGTGATTCGCTATGAGGGCCCGAAGGGCGGGCCCGGCATGCGCGAAATGTTGCAAGTGACCGCAGCCATATCGTCGAACGCCGAATTGAGCGCTCACGTTGCCCTGCTTACGGACGGCCGCTTTTCCGGTGCAACGCGTGGCTTTACAGCCGGACACGTTGCCCCTGAAGCCTTCGTCGGTGGACCCATCGCCGCCGTGCGTGAGGACGACATCATTCATTTCGATATTCCGAGTCGCAAGTTGACGCTTGAAGTGAGCGACGCAGAGATCGCGAGCCGCCTCAAAGATTTTGCGCCGCCTGCTCTGCGGTGGCCGGCAGGAGTCTTCCGCAAGTACGTCGACCGCGTAAGCTCGGCATCCATCGGAGCAACAACGTAACAGAAGCCGCGGATTTTTCGTCGATTTTGAACAAAGGAGTCCCCCATGGGAAGCAACGCAAACACGCAGGAAGCAAACGCCCACCTCACCACACCCACGCGCCTGACGGGATCGGAAATTGTGTGGGCCACGCTGGTGGGCGAGGGTGTCACGGACGTCTTCGGCTATCCCGGCGGGGCGATTCTGCCCGTGTACGACGCGCTGCGCAAGTTTCCCATCCACCACACGCTGGTGCGCCATGAGCAGGGCGCTGCACACATGGCTGACGGCTATGCGCGGGCTTCGGGTAAGGTCGGCGTTGCGATTGCCACCAGCGGCCCCGGCGCGACGAATCTTGTAACCGGAATTGCCACCGCTATGCTCGATTCGATTCCAATGGTCTGCATCACCGGCAATGTCTCGAGCAAGGTGCTCGGCACCGATGCCTTTCAGGAAGTCGATATCACGGGCATCACGCTGCCTGTGACCAAACACAACTTTCTCATCAGCCGCACAGAAGAAATTGCCCCCGCGCTGCGTCAGGCGTTCCAGATTGCGCGCTCCGGCCGCCCCGGTCCCGTGCTGGTCGATATCACCAAAGACGCGCAGCAAGGCAAGGCGATCTTTGACTTTGCTACGGCCAAACCGCGCGCCTATCGCCCCCACCCCATGCTGAATGTGGAACAGCACGGTTTGGAGAGTGCCGTCGAACTGATCCGCAATGCAAAGCGCCCCATCATCCTGGCCGGGCATGGCGTAACTGAATCCGGTGCAATGGAACAGGTCCGCACGCTCGCTGAGCGCACGCAGATTCCCGTGGCTCTCACGCTGCTCGGCCTCGGAGCCTTCCCCGCATCGCATCCGCTCAACCTGGGCATGATGGGCATGCACGGCGAAGCGTGGGTGAACCATGCCATTCAGGAAGCCGATCTACTGATCGCATGCGGCATGCGCTTCGACGACCGAGTGACGGGCACACTGGCTTCTTACGCGACGAAGGCGAAGAAGATTCATATAGAGGTCGATCCTGCTGAAATCAACAAAAACGTCAAGGTCGATGTCGCACTCGTGGGCGATCTGCGCGAGGTGCTGGAGGAATTGCTGCCTCGGATCGGTGGCCGCGATGGCAGCGCCTGGCTCAAGACCATCGAGGCCAGCAAGGGCGCAAGCGCGGTGCGCGACATTAAGAACTTGCCCGATGATGGTCATCTCTATGCCGCCCACGTGGTGCATGATCTATGGCGCATTACGGAAGGCGAGGCAGTCGTCGTGACCGACGTAGGCCAGCATCAGATGTGGGAGGCGCAATACTTCCACCACGAGAAGCCGCGCTCGCTCATCACTTCGGGCGGCCTCGGAACCATGGGATTCGCGTTGCCCGCGGCGATCGGCGCGAAAACTGCATGTCCCGAGAAAGAAGTCTGGGTCATCGCCGGCGATGGCGGCTTCCAAATGACAGCGGCCGAGCTTTCTACGATTGTGCAAGAGAAGCTCAAGATCAATATCGCGATCATCAACAACGGCTATCTCGGCATGGTGCGCCAGTGGCAGGAGTTTTTCTACGAGCGCAACTATGAATCGACTCCGCTGGTCAGCCCGGATTTCGTCAAGCTTGCCGACGCGCATGGCATTTCTGGACGTGCCGTCCGCACACGAGCTGAAGTCGAATCCGCCGTCCATGAGGCGCGCACGGCCCCCGGCGCTTTCCTGATCAATTTCCTGGTTGAAAAAGAAGATTCGGTATACCCGATGATTCCTGCCGGCTCTGCTTTGCATGAAATGATTCGTCGCCCAGATCATGACCCGCTGCTCGAGTCACCGGAAGACCTGTGAAACAGTTGTCAGTGAACAGTTGTCAGTTGTCGGTTGTCAATGGCGTCAAGGTGCGGCAGCGGATCATTGTTGCGAGGTAACTGAGAACTGACAACTGAGAACTTGAGGCTTATCATGCTGCATACATTCGTTGCATACGTTGAAGACCTGCCTGGCGTGCTCACGCGCGTGGCATCGCTCTTTCGCCGTCTGAACATAAACATCAACTCGCTGACGGTGGGGCGCAGCGAGCGCCCAGGGCTCTCGCGCCTCACGCTCGTATGCGAGGCTTCGGCTGAAGCAGGACATCGCATTCAAGCGAGCCTATTCAAACTGGAAAATGTCGTGGACGTTGACGACATCGCACAGGCGCCTTCGGTCACGCGGGAACTCGCGCTGATTAAGGTTGCCGCAACGCCACAAAATCGGTCTCAGATTTTCGAACTGGTTGAGGTTTTTCGGGCACGTATTGTCGATCTCGCGCCTGAATCGCTGATGATTGAGATGACCGGCGTCGAGAGCAAGATCGAAGGGCTCATTCAAGTGTTGAACGAGGGCGAGGAGCGTATTCTTGAAATCTGCCGCAGCGGCAAAATGACAATGCGCCGCGGCCATCACACCAGCCGCGTGCTCCGAGCGATGGGCGCTGGAGCCGCCGAAAGGCCGGTGTCCGAAGACGACCCCGCCAATGCCGTTGAAGAAAGCGCGGACATCGAGCCCGCGTAGCATTCACGCCGGCCACACCTTGCATTGGTATCCTCACCTGAAAGGAGCGAATCATGGACCCGGACAGCAAAGCCTGCCCTTTCTGCGGAGAGACCATCAAGGCCGTCGCAATTAAGTGCCGATTCTGCAACTCTGACCTGACCCAGTTCGCTGCCGCCAAAGAGGGCGAGACTGAGCGCGATCTGTTCGTCGGTCATCCGGCGCTGATCTACACCGTCGGCCAACTCCTGCCGTTTCTCACTGTGATTGCCGTAACGGCGGCTGTGGGGTACGCCATGAAGGCGGGATACATCGAACGGTCTGATTCGTACGTTCTGTATCTATGCCTTTTCTTCGTCGTGGCCTTCGCTCTCATTTGCCTGGTCTTCTACACTAAAAGCCGGCGTGTCCACTATCGAATCACCACGCAGAGAATCAAGCTCGAACGCGGTCTGCTTTCCAAGGTTCAGGAATCGCTGGAGCTGTTTCGCATCGACCATTTCGAATTGCGCAAGCCCATCGGGAGCCGTCTTCTGGGCCAATCCTCTCTGCACCTCTACTCTTCCGATGCGGAGCTTGAGAACTTTTCGATTTACGGAGTGCCTCACCTGGAAGCTCTCGCCGATGAACTGCGAGATTGCCAGCTTCGCGAACGCGCTCGACGCAGCCTGACTACATTCGTCAAGGCGTAACAACACCATCGGGCTTTGCACCACTAATCCGCAAAGAAATTCCCAACCTGTACGCAAAGGAAAACTCGAGAACAACATGGCTAAGACTTACTACGATCACGACGCCGATCTCACACTTATTCAAGCCAAAAAGGTCGCCATTATTGGCTACGGCTCTCAGGGACACGCCCACTCGCTCAACCTGAAAGACTCAGGAGTCCAGGTCAAAGTGGGATTGGCTGCAAACTCCAAATCGATTGCGAAGGCACAGAAGGCTGGCCTTGAAGTTGATACTGTCCCCGCCGTCACCAAGTGGGCGGACGTGGTCATGGTTCTCGTCCCGGATCAAACGGCGGCAAAACTCTACGCCGATGAGATCGCGCCCAATCTGTCCGCCAGCAAGCTGCTGCTTTTCGCTCACGGTTTCAACATCCATTTCAAGACCATCACTCCGGCTGCAGGCATCGATGTCGGCATGGCCGCGCCGAAGGCGCCGGGGCATCGCGTGCGCGAAGTCTTCACTGAAGGCGGCGGCGTGCCGGGATTGATTGCTGTGCATCAGGATGCGACGGGCAAGGCTCATTCACTTACTCTCAGCTATCTCAAAGGCATCGGCTGCACGCGCGCTGGAGTGCTGGAGACGACATTCAAGGAGGAGACGGAGACGGATCTCTTCGGCGAGCAGGCTGTGCTTTGCGGCGGCGTCAGCGCGCTGATCAAGGCTGGATACGAGACGCTCGTTGAAGCCGGCTATCAGGAGGAGAGCGCGTATTTCGAAGTGCTGCACGAGCTCAAGCTGATTGTCGACCTCATCTATCGGGGCGGTCTTGCTTACATGCGCTATTCGATTTCGGATACTGCGGAGTGGGGCGACTATGTTTCCGGGCCGCGCGTGATCAACGATGAAAGCAAGAAGGCGATGAAGGCGATCCTGAAGGAGATTCAGGACGGAAGCTTTGCCAAGCGCTTCCTGGCCGACCAGAACTCCGGACGCAAGGAGTTCTTGGCGTTTCGCGAAGCAGAAGCCAAGCATCCGGTCGAGATTGTCGGGAAGAAGCTGCGTGCTTCGATGCCCTTCCTCGATCCGGTCACCGTGGAGGAAGTTGCCAAGACACGCTAATGACGACTCCCACCCAGGCTCGGCTTGGGTGGGACACTCGCTCTCTGCCAAATTACCGGCCTACCCCTCCCCCTCGTTTCTTGCTAAATATCTCTGCCCATTGGACTTAGCTTTATCAATACCTTACGCTAACCTTAATCGAATCAATCGCTTATGGCGAAAGTTCTCTCGGCAAAGGACTTAGCAGCTTTGCGATGTTAGCTCTCAGCTTCCGCGCTTTGGCCTAGCATCAATTGTGCGCTGTGAGCTTGAAATTCTCTGCAATGAAGGCGGCAGATCTACATCACTTCTTGTCGCCCATGCGGCCTTCGGCATTTGAGCTCTTCTCGGGAATATCGCGAGCGCTTCATCGAGAGATCGGATCTGCGGAGGTGCGTCGCGGGATCGACAAATTGAACCGTTCCATGTCTGCCCGGCATACAAGCCAATCTGACCAATCTAGCTTCAGGAGTTGGAACTCGAAATCGGCGCCACGCGCTCGGTAGTATTTCACCACGGCTTGGTTCTGGCGCATGGTTCGCGCGGAGACCAAATATGAATTAGTGGCAGTCGCCTTGGCTCCGCAAACGTCACAATAGTTTTCGCTCCGACCGAAGAACTCCAGAAAGGCATCCGGCAGGCTAATATCCTCAGCCTCCTCGTAGAACGGGTCTATGACAAACCTACTATCGTCAAGACCAAGTGCGGCGGGCCAACGGTCGTTCTCAGCCTCCGAAATGTTCCGCGATTTATTGCCGTACAGAATCCAGCGAAACAGCGGCGCAAGTAGGCTGTACACGCCTTGTCGAGAAGCCAGTTGATTATTCTGTACGTATCCTATTCCTCGCTCTCTGTCCTCGATAACGGTCGAAAAGCCTTCAATGCGTGATCCGTTGTCGCCGACTAGGGGACACCACGTCGCGTAGGCCACGGATATTGGCTCGGGAAACCGAAGCGACTTCTTCGGGGGCCTCAGACGTCTATCAAACAGAGCAATCAATTGGCCTGGCAGACGCGAATAGCTGACACCATCTGGTAGATGAATTCCATGAGAGTTGTGATAGATGAATGATGGACGTAGGTTAGGAGCTGTTTGCTCATAGAACCCTTGTGAGGTACAAAACAATTGTGGATCACTTTTGAAGGTATTAAACAGCCGCCTCCGATATTCGGTTAACTCGGAAAGCATCGGAATAGGGTCTAATTGTGCTGCTACGCCGGTAGCCTCTGGTCCCACCTGTCTGTACATTTCCACGAAGCTTTGGGAGAATTGCAGATCCTCTTCGATTTCTTCGACAATGCCAAGGCCAAAGAGACTTTGACATGCAGCATTGACAAGTTCAAACGCTTCGTCGGGATCCTCGATGGAGGACCTCGGACTCTCTTTGAAGTGACCGACTAAACCGTGATAACGCACCGACGGAAGCTTTTCCCCAACGTCGCGTGATCGCAATTGACGTCGGCGAAGGGTTGAACTGGGCGGAACCGTCACAGGAATAGATCCACATAAACTCGCAAATAGAATTGCCATCATGAGCGTATTGTTTGGCATGGTTTCACCGGGTGCATTTTGTGACAATCCGGAATGAACCAGCGATACGCAAGATCGAACTCCGATCCTTCAAACAAATGGAAGAAGCTGCTGAAGTGATGACGGGCTTCAGGTGTGTCGCACTTTTGAAACAGGAATTCAAATTGGGTAATGTATGCAAGCGCTTCTAATATCCGATCACCGCCATATCTAATCGAAGAATTTGCGGGATCGTAATGGTTCTCAGCGTTAATCACGCGAACACGACTGAATGAAGTTGACCCTAATCGATAAGCTACCGATTTCTCAAAACCAGCCCCTAGTCCAATCGCTGCTCGAGTGATTGGGTCCATTCCAGACATAAGTGGAACAGGGATTTTATCGTCCGAGACAAAAACCAGATACGGTAGGTTTTTGAAAAACTCAAATGCTGTGCGTATTCGGTAAAAACCAAAAGGAGTCAATAATAGATCAGCGAAGTGTCGAAGCTCATGAAGGTACGAAGTGCCGAAGCTCAAGAGATCCATGTCGCCCGTGCTATTGGCCGCGAGCAGAGGTGACAGGATGCCGTCGACCCGCGCCTTGTCGACGAAGTTGAAGATATCCACACCGCGAGAGTGTGCTGAAATCGCACCCGCATTCAATTGAATCGCTAACGTTTCTGGATCAATTTGGATTACCCGAAACATTTGATCCTAGCCCTAAGATGTTAGCTTTTTGACGTCATCTTCGGTCGTAAGCACGCGTGTGATCTTCGATTTCACATTACTGACCTTGATCCTGGCCTTCTGTGATTCCACGAGTTCTAATACTACTGTGTTATAAACTGTA